>JALHQU010000138.1 GCA_022841795.1 Fimbriiglobus sp.
CGGGCAGGTCGGCGAACACGGCGGTGATGGGCAGGGCGGCCATCGGAGACTCCTCACGGAACCCCTGTCATAGCCGCAAACCCCTACAATGTCAGCCCTTCATAGTGCGGTAGCCCTGCCGGGTATACTGCTGACAGTTGCGGAGGGGTTCGGATGAGTACCGCGGTGCCGACCAAGCTGTACAAGCCGGACGATCTGCTGCGGATGCCGGACGACGGCGGCGAGCGGTGGCTCGTCGGCGGCGAGTTGCACGAAGCCCCCACGGAATCCGCAGAGTTGGGCATGACCGTCCGCAACCGCTTCCACAGCGAGATGATGATTAACGTCGGCACCATCCTCAAGAACTGGGTGGAGAGTCAGCCCGAGCCGCAGGGCAAGGTGTACGGCGGCGAGGCAGGGGTGATCCTGCCGGGCGACCCGCCGGAGACCGTCGGCGTGGACGTGGTGTACGCCGACGCCCCGCTCGTCGAGGTACAGTCCGACGAGACGACGCTACTCGCGGGGGTGCCGACGCTTGCGGTCGAGATCACCTATCCCGGTGAGATCCGGGAGCGGGCCGACCAGAAGATCGAGAGCTACCTGACCGCCGGGGTGCCGACGGTGTGGGTGGTGGACCCGCGGTGGCGGACGGTGGCCGTGTTCCACCCCGGCCGCGAGCCGGAATCGTTCAACATTTCCCAGCAGTTACCGGCTGACCCGCAGCTGCCGGGGCTGTCCGTTGCCGTCGCCGAACTGTTCGAGTGACACCTGATTCAGGTGCCGCTCGCACCTCCCGCTCACACCCTTGTTACAAAGCCGGGGTCGCCGCCGCGAAACTTTCCGCAGTTCAGGTGTATCAGAGGTGTATCAGAGGTGTAGGCGTCCGCCGGGCCGCCGCAGAAACACCGCACGGCAGCGGAAAATCCCGCTGCCGCGCGAGCATCCTGTCACCCGGCGGCTAGAAGCTGAACGTCAGCCCGACGGCCAACCCGTGCATCCAGTAGTACCCGCGTTGAACATCCAGCCGGCCGATCGGGGCGTTCGCCGCCGCACCGAAGTTCTGCCCGGACGGCACCCGCGTCGGGTCCACGTTCCGGTTCAGCTGTTGTTCCACGCGGGCCACGTTCGTCATGTACAGGTACTGGTACCCGACGCTGGCGGTGATGTGGTCGGTCAGCCGGTAGCCCACCCGCGCACCCACCTCCGGGGCGAACGAGATGTCCACGTCGGTCACCCGGCGGGTCGGCCGGCCGGCGGTCAGGATGCCGGTGCGGAGGCTGGCGTCCGCCCCGCTGCCGGTCAGCCGCGTTTCGCCGTCGGCGGTCAGGGTGGTCATCATCGCCCCGATGCCCAGCCGGCCGGTGACGGACACCAGCACCCGGCCGGACGACCAGTTGACCCGCAGCCCGCCCGCCCCACCGACCCAGCGGTTGACGACCGAGTAGAAGTCGGACACGGCCACCGTCGCCCCCAGCGGCTGGGCCTGGCCGTTGAAGAAGATCGCCCCGCCGCCCGGCACCGCGGTCACGACGTCGTTCACCCCGACCTTCTCCTCCAGCCCGTAGTACCGGGCGTGGAACAACTGCTCGAGGGTGAACGTCGAGGTCTCCAGCACGCGGACGGCCATGCCCATCTCCCCGCCCCAGAACAGGGTGGAGTACTCGCCGGACATGCGGCCGTCGAACTGGCCGGCGAGGGACACCAGCCGCACGTTCTCGATGCCCAGGTTGGTGTCGAAGAACGGCCGGCCGAGGGCGGCGGCGGTGGTGCTGTCGGCGGTGAACGACGACCGCTGGGTGGGCAGGAAGAACACCCCCCACTCGAACCCGTAGGCGCGGCACGGGTCCAGCCACAACCCGGCTCCGAACCGGCCGCCGGACACGCCGCCGAAGTCCTGTTCCCCGCCGAGCAGCACCCGGGTGCCGGTCCGGCCGAGGACGGCCAGGGAGTCGGCGGTACCGCTGGTGGCGATGGGCGGCAGGGTGCCCGGGCGGGTGTACCCGAGGAAGTATTCCCCGGTCACCCACCAGCGGTCGTACACCGGGCCACCGGAGTCCAACGCCCGCTCGGCCCGCGTCCGGCCGAACAGGACGTCCGAGGAGGGGTCGCCGACGACAGCGGGATCGCCAGCCGGAATCGGAAGCGGGTCCGGCGGTTGGGCGGAGGCCGCCCCGACCACGAACACCGCGACCGCGGCCCCGAACGCGCGGGACAGCATAACACGACCCTCCTGAACCGGCCGCCCGGACACTGGGCGACGGCGACGCACACTCACGCTCACAAGACGTATCGGCCGGGCGGGTTGTAGGAGTTGAACCGACGGTGCGGAAATGTTCGCCGCGGGCGGGTCGTGGCGGTCGGAATGTCGTCCCGCGACTGTTCCGCCGGCCCGTCGGCCGAACGGGACACAGACTTTAGCCCCCGCCCGCCGACCATACGGCGTAGGATGCCGGGTGATTGCGCGGTTTGGGCGAACCGAACCGCAATCGGTTTCGCCCCTGGATCGTCGGAACTACAGGCCCTGAATCCATCCTTCCTTACTTTCCTGAACGTCCCCATGACTCAGCAACCTCGCCGCCCCTCGGCCCCGGTGTCGTCCCGGTTCCCGACCCACCGCTCCCGGCCGCGGCTGGAACAGCTTGAAGGGCGGGAAGTTCCGGCCATCTCCCTGTCGGGCACCGCCACCTGGCAGAGCCTCGGGCCGACCGTCATCAACAGCGGGCAGAACACCGGCATCACCGGCAACCCGGTGATCGGCGCGGTGAACGCCATCGCCACCAGCCCGCTCAGCGCGGACATCATCTTCACCGGCGGGTCGAACACCGGGGTGTGGCGGACGAACAACGGCACGGCCGCCAGCCCGACCTGGACCCCGCTCACCGACAACCTGGGGTCCATGTCCGTCTCGGACATCAGCTTCGACCCGGCCGACACGACCCGGGTGATCGTCGGCATCGGCAACACCTCCGACGGCGGGTACCGCAACCAGACGTACCGGGACGCGAACGGGGACGTGCGGCCGATCCCGGCGTCGAACATGCGGGGCGACCTGATCGGGGTGCTGTTCAGCACCAACGCGCTGGACGCCAACCCGACCTGGCAGGTGCTCACCGCCATGGCCGGGCAGAACGTGCGGAAGGTCCACGTCCGTAACAGCTTCATGCTGGTGTCCACCGACACCGGGGTGTACCGCAGCACCAACCAGGGGGCGACGTTCACCAAGGTGCTGGACGGGGTGGTGTTCGACCTGGCCGCCGACCCGGGGCCGGACGCGGACGACCGGCTGCGGTTCTACGCCGCCACCAAGGTGGGCAGCTCCACCCCGCAGGTGTGGCGGACGGACAACGGCGGGGCCGGGTGGGGGCAGGTGGACGACGTCCTCCAGTTCGGCGGCGGGCAGATGCGGATCAACCCGACCACGGTGAACATCAAGATCTCGGTGTTCAACCAGACGTCGGTGAACGACGTGGTGTACGTGGCCATCGTGAACGACAAGCCGCCGCCGTCGGACACCCGCGTCATCGACCTGAACAACCTGACCAACCTGCCGTACACGGAGAGTTTCTCCGCCCGGCAGGCGCAGCTCACGTCGGTGGTGTGGTCCACCAACCAGGGGGGCAACTGGACGCGGATGGACACCCCGCGGTACCTGGGCGGCGTCTCGCCCATCTTCCGCATCGCCACCGACGGCACCATCACCATGCCGCCGGGCGTGCGGCACCGCCTGAAGGTGGGCGACCAGGTGGTCATCACGGGGGCGGACGACAACGTCACCGACACCACCCCGCTGAACAGCAAGGCGAACAACAACTGGGTGGACCCGAACACCGGGGCGATCATCACCCCGCCGGTGTGGTTCGTGGTGTCCACCCCGAGCGAGACCGAGTTCACGATCAGTGACACGCTGGGCGGGGCGGTGTTCGCCACCGGGAAAGCCGACCCGTTCGTCAACCCGCCGGGCGCCCCGGGCGCGTTCCAGCAGGTGATGGGGCTGAACGCCGGCGAGCGGGGCGAGTTCATCGACATTGTCGCCGACCCGACCAACGCCAACCTGGTGTACATCGCCGGCAACCCCGAGCAGCGGTTCTTCGGCGGCAACACCGCCGCCGTCACCTACGACGCCAACACGTTCCGCGGCGACCGCACCATCAACCCGTCCGCCCTGTCCACCACCGGCCACTACATCGCCAACCAGTGGGTGCCGCTGGACGGCTCGGCCGGCGCGAAGACGTCCATCCCGACGACGAACAACCTGGGCGGCACCGCCGCCTGGTACGACTACCCGAGCAAGATCCAGGGCAAGTTGAGCGGCACCGGGTGGGTGACGAACGCGCCCACGACGAACGGGTCGTCCCCGGCCGGGGACGCGCGGGAGATGGTGGTCGATAAGAACGGGCAACTGCTGTTCGGCACCGGCGGCGGGCTGTACCGCCAGACGGCGCCGACCGGCGGGGCCGGCACCTGGGTGTCGGTGAACGGCGACCTGAGCGTCGGCCAGGTGTGGTCGGTCGGCTGGGACCAGCTGAACTCGCGGGCGTTCGGCGGGTTCCAGGACACGTTCGCCGGCGAGCAGTCGGCCACCGGCAGCGGCACCTACTCGTCGTTCCTGGCCGGGGCCGGGTACAACGGCATGTTCGACCAGGCGAACTCGTACACCGTGCAGGTGGACAACTCGGGGCTGACCGGCGCGCAGACGGTGCGGTACTACGTCGGCACCAACTTCAGCAACGTGTTCCGCCGGGTGTTCAACGCCGCCGGCACCCTGGTGTCCAGCACCGCCCTCACGTTCTCCGGCCCGGGCACGCCGACCACCGCCCAGTCCGGTCTGGTCGCCACCGACCGGAACGCGTCCTGGCTCGGGGAGAACATCCCGATCTCCATGCAGTTGAACGCCAACGACCCGCGGCGGGCGATGTACGGCACCACCGAGGTGTACGAGGACTCGGACCCGATCGGCGCGACCGGGAACATCGTCAACCGGGTGACCCCGATCGGCATGACCGGGCGGGTGGCGTCCATCGGGTACGGCGGCAAGCGGGACGGGCTGACGTTCAACCAGATCGGGTTCGTCGGCACCAGCACCGGCCAGCTGTGGCGGCGGGGCGAGTTCGGGGTGTCGTGGGTGAACCTGGGCCTGCCCGGCACCGGCACGGTCGAGGACATCGCCGTCGACCCGGACGACTGGCGGCACGCGTTCGCCGTCCGCGGGAACGAG
Organism: Fimbriiglobus sp.; assembly: GCA_022841795.1. Lineage (GTDB taxonomy): Bacteria > Planctomycetota > Planctomycetia > Gemmatales > Gemmataceae > JALHQU01. The sequence goes on from JALHQU010000138.1 coordinate 5,195, forward strand.
GTGTACGAGACGCTCAACGCCGACGCCGCCTCGCCCACCTGGACGAACATCGGCGCCGGGCTGGTCGGGCCGGCCGGGGCGAACGGGCTGCCCGCCGGCGGGCTGACCACCGACATCAACGCCATCGCCCTGTACGACGCCAACCCGGGCAGCACCCTGGGCGGGGTGACGCTGGCGGCCGGCGGCCGCGGCGGGGTGTTCCGGCTGAACACCGACCCGACGTGCGGCCTGCTCGGGTGGACGGAGTACGGCTCCGGGCTGCCGAACACGGTGGTGTCGGACCTCAACTTCTACGGCGACCGGCTGGTGGTCGGCACGTTCGGCCGCGGCATCTGGTCCATCCCGGACGTGCGGGCCACCCTGGGCGTCGGGGCCACCCTGATCGTCACCGGGGACGGCAGCGGCAACACCATGACCCTCACCCAGGACCCGGCCGACGCCAACCGGGTGATCGTCACCGACGGGCTGGGGAACACCGCGTCGTTCGCCGTCGGCGAGTTCGGCCGCATCCAGTTCAACGGGCTGGGCGGGGCGGACACGCTCATCGTCGGGTCGAACGGGCTGGCGGCGGACAGCACCCTCCAGTTCATCAAGTACTACGTCGAAGCGAACATGGGCGGGGACGCCAACGACCAGATCCTGATCAACGGGGCCGGCGCCACCGCCGGCACCCGCGCCACCTTCCAGACGGGGGCGGTCGGGTACAACCCCGGGTTCGACACCCTGTTCGGCGACTGCGGGTACCTGGTGCACACCGGGCTGAACCTGGGCACCCTGCAGGTGACCACCGGCAGCGGGAACGACCAGTTCCTGCAACTGGCCGGCACGTACCCGCAGCGGGTGAACATGATCGGCGGGGCCGGGAACGACTCGTACACGTTCTCCGCCGGCGGGACGAACGGCCGGTTCCTGATCGCCGACTCGGGCGGGGCGGACGCCGCCCTGGTGCAGGGGTCGGACAACGTGGACACCATCTTCGTCAGCTCCGGGGCGGTGGAGACGGGCACCTTCCAGGCGCTGTTCGACACCGCCCTGGACAGCCTGACGGTGAACGGGCTGGGCGGGGCGGACACCCTCGTCAAGTACGGGTCGGCCGGGAACGACGCGGTGGTGGTGCGGCAGACCGGGCTGGACGCCGGCACACTGTTCGGCCTGCCGTCCCCGCAGCTGACGTACACGGCGGTGGAAGACCTGCAGTACAACGGGGCCGGCGGGACGGACAACCTGGCGTGGGAGGACCGCACCAACCTGACGTTCGGCAGCCCCACCAACCCGGACGCCGGGGCGGTGTACAAGCCGCTGAACGGCAACTCGGGCGAGTTCCGCGTCGGCAACCCGGCGTTCAACGTGCCGCTCACCACCCTGCGGTTCACCGGCGTGAGCGGATCGTTCCTGGTGAACGGCGACCCGGACAACTCGGGCGACCGGGACGTGCTGACGGTGCTCGGCATCAGCACCACCGGCCAGCAGTCCGGCCGGCTGGAGACGACCGCCACCGACGGCCAGGACAGCGTGTTCGTGACCGACGCCGCCATCTCCATCTCGAACGTGTCCCTCGGGCAGACGCTGCCGCTGAACGTCGGCACGTCGTCCGCCACCCAGATGTCGTACACCAACATCTTCGTGCGGACCGGGAACGAGGCCACTGCCGTCGGGGACAGCGTGTACGCCCGCCCCACCCTCCGCACGAACATCATCATCGACGGCGGCAACCCGGTGCAGCCGTTCAACGGCAACATCGTCGGCGACTCGCTGCTGGTCGAGGTGAACGGCGCCCGCACCATCACCAACTCGACCGACCCACTCGCCCACCAGCGGATCACCCAGGTGGTGAACAAGGCGAGCGTCGGGTACCTGAACTTCGAGACGGTGAGCACCAAGGACGTCGGCACCGGCGGCGGGGGCGGGGGCGGCGGGACGAGTCCGGTCGGCTCGACCCTGTTCGCCGCCGGCACCGAGGCCGGGGTGGGCGGCCAGTTGCGGGTGTACAACTCGAAGACCGGGGCGATGCTGTTCGGCGGGCCGATCTTCCCGTTCGGCGGGTTCTCCGGCGGGGTGCGGGTGGCCACCGGGGACGTGAACGGGGACGGGGTGCAGGACGTGGTGGCCGCCGCCGGGCCGGGCGGCGGGCCGCAGGTGAACGTGTACGACGGCACGAACGGGGTCAAGCTGTACTCGTTCTTCGCGTTCGAGTCGGCGTTCCGCGGCGGGGTGAACGTGACGGTGGGGGACGTGAACGGGGACGGGTTCGGGGACGTGATCGCCGCCGCCAGCCGCGGCGGCGGCCCGCGGGTGCGGGTGATCAGCGGGCTGGACCGCTCGGTGCTGCACGACTTCTTCGCGTTCGAGCCGACGTTCACCGGCGGGGTGACGCTGGGCGCGGCGGACTTCACCAACGACGGCCTGGCCGACCTGGTGGTCGGGGCCGAGTCGGGGACTGACCGGGTGCGGGTGCTCCGCATGCCCGACCGGGCGGTGCTCACCGAGTTCAACGCCTACGGCGGGTTCAACGGCGGGGTGAGCGTGGCCGCCGGCGACCTGACCGGGGACGGGGTGGCGGACGTGATCACCGGGGCCGGCCCCGGCGGCGCCCCGCACGTGAAGGCGTTCAGCGGGGTCGGGTTCGGCCAGGTCCGCAGTTTCTTCGTCAGCGACACCACCACCCCGGGCACCACCCCCATCCCGCTCACCGGCGGGGTGCGGGTGGCCGCCATGGACCAGGACGGGGACGGGCTGACCGACATCCTCACCGGCCTGGGCAAGGGGTCCCGCCCGCTCGCCCAGATCTACCAGGTGAGCCAGCGGAGCGGCGGGGTGGTGAACTCCGTCCTCAACCCGCTGTTGGCGGTGAACACGTTCGGCAACTCGTACGGCGGCGGCATCTTCGTCGGCTAGTCGGCTGAACGGTGACGACCTCCGGCCGGCGGCGGGACACCCCGCCGCCGGTTCTGTTTACTACCCCCATCCAGGGGGATCCTGCTATGACGCGGGCCGAGTTCGTCGATCACGTCGGCCGGCTGTTCGCAACCCGCGGCAGCGACCTGTACGGCGGGGAGGCGGTGACGCAGTTGGAACACGCGCTCCAGGCGGCGGACCTGGCCCGCACCGCCGGCGCCCCGCCGGCCGAGATCGTCGCCGCGCTCCTGCATGACGTCGGCCACCTGCTGCACCACCTGGGCGACGACTGCGCCGACCGCGGAATCGACGCCCGGCACGAGGCACGCGGGGTGCGGTTCCTCGCCAAGCGCCTGCCGCCGGCCGTCACCGAGCCGGTGCGGCTGCACGTCGCGGCCAAGCGGTACCTGTGTGCCGCCGAGCCGGGCTACCTCGCCGCCCTCTCCCCGGCGTCGGTTCAGAGCCTGGCGATTCAGGGCGGGCCGATGAACGAGTCCGAGCGCACCGAGTTCGAGCGTCACCCGCACTTCGTCGCCGCCGTCGCCCTTCGTAGGCGGGACGACGCCGCCAAGGTGCCCGGCCTCGTCACCCCGCCGTTCGCCGCCTTCCGCCCCGTCCTGGAGGAGTGCCTTGCCCCGCCCGCGTGACATCCGGCTGGTGGTCCTCGACTGGGCCGGCACCACCATCGACTTCGGCTGCCTGGCCCCGGCCGGGGCGTTCGTGGCCGCGTTCGCCGAGGCCGGCGTGCCGGTGTCGGTCGCCGAGGCCCGCGGGCCGATGGGCCTGCACAAGAAGGACCACATCCGGGCGATGCTGCGAGAGCCGGACATCGGCGAACGGTGGCGGGCCGCACACAGCCGAGACTGGACCGAGGCGGACGTGGAGCGGCTGTATCAAGCCGTCACGCCGAAACAGGTGGAGGCCGCCCGGCAGCACTCGAAACTCATCCCCGGCGTGGTCGAGTGCGTGGCCGAACTCCGCCGGCGTGGGATCAAGATCGCCGCCACCACCGGCTACTTCCGCGCGGCGGCGGAGGTGGTGTACGCGGCGGCCCGCGACCAGGGGTACACGCCGGACTTCGCCATCTGTGCGGACGAGGTGCCGCAGGGCCGCCCCGCCCCGTGGATGATCTTCCGCGCGATGGAGGCGACGGGCGTCTACCCGCCGGCCGCGGTGGTGAAGGTGGGGGACACGGTGATCGACATCGAGGACGGGCGGAACGCCGGGGTGTGGAGCGTCGGGGTGATCGACAGCAGCAACGAGATGGGGCTGAGCGAGGCCGAGTTCGCCGCCCTGTTGCCGGACGACCGGGACTGCCGCCGGGCCGAGGTGCGATCCCGCTTCACCGCCGCCGGCGCGGATGCGGTCATCCACACGCTCGCCGAGTTGCCGGCCTGGATCGACATAATACAGACTCGGCAACAGGCGGGTGGACAGACGCATGCCGGTACGGGATAACTGATGCCGTTCGCCTGGACCCGTCGCCACACACTGCGAGGCTTGTCATGAACGTCCGCACGGTCGCCACCGTCGTCGCCCTCGTCGCTTTCGCCCCACTGGTCGCGGCCGACAGCCTGCCGAAGGTGGAGTGGCCCAAAGTGGACGGGTTCACGCGGGGCGAACCGCGTGAGATGAACACCCGCACCGGCGGGTACACGATCGCGTACAACTCGACGGACGAGGCCGCCCCGGTCGTCCTCACCCTGTACTTCTACGCCGGCGACGCCAAGTTCCCGAACGGCGGGGAGTCGAAGGAGGCGAAGGCGGAACTGGACCGGGTGGTGGAAGGGCTGAAACAGGCGAAGGACGCGGGGATCTACAAGGCGTTCAAGGAAACCGATTCCGGCAGCAAGCCGATGTCCGACGCGAAAGGGGTGGTGAAGGCCGCCTGGAAGCGGTTCGACCTGATCCAGGAGGACGGCTCACCGACCGTGAGCGAGGCGTACATCCTGGGGCACAAGGACCACGTCGTGAAGTTGAGGGTCACGTACCCGGCGGACAAGAAGGAGGCCTGCGGGAAGGCCCTGGCCTCGCTCCTGGCCGGTATCGGGAAAGCCCTCGAATGACCGGCCTCACCCGACGAACACGCCGCCGCGGAATGCGATGTCGAACGGGAAGAACTGGTCCCGCGGGGTGGCGTCGCCCACGTCGAACACCTTCACATGCGGGCCGCCGCCGGGGCCGGGGCCGGTGTACAGGAACCCGTCCTCGTACCCCACCCGCACCCCGCCGCGGAACGCCGGGTCGTAGGCGAAGAAGCTGATGTCCGGGGTCAGCAGGAACACCTTCACGTTCGGCCCGCCGCCCGCCCCCGCCCCGGTGATGATCTCGTCCGTCCCGTCCCGGTTGATGTCCCCGGCCGTGACATACACCCCGCCGGTGAACCCGACATCGAACGCGAAGAAGCTCCGCAGTTCGGCCAGGTCACTCATCCGCACCGCCCGCACGTGCGGGGCGCCGCCGGCGCCGGTGCCCGTAATCACGTCGTCCCGCCCGTCGCCGTCCACGTCGCCGGTCGCCACGTTCACCCCGCCGCGGTACGCCGGGTTGTACGCGAAGAAGCTCCGGAGTTCGCCGCCGGTGGCGGTGAACACCCGCACGTTCGGCCCGCCGCCGGCGCCGGCGCCGACCACGATCTCGTTGCCGGCGGTCGCGTCCACGTCGCCGATCGCCACGTTCAGCCCGCCGGCGAACACCGGGGCGAACGCGAAGAAGCTCCGCACCTCAGCGCCAGTAATGCCGTCGAAGATCTTCACGTGCGGGCCGCCGCCCGGCCCGGCCGCCACCACGATGTCCTTCGTGCCGTCGCCGGTCACGTCGCCGACGGCCGCCGTCGCCCCGCCGCCGAAGTCGCCGAACGGGGCCAGGGTGAACCGGGTGCTGCCGTCGGCGTTCCGCACCACCACCCGCAGCGGGGTGCCGGCCCCGGTGCTGACCGCGGCCACCGGGCCGGACCCGGTGACGGTGGACCGCACCGCCGAGACGGTGCCCGCCCCGCGGGACAGGTACAGCAGCCGGCCGTCGCCTGTCAGCTTCAGATCGACCGGGTTGCTGGCGCCTTCGGCGAACGTGGTCACGCTCCCGGTGGCGACATCGCGAACGTAGATGCGGCTGACGACGAAGTCAGCGAAGAAGTAGTCGCCGACGAACGCGGACGGGAACTGCACCGTGTCGGGGCTGTAGAACGCCCCGCCGGCGATCGTCCGCCCTTGCAGCGGGCCGCTGCCGTGGTTGTACGCGTACACCGGGTACGTCACCCCGGCGACCCCGCCCGGCGACGGGCCTTCGGTCGTCGGCCAGCCGTAGTTCGCCCCGGCCCGCCCGTCGTTCACCTCCTCGAACAGCGCCCCGCCCACGTCGTTGATGAACAGCCGGCCGGTGCCCGGTTGGACGGCGAACGTGAACGGGTTCCGCAGGCCGATCGCCCAGATGCTGCGGTTCAGCCCGGCGGTGGTGCCGCTCACGCCGTCAAAGGTGGTCGGGTTGTCCGCCGGAATGCTGCCGTCCGGGTTGATGCGGAGGATCTTGCCCAGGCGGTTCGACAGGCTCTGGGCGTTCGCCGCGTTCGCGTTCTCCCCGACCGCCACATACAGCTTGCCGTCGCCGCCGAAGTGGATCGCCCCGCCGTTGTGGTTGGTGGCGCTCGACAGCGGGTCGAGACTGAGGATTGCGGACGGGGTACCGGCGGTGTAGTCGGCCGCGTTCGCGTCGTTCACCACCACCCGGCTGACGCGGTTGAACGGCGCCGCGGACGAGGTGCCCGGCACGGTGTGGTACAGGTAGAGCAGCTTGTTGGTGGCGTAATCCGGGTCGAACGCGATCCCAAGCAACCCCCGCTCGCCGCCCGAATCGACGGTCACGCTGGTCACCACGTCGGCGGCGGTCGAGCCGGGGCGGAACCGCTTCACGGTGCCGGTCTGTTCGGTCACCCAGACGTCGCCGTTCGGGGCGATCGCCATCGCGGTCGCCCCGGTGATGCCGGACGCGATCACGTCCTCGGCGAAGCCGGTGGGCAGGGTGGCGGGGGTGTCGCGGGGTTCGAGCGGTTCGCAGCGGAGAGGGGTGGGCATGACGGCGGTGCTTCTCGTGGCGGGCTACCCAACTATAGCCCGCAGCGAGGGTGCCGACGTGCGAACCGCAGCCGCGGTCCGGCGGACGTGCCGGGAAAATCGGCAGGTTGGTCGAAGGTAGGGGCCGGTCGGCGACCGGCCCGTGCCGCCCGGCGGCACCTACCGAAGAGGCCCGCTGCGCTGGTGTCCGGCCTTCAGGCCGTTCTCACCTGCCTCGGAAGACCGCCTGAAGGTGGGACACCAACAAAGACGCCTCCCTCGGCCCGCTCCTGGTAGGAGCCGAGCCGAACGTGTCCACCGTGCGGCGGCTCGTAAAATGTCATTCCTCCGGTTGCGCTGGTAGTGGTCGAAGCCTCGCGGGAGCGAGGCGAGGCCCGACGGTGATTCTGCCCCGCGGCGTCGGGCCTCGCGGTTCTGCCGAACCGCTTCGACCGCGACCTACAAAGATACGAACCCCCACCGTCTGATTTCACCCCTGTCGAGGATTTCGCACCCATGCCGGCCGAGCAGCGCGAATTCAAAGCCGAACTGAAGCAGCTCCTGCACCTCATCACCCACAGCCTGTACTCGGACCGCGAGATCTTCCTCCGCGAACTGATCTCGAACGCGTCCGACGCCGTCAACAAGATCAAGTTCGACTCGTTGCAGAACGAGGCGGCGCTCGAAGACAACAAGGATTGGAAGATCAAGATCACCCCGGACGCGGCGGCGAAGACGCTCACCATCTCGGACAACGGCGTGGGCATGACCCGCGAGCAGGTGGTCGAGCTGCTCGGCACGGTCGCCAAGTCCGGCACGAAAGCGTTCCTGGACGCGGTGAAGGCGAAGAACGACCCGACCGCCGCACCGGGGCTGATCGGCCAGTTCGGCGTCGGGTTCTACTCCGCATTCATGGTCGCGGACAAGGTGACGGTCCTCACCCGCACCGGCGGGCAGCCCGGCGGGGTGCGGTGGGAGTCGGACGGCCAGGGCACGTTCACCGTCGAGGACGCGGACAAACCGGCCCGCGGCACCGACGTGACCCTGCACCTGAAGGCCGACGCCGAGGAGTTCCTGGACCCGTACCGCCTGCGGGCGCTGGTGAAGAAGTTCAGCGACTTCATCGAACACCCGGTGGCGATGGACCAGGAGACGGAGGCGGACGGCACCAAGACCGTGACCGAGGAGGTGCTGAACAACCGCAAGGCCATCTGGCTGCGGCAGCCGCGGGAGGTGACGCCGGACGAGTACGCCGAGTTCTACAAGACGGTCAGCCACGACGCCGAGCCGCCGCTGAAGACGTTGCACTTCACCGTCGAGGGCGGGAACGAGTTTCGGGCGCTGCTGTTCGTGCCGGCGAAGAAGCCGTTCAGCTTCGACTGGGACGAGCCGAAGGCCGGGCTGCGGCTGTACGTGCAGCGGGTGCTCATCATGGATCGGTGCGAGGAGTTGCTGCCCGTGTACCTGCGGTTCGTGAAGGGGGTGGTGGACGCGGCCGACCTGCCGCTGAACGTGTCCCGCGAGATCCTCCAGCAGACGCGGCAGTTGGACAACATCCGCAAAAACGTGGTGCGGAACGTGCTCGACGGGCTAGCCGGGGTGAAGAACACCCAGCCGGAGAAGTACGCCGACTTCTTCCGCGGCCTCGGCCCGGTGCTGAAGGAGGGGATGACCCGCGACTTCGAGAACCGGGAGAAGGTGGCCGACCTGTGCCTGTTCGAGTCGGCCAACACCGACGCCGGGAAGACGACCACCCTGGCCGAGTACGTCGGCAAAATACCGGCCGACCAGCCGGCCATCTACTACCTGACCGGCGACGCGGTCGGCCAGCTGCGGAACTCGCCGTACCTGGAGGCGTTCCGGGCGAAGGGGTACGACGTGCTGCTCTGCACCGACCCGGTGGACGAGTTCGCCCTGCCCGGCCTGCGGGAGTACAAGGGGAAGCCGCTGCAGGCAGCGGACCGGGCGGAAGCCAAGCCGAACACCGGCGACGTGCCGGACGACGTGAAGGCGAACTACGCCGGCCTGCTCGGGGCGATCCAGCACCTGCTGCCCGAGGTGGGCGACGTGCGGCTGACCACACGGCTGACCACCACCCCGGCGGTGCTGGTGGCGGACGTGGGCGCCATGTCCGCGCACATGGAGCGGCTGATGCGGCGGTGGGGCGAGGACGCCAGCGGGCCGAAGCGGATTCTGGAGCTGAACCCGAACAGCGACGCGGTGAAGGCGGTGAAGGCGGTGTTCGCGGCCAACCCCGCCGACCCGCGGGTGGAGCTGTACGCGAAGCTGCTGTACGACCAGGCGGTGATCGCCGAGGGGTCGCGGGTGAGCGACCCGGCCGGGTTCGCCCGACGGCTGAGCGACCTGATCGCCGCGGCTGCTCCCACGGGCTGACGGACGCCAAATAGTTCTGGCATTCCGCCGGAATGCGGCTTAGAGTGATGTGGTTCCGCACCCCGCGGGGCACCCCATGCCGCCCTCAGCCGTAACACCGCCCGAACCCCGCCGGCCGACCGAAGCGGCCCGGCTGGAGATCGCACGGCTGCCCACCGCCACCCCGCTCGCCGACGTGTTCGAGCGGGTCACCCGGCTGGCCGCCACCACCGCCCACGTGGAACGGGTAGGCGTGTGGGTGTTCGTGGACGACCGCTCCGCCCTGCGGTGCGCCTGCCTGTACGAGCGGTCGGCCGGCGAGTTCTCGTCCGGCGCAGTCCTGCGGGTGGCGGACTTCCCCACCTACTTCGCGTCCCTCACCATCCGTAAAGCGATCCCGGCCGAGGTGGCCGCGTCCGACCCGCGGACGGCCGAGCTGTACGCCGGCTACCTCCAGCCGCTCGGCATCGCGTCCATGCTGGACGCCGGCATCTTCGTCGGCGACGACCTGGTTGGGGTGGTGTGCCTGGAGCACGTCGGCCAGCCCCGCGAGTGGACCACCGAGGACCGCGACTTCGCCGGGTCGGTGGCCGACCTGCTGGCCGTCCGCGTGCAGTCAGCGGAGGCGGCCGACTGGCGGGCGGCGGTGAACGCCCACGCCGACCGGCTGGCCGAGCTGGACAAGGCGGCGTCCCTCCAGCAGATGACCGCCGGGCTGGCGCACGACTTCCGCAACCTGCTGACGGTGGTCGTCGGCAACGCCGACCGGCTCACCCGCCGGCCCGAGCTGACCGCCGAGTCGAAGGGGATCGCGGCCGCCGTGCTCACCGCCGCCGAGCGGGGGGTGGAACTCACCCAGAGCCTGCTCGACTTCGCCCGCCCGACCCACCAGCCGCCGGCGGTCTTCAACCTGGTGGACGCCACCGCCGACTTTTTGCCGGTGCTGAAATCGGCGGTCGGCCGCAGCCACACGCTCCGGTTCGAGCGGCCGCCGCAGGCCGGGCAGGTGCTGATCGACCGCGGCGAGTACACCCGCGTGCTGCTGAACCTGGCGCTGAACGCGCGGGACGCCATGCCGAACGGCGGGGAGGTGGTGATCCGCGTAGCCCCGGTGCGGCGGGCCGGCGACCCCGGCCGGTACGTCATGCTGGAGGTGAGCGACCGCGGGGCGGGGATGGACGACGTCACCCGGGCGAAGGCGTGCGAGCCGTTCTTCACCACCAAGCCGCAGGGCACCGGGCTGGGGTTGGCGGTGGTCCGCCGGGTGGTGGATCAGGTGGGCGGGAGCGTTCAGATCGAGTCGGCGGTCGGCCGCGGCACCGCCGTGCGGGCGTTCTTCCCGCGGGTGGGCACCAGCACCGGCGGCACGGTCGAGCTGCCCGCCCTGCGGGAGTAGGCCGTCAAAGTAGCAGGCACACGCCGTGTGCTTGCTACTGTTCACCATCTCACTTGTACGTGCCGATCGGCTCGGCCCGCCGCTCCTCCGGCGACTTCCACGGCGGCGGGGCCGGCTGGCCGGGCTTCGGGGCGTTCGGGCTGGCCGGCGTCTGGGGCGGCTTCACCGGCGTGTGGTTCGCCTTCTCCATCTCCTTGTCGATCTTGGTGAACACCAGCTTGGTGCCGTCCGAGTCGGCCATGGTCATGGTGTCCCCGGAGATGGTCACCTTCTCCATGTGCGCCGACGACCCGCCGAGCGGCGGGGACAGGTCGTACAGCTGCACGTAGTCGAACGACCCGAGCTTCCACTTGCCGTTGAACGTGCCGCCGGTCGCCGGCCCTTTCACGCTCATGACGAACCGCCCGTCGGCGTGGAACGCCAGCGTCATGGTCACGCCGCGGCCGCTCATCCCCTTGAAGTCGGGCACGTACGCCGACGACCACCGGGTGTCTTCCAGCAGCCCCTCGTTGTTCGACTTGCACCCGCACACCCCGACACAGCTGACGGCGACCGCCAGGGTGGACACCACCCGAACGAACTGGCTCACGGGACACCCGGTGACGACGCCCCGACGCCGCAACGGTCGGGTACGGGTGAACCATAGCTCACGATCAGCGGCCGATGCGAGGCGATACCTGGTGGAACGTCGGCGGCTTGACCGTCGGGAACGGTTGCGGCGCCGGCAGATTATTCCGCATGTAGTAGTACCCGCCACCTTCACCGACACCAGAACCACCACCAGTACCACCACACCGACCAGCTTGTTCGCGTTCACGGCCGGGGCGGTCGGGGCGGCGGCGTCCGGCTTGTGCCCCCACTTCGCCTCGGCCGCAGCTTTCGCGCGGGCGACGATTTCGTCCCGCGTCAGCGGGCGGTCGGGGTCGGCGTACGCGGCCATGATCGGTTCCAGTTGTTCGGCGGATGCCCAACGAATAGCTCACCCCGCCGCATCCGCAACCCGCCGGGGTCGAACCAACCGCACCACCATAGGCGGGTGTGATACGACCGCCCCGACGAGCCGGGAGCGTGACCGCCGACCACACGAACCCGTACCTGCGACCACCTCGGCCGTTGCCAAGCGCGTGTGCCGAACTGCTGATCCACGAGTACAATTCCGACGTGGTCTGATCCGAAGCTCTCCCAGTCGGATTCCAACTCCCATGTCTACGCCCCCGTGGGATCCGTACGACCCCGACGCCGCGGTCGAACTCGCCCGGTATGTGCGCACGAACGACAAGGCCGCAGAAGCACTGGCTCGCGAGGAGAGGCTCGGTCGCCTCCTCGGCGGGGTGCGGAGGGACGGGCGGGAGGAGTTCCACGGCCTCGGCGACCCAACCCACGCGGCCGAACCGCAGGATGTGGACCGCGAGGTGGAAACGCTGCTGCTCTACCTCCACAGTGTGAACTCGGCTCGGATCAAATACCAGTACCAAGACCACCGTAGCCTCCCCCGTGCGGTGAACATCCTTAGCCCGACGCTCATCCTCGGACACCCCCACCGCGGGTCGTGCGTCGATCTGACCTGTCTGACGGCCGCCATGCTCGTCATCAACCACCACTACCCGCTGTGCGTCGTGCTGGAGAGGGGCACACCGGGCAGTGTGTTCGAGGCCTATCACGTTCTGCTCGGCTTTTGGCGGGACCGGGCCGCCCGGGTTCGGACGGCCGGTGCGGACGACTGGGATGGCGTGTTCGAGCACGAGGAGCTGATGTCGGCGTGTGACACCGGGGCGATCGGGTTGGTCGAGCCGGAGTGGGTGGCTCACCACCCAAAACCCCCGAAGCCGCCCGACTTCTGGATACCGGACGCGGGAGAGTACTTCCGTCGGCTCAAGGCGGCTGACAAACTGAACCACCGCTTCCGGTACGCCGTGGACGTCCGGCGGGTGGTGTTGGAGAGGCAACCCGCTCTGACCATTTACGGGTACACTCCGCCCGAGCGGCCGAAAGACCATGTAGACGTGGCAGAGTGGCTTGACAGACAGCGGAAGTACCGTTTAGCAAGCGTGCTTCGGGCGGGATCTCCGGTCGGTACGGCGCTCGATGATCTGCTGTGCCAAATCCTCTGCGTTGCGGTCGAGGTGAAGTGGGGCAACACCTTATTCGTCGGGCAGCAAGACGTGAACTGGAATGCGATCTCCGTGGAGGCCGAAAAAATGTCATGGCCCGCATCGCTCCGGCGGCGGATATTGGACTATTTCGAACGCGGGAGCTGCACCACAGCCGATGTCGAGCGTCGGCGAGTCGTAGCCGTATCGTTAATGTGCGACCTCGTATTCCTGGCGAAGGGTGGGGTGGTCAACTGAGGCGCGGCCGCCGCGCCCCGACCGAGTCGCCACCGCGTGTACAACTCGGCCGAGCGGGTCATCAGTCGCCGGACTCGCGGAGGATGTAAACTCCGGTCGAGAAGTGTGGCGCCCGTCGGGGTCGCGGGTACCAGTTGAGAAGTGTGGCGCTTCGTTTCAGTTCCGGGCGTAAAGTGGGGTGACACCCGTCACTTCCACCGCT
>JALHQU010000139.1 GCA_022841795.1 Fimbriiglobus sp.
CTGCCGCCGCCGGCCATGCCGACTTTGCCCGCACTCCCACCGATTGAGACGGCCGCCGGCAGTGTGCCACCGCCGGCCCCGCCGAAGCTCCCGCCGGAAGCGCGGTCGAGTGAACTGAAGCCGCTGCCGGGAATCCCGGAGCCAGCGCCGCTGCCGTCACCCGGTCCGCTGCCGCCGCCGGCGAAGCCGCTCGACACGGTGCCGCTGCCGTCGCCGAACCTCGACCCGCTGCCGAGTCCGACCCCGCTGCCGCCGACAGCGAAGCCCGAACTGCCGCCCATTCCGCCACCTGCGGCGCCGGCCACCGACCCGATACCGAAGCCGGTCGAACCGCCCGCGGCGTTCGGCCCGCTGCCGAAACTGCCGGCGGACGTGAAGCCGGTCGCCCCGCCGCCGGCCACACTGCCCGACCCGCTCCCGCCGGCCAAACCGGAATCCAACTTGCGGCCGGAACTGCCGACCCCTAATGTCACTCCGGACGGTTCCGCCGGCCGCGACGTGCTTCCGCCGCCGGTCGCCGTCGCCCCGCCGTCACCGAGTCCCGCACCCGGAGTTGCCCCCATGCCGCTGTCCCCTCACAAGACGCTGCTTACCGCCGCCGCGGGGGTGGCCCTCGCCTTCACCCCGATCGTCAGCCAGGCGCAGGACCCGAAGCCGCCCGCCACCGACACGAAGCCGACGCTGGAAACGCTGGACGCCAAGGTGAAGGAGCTGACCGCGGACATCAAGAAGGTGCGGGAGGAGAAGGACAAGCTGGAACTGCTGGTGAACGGCACGTTCACCCAGCCGGGGCTGCTCAAGCGGCTGGAGCAGGCACAAGCCGACCTGAAGGCGATGGACGAGAAGATGAAGGCGCTGGAGGAGAAGGTGGCGACGAAGTCCACTTCGGAGAAGACGACCCTGCCGTCGGCGATGATCGGTAAGGGGAAAGTGGTGCTGGTGAACGAGTTCCGCACCAAGCTGTCGGTGATGGTGAACGGCACCTCGTACCCGCTCGACCCGAGCCAGACGAAGGACGTGTTGGTGGGCACCGGCGACTTCACCTACGAGCTGGTCGAGTTCCCGAACGCCGCCCCGGTGAAGAGCAACATCAAGGAAGGCGAGACGGTGACGCTGCGGATCAAGTGAGTGGAGTGATGGACAACCGAACCCCGGCGGGTCTGGCCGACCGCCGGGGTTCGCTTATTGTTGCACTGTCGGTTCCCAACATCGGGTTGGGGCGAACTTGGCGAACCTGAGCCGCAAGGCTCGTGGGTGCGAGCCAGTCGTCGCCAACACCCACCGACCTTGCGGTCGGGGTTCGCCGAAAGTGGCGGGTGCGGCATGATCGTGACCGTGGACGGGTACGCCAAGTCGGGCAAGTCGGCGGCGGCCAAGCAGCTCGCCGCCGCGCTCGGGTTCGCCTACCTGGACACCGGCGCCATGTACCGCGCCGCCGGGCTGGCCCTGGCCGAAGCTGGCATCGACATCCACGCCATGAAGCGGGACGCCGTCCGCATCGCCGCCGCCGTCGCCGGGTACCACTACGGCCGGGCCGACGACCGGGTGGAACTGAACGGCACCGACTACAGCGAGCGGATCGGCAGCGACGAGGCCGGGGCGGCGGCCAGCAAGGTGGGCACGTTCCCGGAGGTGCGGAAGCGGCTACAGTCCGAGCAGATCCGGCTGGCGTCCGGCGGGAACACGGTGTGCGACGGGCGTGACCAGGGCACGTCGGTGTTCCCGTTCGCCGAGGTGAAGTTCTTCGTCATCGCCGACGCCACAGTGCGGGCGCGGCGGCGGGTGAAACAACTGAGCGGCGACGGGCCGGCCCCGGACTTCGCCCGCACCCTGGCCGACATCCTGTTCCGCGACCGCCAGGACACCACCCGCGCCATCGACCCGCTCGTGCCCGCCACCGACGCCTTCATCCTCGACACCACCGAGCTGAAGGTGGAAGAAGTGGCGGCCGTCATGCTCCACCTGGTGAACTCATGCCGCCCCCGCGGGTGATCGACTCGCTCCTGTACCACGGCTTCTACTGGACGTGCTTCTGGGGGTTTACCCTCGGCTGGAGTCACCGCGCCAGCGGGCGGCGGAACATCCCCGAAACCGGCCCGGTGCTGCTGGTGTGCAACCACCAGTCGCACTTCGACCCGCCGCTCATCGGCGTCGGCGCCCCGCGACCGCTCACGTACCTCGCCCGCAGCACCCTGTTCACGAACAAGCTATTCGCCACCGCCATCCGCGCTTACGGGGCCGTGCCCATCGACCGCGACGTGGGCGTGGAGGGGCTAAAAGCGGTGTTCAAGGCGCTGGACGAGGAGCGAGCGGTGCTCATGTTCCCGGAGGGCACCCGCACGCCAGACGGGGTCATGCAGCCGCTCAAGCCCGGCGTGTCGCTGGTGGTGAAGCGGGCGACGTGCCCGATCATCCCGTGCGGGCTGGCCGGGGCGTACACCGCCTGGCCGCGGGCGCAGCTGCTGCCCCGCCCGTCCCCGCTGTTCCTGCCCCCGTCCGCTCGCACCATCGCCGTCCACTACGGCGAGCCGATCCCGGCCGGGTTCTACCGGCGGATGGACCGCGACGCCATCCTCGCCGACCTCACCGAACGCATCACCGCCGCCCACGCCGAAGCCGACCGCCTGCGGCGGAAGTGATGGCGCCGGCGTCGGAATGACGGGTACCCGTCTGTCCAGCCAGTTGGTACACACCCCACCGTGGACCGTTGCTCATTTTCGGAACGACCCTACCCCGCCAACGACTTACGGCGATTCTGATCCTTGCCGAAAGCTTGTGTGCGGCCCGTTTTCATACTCGCTAGCACATGGCGAGGCGCCACCGAGTCCTACTTCTTGGTCTTCTCGTCAGACAGTGGCTCTTTTCGTGGATCCGTCAACTCCCGAATCGATTGGCCTGGGTCGATGTGGCCGGAAAGTGGCTCGTACCGCCCGTCCTTCATCTTCTTCAGGAAGAGCAGGTATTCCGGGGCGCCGAGAACCACCCGTTCTTCGCCTACCGTAGCCAGCACAGCCTTGGTCCGGAACGAGACGAGGCTTGGGCCGTCGATGATGACCACCGCGTCGAGCGAGTCCGGGTCGATCCCCTTCTTCAATTTCCCGAACTTGAAATGAAGAACCTGAATCTCTTTACCTTCCACTTTCCCTTTCAGCGTGTGGATCACTTTCAGCTTGGTGTTCTCGCCGACGAACTCGTAGGACCAGTGGTGTTCGGGCGGCTTGTCATCCGCCGCTTCCGTTTTCAGCGGCTGGGCGATCACCACCAGGTCCGCCTTCTCGAACAACTTGTCGTAAGGCCACGAGTCGATGATGCGAGCCGGAACGGCGGTCACGGCCAACAGCAGCGTGGCTGCGGACACAGCGGGTACTGCGTAACGCCACATGACAACCCTCCGGGAGAGTAGGTCCGAGCCTTCGGTGATATCTTCCAGAATAATCGAGCCAATCGGGTCGGTTCCATCTCCTCTTTCGTTTCGCCATCATCCCGCGTAGCCCGGTGGGAGAATCCCGCTTATCCTTCCAGTACGGCCCCTCTCTCCGTCGTCGGGTGTCCAGTCATGCCGCCGTATTTGAAGCTCGGTACACTGCCGCCGAAGCGGCACACCGCCCACCGCACCCCCCACGGGTACAAGGGCGAGGGCATCTACTACGAGGAGGTGATCTCCACCCAGGGGTTCAGCCGGGCGTACAGCATCGCCTACCACCTGAAGCCGCCGACGCGGGTGCGGAAGGTGGAACCAGCCGGCGAGTGGAAGGTGGAGATCGCTGAGCAATCCGCACTTCGGCACCATCATCTGAAAAGCGGCGGGATGCCGGCGAAGGGTGACCCCATCTCTGGCCGCGTGCCCATGTTCACGAACAACGACGTGACGGTGTGGCGGTGCCGGCCGACGCAGCCGCAGGCGGAGCTGTTCCGCAACGCCGTGTGCGACGAGATCGTGTTCGTCCACAAGGGCCGCGGGCGGCTGCTCACCCACTTCGGGGTGCTGGAGTTCAAGCCGTTCGACTACGTCGTCATCCCCCGCTGCACGACCTACCAGTTCGAGTTCGACCGCACCCCACAGTCCGACCTGCTGGTGATCGAATCGACCGGCAGCCTCGGGTTCCCGGCCCGGTACCTGAACCCGGACGGCCAGTTCCGCCTCGGCGCCCCGTTCTGCGAGCGTGACCTGCACGGGCCGACCGAGCTGACCGCCACCGACAACGACCAGGACACGACGGTGCTCATCAAGGACGGCACCCGGCTCACCCGGTACACGCTGGCGAACCACCCGTTCGACGTGGTCGGGTGGGACGGCATGGTGTACCCGTTCACGTTCAACGCCGACGACTTCGAGCCGATCACGGGGACGATCCACCAGCCGCCGCCGATCCACCAGACGTTCGAGAGCCACGGCGGGTTCGTGGTGTGCACGTTCGCCCCGCGAATGCTGGACACGCACCCGGACGCGGTGAAGGTGCCGTACGCTCACAGCAACGTGGAATCGGACGAGGTGTTGTACTATGTGCGGGGCAAGTTCGGCAGCCGCCGCGGGGTGGAGGAAAGCTCGTTCACCCTGCACCCGCACGGCATCCCGCACGGCCCGCACCCCGGCACCATCCAGGCCAGTTGGGACATGACCCGCACGGACGAGTTGGCGGTGATGGTGGACACCTTCCGCCCGCTGCACCTGACGAAGCAGGCGATGGAGCTCGACGACCCGAACTACCCGCTGAGCTGGTTGGATTGAGAGTGTAGTCCGCACACGCCGTGTGCGGTTCAGATCCGCACACGGAGTGTGCGGGCTACACTCAACACCCCGGAGGCGCACCGATGCTCGGCCCGATCGTCCGCTGGAAGCTCGGCTCCGCCGAGAAGGAACTGGGGGTGTCGCTCGACTACCTGCGGCACCTGTACGCCGTCGCCCCGGACGCCTTCCACCAGTTCCGCAAGGTGACCCCGCTGGCGGCGTACCGCAAGCAGTTGCCCGCCGCCCCGTACCACGTCGCCCGCATCGCCGCCACCAAGCACGAGGACTGTGGCACCTGCGTGCAGATCGTGGTGAACATGGCGAAGGCGGACGGCATCGAGGCGGACGTGCTCCGCGCCGCCGTGGACGGCCGCCCGGCCGACCTGCCCGAATCGCTGGCCGACGTGTACCGCTTCGCCGAGGCGGTGGCATCGGCGTCCGGCGACGAGGACCAGTACCGCGACCGGCTGAAGCAGGTGTTCGGCGAGGACGGGCTGGCGGAGCTGGCGATGGCCATCGCCGTCTGCCGCGTGTACCCCGCCATGAAGCGGGCGCTCGGCTTCGCCACCAGTTGCTCCCGCGTGACCCTGGACGTGTGACACTCCGGGCGTATCCGTGTACGATGATCGCTACTTGGGTGGACACCCACGCTAGTCACGGTGAACCTGCCGGTAGGCCAGTCCATGCCCAGCCAATACCCGTACCGCACGACCATTCGGAATGAGTTCCTTGGCGTACAAAAAGTGATTCGGGCGATGACGCGGGACGAATTGGAATGGCTCGTTGCGGAGCAGTTTCGGAAGTGGCACGATCAAGCTGAGCGAAAGCGGGAGCAGCAGCGGAAAAAAGTGGAGCGAGAGGTTCGCACCCGCACGACCGAGAGCATGAAGAGTCAGGCCAAGACAGACACCAAAGCCGCGCTTTTGCAGATTCACGAATTCCAGACGATTCTGCCCCAGTCGTTCGGCGTCAGCTTGCAAGTGGACTGGGATCGCCAACTTGATCGGGCCGAGTATCCCGCTTTCGAGTTCAACATTCCAAAGCCCGACGGAGACGCTATCCGGCTACAGCTGCTCGGCCCTGCCCCGATTCCACGACGAGTGAAGAAACCTGCCCTTGAAGCCGCCATGTGGTGGGAGTCGTTCCTGCCATTTCTCCGCTCACGCCGTGAGGTGCGGAACGAAGCGATCGAAGCGCGCTATGAACGTGCCTTGAAAGAAGCAGAGACGGACCACCAACGAGAGGTCAAGAGGTACAAAGCCGGCGAGAGTCGAGTGGTCGATGCGTTCAACGAAGCCGCCGTCGCTTACAACACAGCTCGTGCGGCGAAAAAGAAGCGCCACCTTGAGCAGCGGGCCGAGTTTCTAAGCCACCAGCAGGCACACAACGAGACCATCCGGCAGCTTCGCCACCGATACGAACAAGGCAAACTGGACGCGGTCGAGCGTTACTTCAGCACAGCGTTAGGCCAGTCTCGGTACCCGGACGGGATCGAGGGCGAACCCGACCCGGCTTACGACGAGGAGAGCAAAATCCTGGTCATCGATTTCTCCCTCCCTTCGCCGACGGATGTGCCGAACGTGGTGGAGTACCGATACGTCGCGTCACGCAAAACTATCACCCCGGTCGAGATGAAGGCGAAGGACTATGCCAAGTTCTACGACGAGGTCATCCACCAGTTGTGCCTGCGAACCATGCACGAAGCGTTTACGGCGGACTACGCCAACGTGGTTCAGACGATCGTGTTCAACGGCCGCGTGAGCGGAATCGACCCCAAGACCGGGAGTCCGTTTCGCTCCTGCATCCTGTCCTGCCAGGCGACACGCGAGAAGTTTCTGGAACTCGACCTGACCCGCGTGACGCCTGCCGAGTGCGTACGCGGGTTGAAGGGGATCGGTTTGAGTTCACTTGCCACACTGGCTCCTGTGACGCCGATCCTCGAACTGAACCGAGATGACGACCGGCTGGTCGTAGGGAAGGAGGTGGCCTCCGGACTGCGGACCGGGGAGAACTTGGCTGCCATGCCATGGGAAGAGTTCGAACACCTGGTGCGGGAGTTATTCGAGTGGGAGTTCGCCAAGAGCGGCGGCGAGGTTCGTGTCACTCAAGCAAGTCGGGACCGGGGTGTGGACGCCATCGCCTTCGACCCGGACCCGATCCGGGGTGGGAAGTTCGTCATTCAGGCGAAGAGGTACAACATGGTTGTGCCGCCGTCAGCAGTGCGGGATCTTTACGGCACCATGATCTCGGAAGGGGCGACGAAAGGCATTTTAGTCACGACGAGTCACTTCGGGAGCGACAGCAGAGAGTTCGCCAAAGACAAACCAATCACACTCATTGACGGTGAAAATCTGGTCTGGATGTTTCAGAAGCATGGCCGCGACTTCACCATAGAAATGCTACCGAAGGGTGACCCGCGGCGTGGCCTCGGCACCTGAACGGCCGCCGTTCCAAACACACGGATTGTTTCATGCACCTCGAACCGACCCCGCAGAACGCCCTGGACGTGTACCACCAGTTGGTCGGTTTGGTCACCCCGCGGCCGATCGCGTGGGTGACGACCGTGTCGCCGGCCGGGGTGGTGAACCTGGCCCCGTTCAGCTTCTTCAACACCTTCGGAGCGAACCCGCCGGTGGTAGTGTTCTCGCCGACGAACAAGCGAGACGGGTCGCAGAAGGACACCCTGCGGAACGTGGCGGACACCGGCGAGTTCGTGGTGAACACTTCCGTCGCGGCACTGGCCGAGAAGGTGAACCTGACTTCCCGCGAGCTACCACCGGACCAGAGTGAGATCGAGCTGGCCGGGCTGCACACTACCCCAAGTACGAAGGTGAAGCCGCCGCGGGTGACGGAATCGCCGGCGGCGCTGGAGTGCAAGGTGTTGCAAATCATCCCCGTGGGCACTGGGGCCATCGCCGCCAACCTGGTCATCGGCGAGGTGGTGATGATCCACGTGGCGGACGAGGTGCTGGACGAGGCCGGCCGGCCCGACCCGCGGAAGCTACAGACCGTCGCCCGCCTCGGCGGGGACTTCTGGTGCCACACGTCCGACCTGTTCGAGCTGAAGCGGCCGTGAGGTCACACCGTCCGGCCGACGCACAGGCCGAGGAATAGGCCGACGACCAACGCCCCAATGCCCAGCCACGCCGGGTACCACGGCACGCCGTATTTGTCGGCCAACTCGCGCTCGCTCATCATGAAGTCGCGGATGTTGATCTGCACGTACCGGCGGCAGGCGGGGGTGACGATCAGCCGACGCACTTTGACCATGAACGACCCCCGACCCGGCCCGGAGGGCCGGTAGAAAAGGGTTTGAATGACCGAGAGGTCTGGGTACTGTAGTTCGGACTCACGCCGGACGCAACGCCGAGTGACCGCTCTCATCGCCTGTTCAAAACCCATCGCAGCTCGGTCCGGTAGGATGACTTCACTCCACGTTCCGAATTTCGCGCTCCGAGTTTCCCCAATGCTCCGCCCCACCACCCCGGCCGACACCGCCGCCCTGCTCGCCCTCACCGCCGGCACCGGGGTGTTCAAGCCGCACGAGGTGGACACACTGCAAGAGGTGCTGGACGACTTCCACCGCGAGGGGGCCGAGTACGGGCACGTGTGTCTGACGCTGGAGGACGGCGGGGCGGCGGTCGGGTTCGTGTACTTCACCCCCGTCGCCATGACCGACCGGACGTGGGAGCTGTGGTGGATCGTGGTGGGCAAAGACCGACAGGGGCGGGGCACCGGGCGGTGGCTGCTCGACCGCATCGAACAGCACATTCTGCAACTCGGCGGGCGGCTGCTGCTGATCGAGACCAGTTCCACCCCGCACTACGACCCGACCCGGCGGTTCTACCTGAACAACGGGTACACGCTGGCGGCGCAGCTCGCGGACTTCTACTGCGACGGGGACGACAAGTGCATCTTCCGGAAGCGGCTGACTAGCACCCCGGCGTAGGCGATCGGGTGCCGCCGCCGGAACAACCGGACTGACCGGCACTCGGGTTGGGTCGGTCGCACGTTCCGCGCGCCCTCGGCGTCAAGGTGGGGCGGTGCGTTTCTCGATGATCGAGGCAGATGACACGGTTCTCGCGGGTCGGCCGGTGGCCGGTCCGGATGGCGCAGCCGCTCCCCCGCAGGGTCACACTCGATCGCGCAATTCCCCCGGCCTAGCAGAATTGGCTAAGCCGGCGAATCGACCGCGACCGAATAAATCCCCCGTCGGAGCCTCCGCCCCCCGTCGTCGCGTCGGCTGTGCGGTTGACCCCAACCGCCGCCCGCACGAGAGCCGCGTCAGGTTTCGCCGAACCCCCCACCCCCCGGCCCCCCGCCGCCCGCGAACCCGGGCGAGAGGCGGCCCGGACCGCACGGCCCCCCCGCCCAATGGACTGGGCGGGAGCCGCCGCGGACCGACCGCTTGCCGGGTGCGCGAGTTCGTAACGGAGTGCCCCAGGCCATGAAAAAGGTGTTCACCACCGGGCAAGTCGCCAAGATTTGCAAAGTCGCCCCTCGCACGGTGTCCAAGTGGTTCGACAGCGGGCGGCTGAAAGGGTATCGCATCCCCGGCAGCCAGGACCGCCGCATCCCCCGCGAGCAGCTCATCCGGTTCCTGAAGGAATACGGCATGCCGCTGGGGGATCTGGAGGAGGAGGAACTTCACAAAATCCTGTTGATCGGCACCGAGAAGCTGTTCAACGACCGGATCAAGGAGCTGCTGCCGGAGAGCGAGGAGTTCAAGTACGAGTACGCCAGCAGCGGGTTCCAGGCCGGCAGCCTGGCGCACAGCTTCAACCCGGACTCGATCATCGTGGACTTGTCTCTCGGCCGCAGCGAGTCGATTCAGATCACCGCCAACCTGCGGAAGATCGAGTCGTACGCCGGCACGCTCATCGTCGGGCTGGCCGGCGAAGATGAAGCCGAGCCGGAGAAGCTGAAGGAGTACGGGTTCGACGACGTGTTCAAGAAGCCGTTCGACGTCGCCCTGCTGGGCGAGCGGATCAAGACGCTGGCCGAGGCCAAGCGGGAAGGCTGATCCCCCATCGGCCCCCCGTGTGGTGAGGCGGGCGGTGTCCCCCTCCGCCGCCGCACCCGCCGACCGACCGCGGTGTTCCGAGACGGATCTCGGCCCGCGGGTCGGTCGGCGTCTTTTCGCGCGCCCTCCGTTCGGCTACAGTGTGCCGGTTCGTTCCCTCCCCCGCCGGCGTCGCACATGCCCTCCCCCGCCGTCCCCCGCTCCGGCTACAGGTTCGTCGTCCTCGGGCTGCTCTGCCTGCTGGCCATGATCACGTACATGGACCGGGCGGCGAACGGCAGCGCCAAGTCGGCCATCATGGCCGAGCTGAACGCCGACCTGCCGGAGGGGTCGCGGAAGTACAACACCGAGGACTTCTTCCTGGTGCTGATGGCGTTCCAACTGGCCTACGCCATCTTCGAGGTGCCGTCCGGCTGGCTGGGCGACACCCGCGGGCCGCGGTCCACCCTGCTGCGGGTGGTGATCTGGTGGACGGCGTTCGTCGCCCTCACCGGGTTCACCGGCATGACCCTGCCCGGCGGGGTGTACCTCGGGTTCGCCGCCCTGGTGGTCATCCAGTTCCTGTTCGGGGTGGGCGAGGCCGGGGCGTTCCCGAACATCTCGAAAGCCCTGTACAACTGGTTCCCGGCGGCCGACCGCGGGTTCGCCAAGAGCGCCATCTGGATGAGCGCCCGGCTGATGGGCGGCCTCACCCCGCTGATATGGGTGGTGCTCACCGGCTGGCAGTTCGGCGGCATGCACGAGCCGGCCGCCGACGGCACCCCCGCCGGCCTGGACTGGCGGCAGGCGATGTGGCTGTTCGCGGCGGCGGCGGCGGTGTGGTCGGCGGTGTTCTACTTCGTGTTCACCAACAAGCCGGCCGACCACCCGAAGGTCAGCCCGGAAGAGCTGGCCCGCATCAACGCCGGGCGGACCGGCTCGACGACGGCGGTGTCGGTGCCGTGGGGGAAGCTGGTGCGGTCGCGGAACCTGTGGGGCGTGTGCCTCATGTACGTCGTCACCAACTTCTGCTGGTACTTCCTCATGTACAACCACCCGGGGGCCATGAAGAAGGAGTTCCCGGCGTGGGACGCCACCCCCGGCGGGCGGGTGCTGCTGGCCCTGCTCAGCGGCGCCCCGCTGCTGGTCGGCATGTTCGGCTGCTTCCTCGGCGGGGTACTTTCCGACCGCTACATTCGCCGCACCGGCGACCGCAAGTGGGGGCGGCGGCGGTACGGCATGATCGGGTACGGGCTGGCCGGGGTGTGCTATGTGCTGGCGATCGCCGGCAAACTGGCGTTCCCCGGCAACCTGTGGGCGTTCGCCGTCCCGCTCATCCTGATGGGGTTCTGCAACGACCTGATCATGGCCCCGGCGTGGGCGGTGTGTCAGGACATCGGCGGCAGGTACGCGGCCACCGTGAGCGGGGCGATGAACATGTTCGGCAACCTGGTCGGGGCGGTGACCGGCATCTTCGTGACCGGCATGATCCTGAAGGCGAACACGATCGACGTCGGCCTGCCGACCGAGCGGGTCGCCGACGCCGGGTATGTGACGTGCTTCGCCCTGTACGCGGTGGTGTACTTCGCCGGCGTCGGCCTGTGGCTGCTCATCGACGCCACCAAGCCGGTGGTGCCGGACGACGATCACACCCCGACGGCCAGCGGCTGACGCCCGGTCGGGATCACCACCGTATCCGTCAGCGCGTCCGCGTCGCTCACTTCCGGGGTGTACGCGCACACCTCGACCACCCCGTCGGTCAGCGTCAGGTAGTGGCACGGGTTCTCCGTCCAGCACCCGCTGTTGAAGTACGCGACCGGCCCGGCGGTGTCGGCGACGGCGTGGTGGGTGTGCCCGCAGCACACCACCTCGCACCCCCGCTTGCGGGCGTACTCCATCGCCCCGGACTTGATCTTGTCCGAGCAGCGGAGGAACATCTTGCTCCGCCGCTTGGCGAGTTTGGCGAAATGGTGCGAGCGGTCGAGCTTCTGGAGCACTCGGTAGATGTTGTCCGCCACCCAGGTGGTGATCGGGTACCGCTCGATGAACTGATCGAACTGGTGACCGTGCAGGAACAGCACCCGCTTCCCGCCGGACGCCACCACGATCTCCTCCACCACCGTCAGCCCGAGCAGGTGCGACACGATCTCCGCCGACCCGTCGTGGTTCCCGCACACCCACGTCACGTCGATGTCGTTGGACAGCTTCCGCAGCAGACTCAGCACCTTCCAGTGCGACTTCTTCAGCCGGCGGAAGTCGATCGAGTCGAACACGTCGCCGTTCAGGATCAGCCGGCGGGTGTCCGTGCGGCCGTCGCGGATGGCCTCCAGGAACTCGACCAGGGCCTTCGCCTCGCAGTTGTCCGACCCCAGGTGCAGGTCGGACAGGATGATCGCGTCCGGGATGGTCACGTGGTGGCTCACCGAGGACGGGCTGGGTTTACTATTCAGTGTGCATCACCCATGTGGGGATGGGCTGAGCGTTGTGTGAGGAGTGGGTGAAGTCTTCATTTTTCGGTCTTCGCCGCGACCAGCGGGAGCGTGAACCCGCTCCCGCTGGTCGCGGCGAAGACATTTCCCCGCCTACAATCCCCCTGAAACGTCCCGCCCGCCGCCCGGTATCTCTGTCAGACCACCCCGCGGAGTCTCCGTCGTCATGCGGATTGTGAGCGTCACCGCCGGGGCGGGCGGCATGTTCTGCGGCAGCTGCATGCGGGACAACACCCTCGCCGCCGCCCTCGTCGCCCTCGGCCACGACGCCCTGCTGGTGCCCACCTATACCCCGCTCACGACGGACGAGCCGAGCGTGGCCGCCCCCCGCGTGTTCCTCGGCGGGGTGAACGTGTACCTGCAACAGCACGCCTGGCTGTTCCGCCACGCCCCGAAGTTCATCGACACGCTGCTGAACGGCCACCGCCTGCTCCGCTGGGCCGGCCGATTCGTCGGCAAGACGGACTACTCGAAGATGGGCGACCTCACCATCTCCATGCTCCGGGGCACGCACGGCAAGCAGGCGAAGGAGATCGGCAAGCTGGTGGACTGGCTGAAGGCCGACATCCGGCCGGACGTGGTGCTGATGACCAACGCGCTGCTGTCCGGGTGCGTGCCGGCCCTCCGCCGCGAACTCGGCGTGCCCGTCGTCACCACCCTGCAAGGCGACGACGTGTTCCTGGACGAACTGCCGGAGCGGGACAAGAAGGCGTGCATCGACCTGATCCGGGCGAACGACGAACACACCGCCGCGTACCTCGTCACCAGCCGGAACTACGGCGAGTATATGAGCCGGTATCTGGGCCTCGACCACGGCAAAATGCACGTCGTGCTGCCGGGCATCAACACGAAGGGGCACGCCGGCCCGGCCCCACGACCCGCGGATCGCCCGCCGACGCTCGGCTACTTCGCCCGGTTCGCTCCAGAGAAGGGGTTCCACAATTTGGTGGAAGCGTACATCCGCCTGCGGCAGACGCCCGGCGTGCCGGCGGTGAAACTGCGGTACGCCGGCTGGCTCGGCGACAAGTACCGCCCGTACTTCGACCAGCAGGTGAAGCGGCTGACCGACGCCGGGTTTGCCGCCGACTGCGAACACGTACAGTGCCCGAACCTACCAAGCAAGGTGCGGTTCTTCCAGTCGATCGACGTGCTGAGCGTGCCGACGGCGTTCCGCGAGCCGAAGGGGCTGTATGTGCTGGAGGCGTGGGCGAACGGGGTGCCGGTGGTGGAGCCGAACGTCGGGTCGTTCCCGGAACTGATCGCCCGCACCGGCGGGGGACTGCTGTACGAGCGGAACAACGCGGACGAACTGGTGGCAGCATTGCGGGAACTGCTGATGGACCCGGCCCGCGCCGCTGACCTGGGCATGAAGGGGTACGTCGGCCTGACGCAATCCCTTACCGCCCGGCACATGGCCGAGGCGACGCTGAATATCCTGAGCCGATACACGACACCGGCGGATCGTCTGGAACCTACAGCTGTGTGATTTCCCGACCTTCGACTTTCCGACCTGACGACCTGAGACCATGCCTTCCTTCACCACCACCCGCCGCGTCGAGTTCGGCGACACCGACATGGCCGGGATCATGCACTTCTCGAACTTCTTCAAGTTCATGGAAGTGGCCGAGACGGACTTCCTGCACGCCCGCGGGCTGAGCGTGACGTGGACCGCCGGCGGCGTGCGGTACGGGTTCCCGCGGGTGAGCGTGGGGTGCGACTTTGCCAAGCCGGCCCGGTTCGAGGACGTGCTGACCGTCGGCGTGACCGTCGAGAAGATCGGCACGAAGTCGGTCAGCTATCGGTTCGACTTCACCCGCGGGGCCGAGCCGATCGCCACCGGCCGCATCACCGCCGTGTACTGCCGGGCGGCCGGGCACGGGCAGATCGAAGCCCTGGACATTCCGGCCGACCTCCGCACGAAATTGGAATCTTGAACCCATGCTCGCCGTTTCGGACGTCCGCAAAGAGTACCCGACCCGCTCCGGCCCGCTGCCGGTCCTCGGTGGGGTGTCGTTCACCCTGAACCGTGGTGAGAGCGCGGCGGTGATGGGGCCGTCCGGCTCGGGGAAAAGCACCCTGCTGCACATCCTCGGCGCCCTCGACCGCCCGTCCGCCGGCACGGTGAAGCTGGACGACGCCGACCCGTTCGCCCTGACCGAGAACGATCTGGCCGCATTCCGCAACCGGAAGATCGGGTTCGTGTTCCAGGACCACCACCTGCTGCCGCAAGTCACCGTGCTAGAGAACGTGCTGATTCCGACGCTGGTGAACAAGCAGGCGAACCGCTCCGAGGTAGTACAGTACGCCCGCGAGTTGCTCGACCGGGTGGGGCTGGCGAACCGGCTGGACCACCGGCCGGCGGAACTGAGCGGCGGGGAGCGGCAGCGGGTGGCGGTGGCCCGGGCGCTCATCCACAAGCCGCACCTGCTGCTGGCCGACGAGCCGACCGGCAACCTGGACAGCGCGAACGCCGCCGCCATCGGCCACCTACTGCTCGACCTGCACCGCCAACAACGAACGATCCTGCTCGTGGTGACACACAGCCCGGAGCTGGCGAAGCTGTTCCCGCGGACGCTGCACATGGCCGACGGAAGGCTGGCGTAGTCATGCTCACTCTCCGCTCCCTCCCGCCCCGCTCGCTCCGTTACCACTGGACGTCTGCCGTGCCGGTGCTACTCGGCGTGGCCGTCGGAGCGGCGGTACTCACCGGCGCGCTCATCGTCGGCGATTCGCTCCGCGGCAGCCTGCGGGCACGCACCGAACGGCAACTGAACGGCGTGCAGTCGGCGCACCTCGGCCCGCGGCTGATCCGCCAGGAAGTCGTCGATAAGCTGCCCGGCGAACCGATCCCCGCACTCATCCTGACCGGCTCGGCGCGGGCGGGGGTGGACCGGCACCTCGGCCGCGTGAACGTGTTCGGGTTCACACCGGAGCGGCGGTTCGACCTGCCGGCCGGCGTGGTGCTGTCACACCGGGTGGCGGAACAACTCGGGGTGAAGGCGGGCGGGGAAATCACGCTCGGGTTGCAGAAGGGGTCGCGGGTGCCGCGGTCGTCGCTGGTCGGCAAGCGGGACATCGAGGACGTGACCGCCAGCGTGCGGGTGAAGGTGGACGCAGTGCTGCCGCCGGACCACCCCATGAACGAGTTCAACCTGACGCCCACTCCGGCCCCGCCGCTGAACGTGTTCGTCCCGCTTTCGCTGCTGCAACAGCGACTGGAATTGCCCGGAAAGGTGAACGCGGTCCTGTCCACCTCGGCCGGTTCGTTCGACGAGCCGCTCCGCAATCAACTTACGCTCGCCGATTGGGGGCTGCGGGTTTTACCGGGCGATAAGCCGGACTCGAAGCTGCGGGCCGACGCACTGGCCGCGAAGAGCTACGTCCTCGTCGAGAGCGAGAACTCGATCCTCGACCCGCCGACGGTGGCGGCGATCGAAACGGCGGCGAAGAACCTCGGCCTGCGGTCGGAGCGGACGCTGGCGTACCTGGCGAACGCCCTATATGCCAGCTCCGAGAAAATCCCGAACGACGACAAGGCGAGCAAGACCCCGCTGATGGCGTATGCCATCGTCGCCGCCGTCGATCAAACCGCCCCGGCCCCGCTCGGGCCGTTCTTACCGCCCGGCGTGGCGAACCTGAAGGACGACGAGATCGCCCTGCTCGACTGGCCGCAGTCGCCGCTCAAGAATCTGAAGCCGGGCGATCCGATCACCGTCGCCTACTTCAAGCCGGAAATGGAGGCGAGCGTCGAGGAGGCGTGGCACACGTTCCGCTTCGCCAGGTTCGTCCCGTACGCCGGCGCGGCCGACGACCCGAACCTTACCCCGCCCTTCCCTGGTATCACCGACAAGCCGAAGATCCGCGGCGCGAAAGGTGAGCAGTGGGAAGCGCCGTTCGACATCAATTACGGCCGGGTGACGGATGCGGACGAAGAATTCTGGGAGAAGCACCAGGCCACCCCGAAGGCGTACATCAGCCGGGCGGCCGGCGAGAAGCTGTTCGGCAGCCGGTTCGGGACGGTCACGTCGATCCGCATCGCCCCGGCTGCGGACAAGACCGTGGAGCAGACGGCGGAAGAGTTGCGGAAAGAACTCCGGAAGCAGCTCGACCCGCAGTTCATCAGCGCGTTCGCCTTCCAGCCGATCCGCCAGCAGATGCTGGACGCCAGCAAGGGCGGCACCGACTTCGGGGCGATGCTGATGGCGTTCAGCGTGTTCCTGATCGGGGCGGCGCTGCTGCTGGTCGGCCTACTCTTCCGCCTGTCCATCGACCGCCGGGCGAAGGAGGTCGGGCTGCTGCTCGCCACCGGGTACTCGCCGCGGCAGGTGTTGCGGCTCCTGCTCGTCGAGGGCGGGTTGCTGGCGGTGGTCGGCTCGCTCGTCGGCGTCGGGTTGGCCGTCGGGTACGCCAAGCTGATGATCGGCGTGCTGGCTGCGCTGTGGCCGGACGCGCAGGTGCAGAGCTACCTCACCCTGCACATCACCCCGCTCAGCCTGCTCGTCGGGTTCGTCCTGACCGTACTCGTGTCAATCACGGCGGTGTGGCTCGGCGTCCGCGGGCTGGTGAAGGTGCCGCCGCCGGCCCTGCTCCGCGGGGAGACGAAGGAACCCGACCTGATGGCGAAGCCGGGCAACCCGAGGCGGAACGTCGTCATCGGGATCGTGAGTGCCGTGGTCGGCGTCGGAACGGTGTTCGCCGGCACCGCGGCCACCAACCCGGACGAGCGGGCCGGTACGTTCTTCGGCGGCGGGCTACTGCTGCTGGCGGGCGGGGCGTTCCTGTTCCGCAGCTGGCTGGTCCGCTCGGTCGCCGGGCTAGTGTCGTCCGTGCCGGCGCTCGGCACGCGGAACACCACCCGTGCCACCACCCGCAGCCTGCTCACCGTCTGCCTGATCGCGGTGGCAACGTTCCTGCTGGTGGCCGTGGAGAGCTTCCGCAAGCGGCCCGGCGCCGAGTTCGCTGCCGAGACCGGCGGCAGCGGTGGGTTCCGGCTGATGGGCGAGACCGACGTGCCGGTGTTCCACCGGCTCGACTCGGACCGCGGCCGGGCGGACATGCTGGACGAGTTGCAGCGGGTGTACCAGGACGGCAGCGGCGACGTGGCGGCGCAGAAACAGGCGGCCGAAGCAGACCTGAAGAAGCTGACGGTGTTCCCGTTCCGCCTCCGCGGTGGGGACGACGCCAGTTGCCTCAGTCTGTATCAGGCCGCCCGCCCGCGGGTACTCGGCGTGCCGGACGAACTGCTGGCGAAGCGGCGGTTCGCGTTCGCCATGACCGAGGCGAGTACGCCGGAGGAGAAGGCGAACCCGTGGCTGCTGCTGGCGAAGCCGCGGGACGACGGCGCCATCCCGGTGATTGTCGAGATGAACACCGCCCTGTGGATGCTCAAGACGTTCCTCGGCGGCACGGTGGCGGTGCCGGACGAGAGCGGTCGCGAGGTGAAATTGCGGATCGTCGGGCTGCTGCAAGACTCGGTGTTCCAGTCCGAGTTGCTCGTGAGCGACGCGAACTTCAAGCGGCTGTACCCCCGCGAGGAAGGGTTCCGCGTGTTCCTGATCGACACCCCGGCGGACCAACTCGACCGCACGGCCGGACTGCTCGAAACCGGCCTGCGGGCGAACGGCATGACCGTCACCCGCACCGCCGACCGGGTGGCCCAGTACCAGGCGGTGATCG
This sequence comes from Fimbriiglobus sp., assembly GCA_022841795.1. GTDB lineage: Bacteria > Planctomycetota > Planctomycetia > Gemmatales > Gemmataceae > JALHQU01. Next base: position 17,897 of record JALHQU010000139.1, read on the forward strand.
GCGCGTACCTGTCCACATTCCAGTTGCTCGGCGGGCTGGGGCTGCTGCTCGGCCTGTTCGGGCTGGCGGCGGTGATGCTGCGGGCCGTGTGGGAGCGGACCGGCGAGCTGGCCCTGCTGCGGGCCGTCGGGTATCGTGTGGCCGACTTGCAGCGGCTCATCCTGGTCGAGAACGTGGTGCTACTGTCCGTCGGCGTCGGGGTCGGGCTGACCGCGGCGGTCATCTCGGTCATCCCGAACCTGGTACTCGGCGGGCAGATCGGGTCGGGCCGGTTGTGGCTGATGCTGGCGGCGGTCGTCGCGGTCGGGCTAGCGGTCGCCGGGCTGACCACCCGGAGCATTGCCCGTGTGCCGCTGATCTCGGCACTGCGGAAGGAATAAGTAGTAGGCACACTCCGTGTGCCTTTCTTGAAGACAACGGCACACTGAGCTCGACTGATGCCGATTTCCGGCCGTTGGTGGTGATAGGGTTGGGGTCCTCCCAGCCCGAGCCGCCGCGATGACGTTTCCGGTCGAAGCCCAACCGCTACTCGCCGTCTTGCT
>JALHQU010000140.1 GCA_022841795.1 Fimbriiglobus sp.
CCATCGTGTCCTCGGCGATCGATCGGTGAGTGATGGGTCGGAACGGGCACACCAGCAACGTTCGCTCCGACCCGTCGGGTGCCGGCGGCGATTGCCCTCGGCGAACCCGCTCGGACCGCGTCGGACCGGGCGTTGGTCGGTGTGCTATAGGATAAGTTTCTTTCCTAATAACCAGACAGGTAGATGAACCCCGCTCTGCGGGGGGTTCTTTTCCAAAAGGACTGTAAGGGGACGCGGCGGCACACCCAACGCTTGCGGACACACTGTACAACTTCAAAAACCACTTTTTGAATCAGTCGTGTACCGATCCAGTTCGGACCCGAAACTACACCCTACATTCTTGAGTTGCCGACCGACCACGACAGTGCCGACACACGCCGGTGAGCGACGCCGAGAAAACGGTAAAATCCCCTCGGCACGCGAACCCGTTCGATCGAACTTTCGGACCCACGAGTTGAGGCGAGCGACCCGCTCATGACGCGACCACCCACCCTGCGGACGACCGGCGAGGGCCGCACCGTTGCCGTCGTCGGTGACGTGTACCGCTTCCTGGCGACCGGCGAGGACACGAGCGGCACCTACGCCCAGTGGGAGGCCGTCGTGCCGCCCGGCGGCGGCCCCCCGCCGCACGTGCACAGCCGGGAAGAAGAAGGGTTCTACGTGCTCGACGGCGAGATCACGTTCACCGTCGGCGGCGAGCGGGTGGTGGCAACCGCCGGGACGTTCGCCTCCATGCCGGCCGGCACGCCGCACAGCTTCAGGAACGAGAGCGACCGCCCGGCCCGGATGCTGATCACGGTGGCCCCGGCCGGGCTGGAGCACATGTTCTTCGAGGTCGGGGTGCCGCTGGCCGACGGGGCCACGGCGGCCCCGCCGCCCACGCCCGACGAGGTCGAGCGACTGCTGGCCGCCGCCCCGCGGTACGGCATCGAGATCCGGGTGCCGCCGCACTGAGCGAAGTTCGGCGTGACCCAGAGTGGAGTGCAGTCGTGAATACGGCCCACGTCGCTCGGCCCGTCTCCGCCCGCGGGCGTGCGTCACCGATTGCGTCACGGCGGAGTGTGCCGAACCCAATGCCCCGAGTGGCGGTGATGCACGAGTGCGACCGAGGAGGGTGCGAGCGTGCCGAAGTCGGTGGAACTGGTTCTTTACTCGGCGGTGTGGCCGGTGCTCGCCGAACGGGAAATCGGTCGGCTGGTGCACGCCCTACACGGCCTCGTCGTTGAGGCTCACCACATCGGCTCGACGGCCGTTCCGGGCCTGTCCGCCAAGCCCGTCGTTGACCTGCTGCTCGTGGTGCGGGGCGTCGCCGAACTGGACGGCCGGGAGGCCGCGTTTCGACACCTCGGGTATCGGTGCCGGGGCGAGAACGGGATCACCGGCCGGCGGTATTACACGCTCGACGACATCTCCGTGCGGAGACAGTTTCAGGTCCACTGCTTCGGAGCGGGCAGCCGCGAAATCGAGCGACACCTGGCCTTCCGCGACTACCTGCGAACGCACCCCCAGACGGCACGGGCGTACGAGGCGGAGAAGCGGCGGTGTCGGGAGTTGCACCCGGACGACTCGAACGCGTACTGCGACGCCAAGGCGGGCTGGATCGCCGGCGTACTGCCACTCGCGTTGGCCCACTTTGCCGGCCGTTCGGTCGTCGATGGCGATTCGTCGGCGACTGGCGAGGGTGATGCCGGCATCCAGTCGGACACCGGGGGAGGGTGAGCGATGCCGCGAGTCGTGCTGCGAGCGGTCCTCGTCTGGCTCGTGATCATCGCCGTCGAAACGGCACACGGCGTCCTCCGCACGCTGCTGCTGGTTCCGCTCGTGGGCGACTTCCCGGCCCGCCGCGTGTCGGTGTTCACGGGGTCGCTGCTGATCTTCGGCGTGGCGTGGGCGTACGTCCGCTGGATCGGGGCGGGCACGCGGCTCCGGCTGCTCGGCGTGGGCCTGCTGTGGGTGGTGCTGACGGTCCTGTTTGAAATCGGTTTGGGACGGTACGCCCTCGGTCTTTCGTGGGAGCGGATCGCGGAAGACTACGACGTGACCCGCGGCGGCTTACTCGGCTTCGGGCTGTTGTTCATGGCCGCGGCCCCGACACTGGCGGCTTGGCTGCGATGTGGAACCGCATCGCAGCCAAGCACGAAGACATTCTCCACTTTGTGATTCGAGCCACCCGCACCTACGCCGGAACTGGGCTGACTCAGGTGGCTGGTGCGGCTGCTGTTGACCGAAGACAAAGGCGTAGATAATATGTCTGTTGGTGGGCTGATGTTCGCCCGCCGTTCACGCTAGGTTGTGTGATGTACCGGCGGCTCTTGGCGATCTACATGACGTTCGTGCTGGCGGCGGGGCCGAGCCTCTGCTGCTGCACGACCGCGTTCGCCTCGGCCCCGTCGTCCGGCCCCGGCTCGTTGCTCCCCCCGTCCCACAGCCCCTCGCCGTGCTGTTGTAAGGACGAGTGCCCGACGAAATCTGAGAACGCCTCGGTCGACGGAAGCCCGGCCGAGCAGGCTCCGAAGCCGGGCAAGCACGACTGCCCCTGCAAGGACAAGGGCACCAAGCAGACGCTCGACCAGCCGACCCCGTCGTTGACGGCGGAGGAAGTCGCCCGGCTGTTGACCGCCGCCATTCAGTTCGTACCCGCCACGTTGACCGTCGGCCCGGCGGTTGATGCCGGCCTAAACTCCGGTGGGGCTTCGCCGCCGGGCCAACGCCTCACGTCTTGGCGGTTGCTCAACGCACCACATCTGCTCCGCTGCTAACTCTTTTTCGCCGCACGCCCACACGAACGCCCATCCGGCGGCGTGTCGCTGGCCGTTCCGCGTGCCATCCGTCGTAAACGTTCGATTTTGATCCGAGACCCCGCCCGCCCACGTTCGTCGTGGTGTCGCGGTCCGGCTCGATTTTTCCCCAGACGGTCGGTGTCACCGCCGCCGTCGGTTCCTCCGACACAGGAGCAGGATCGTGCTGCGTACCTTGCGTCTGCTTTCTCTCCCGCTCGTCATCGGGATCGTCGTCGGCCTCGCGGGGTGCGGCGGTTCCACCAACACCCCCACCCCGCCGTCGGTCACCCCCGCCGGGCCGACGCCCGGCAAGTCCGGCCCGGACCTCAAGGACGGGGAGCACGGGCACAAGCCGACCGCCCACGGCGGCATCATCGTGCCCATCGGCAGGGACAACTACCACGGCGAGGCCGTGTTCGAGAGGGACGGGGTGGTCCGGTTCTACACGCTCGGGCAGGACGAGGCCAAGGTGATCGAGGTCGAGGCCGACCCGCTGACCGCCTACGCCAAGCCGGACGGCGGGGCCGAGGCCACGTCGTTCGTGTTCAAGGCCGAACCCCAGCCGGGGGACGCGAAGGGCAAGACCTCGCAGTTCGTCGGCAAACTGCCCCGCGACCTGTGGGGCCAGAAGGTCGAGGTCACGATCCCGAACATCCGCATCGGCGGCGAGCGGTTCCGCGTCGGCTTCTCGTCCGCCCCGGTCGCCCACGGGGACGCCGAAATGCCCGCCAAGCGGGCCAACGAGGACGAGCGGAAGCTGTACCTGACCCCCGGCGGGAAGTACACCGACGCCGACATCAAGGCCAACGGCGGGGCGGTGGCCTCGGTCAAGTTCAAGGGGCTGAAGGCCCAACACGACGCCAAGCCGCAGGCGGGCGACAAGGTGTGCCCGATCTCGATGACCAAGGCGAACCCGCAGTTCTCCTGGGTGGTGGACGGCCAGACCTACCAGTTCTGCTGCCCGCCGTGCGTGGACGAGTTCGTGCAACTCGCCAAGGACCACCCGGACCAGATCAAGCCGGCGGGCGAGTACGTCGAGAAGTGACCGCCGCCCGCCCTAACCGAACCACCCAGGAGATGGTGATGCCTTCACGCAATTACTTCGCCCGCCCCGGCTGGCTGCTGGCCGCGTTTGCGGCGGGTTCGCTGGTGCTGGCCGGCTGCTCGAACAACACCCCCGCCGGTCCCGCCCCGGCGGACGCCGCCAAGGCGACAACCAAGACCCCGCCCGCCGACGCACAAGCCGCGGAGATCAAGGCCGAGCGGGACAAGCTGTCGGCGGACGACCGTGCCCTCGTGGACGCACAGGAGTGGTGTGCCGTCAGCACCGACTCGCGGCTGGGGTCGATGGGTCCGCCGCTCAAGGTGACGGTCAACGACCAGCCGGTGTTCATCTGCTGCAAGGGGTGCCAGAAGAAGGCCCTGGCCGACCCGGACCGGACGCTTGCCGCGGTGGCCGAGTTGAAGACGAAGGCCCGGGCCGACCGGGAGCGTAAGTGACCCAACGACCGATGGGTGGGGCCGGTGCGTCGTGCCGACCACCGCCCCACCCCGGAGGCACCAGCCCATGACCCGCGTGACGTTCGCCCTGCTCCTCGTGTCAGTCGTTGCCGGCTGTGGCAAGCCGCCGGCCCCGCCGCAGCCCGCCCCGGCGGTGCCCGCTCCGCCAGCCGCCCCGGCGACGGAGCCGCCGGTGGACTCCACCGACGCTCGGCTGGTGTTCGAGAAACGCATCCTGCCGATCTTCAAGTCCCCGGACCCGTCGAGTTGCGTCCAGTGCCACCTCGCGGGCGTGGACCTGAAGAACTACATCCGCCCGACCCACGAGGAGACGTTCGTGTCCCTGCGGGACCAGGGGTTGATCGACCTGGACGCCCCGGCGAAGTCGAAAATCCTCGCCCTCATCCAGATGAGCGAGGCGGACAAGGCGGGTGCGGCCCTCGTCCACGAGAAGAACCGGAAGGCGGAACACGCGGCGTTCGCGGCGTGGATCGCGGCGAGTGCCACCGACCCCAAGCTGCGAGCCGCCCCGAAGCTCGCGGCGACCGACTTGGCCCGGCCCCCGCGTCCGGTCGAGGTGATCCGCCACGCCCGCACCGACCGCCTGTTGGCCTCGTTCGAGCAGACGGTGTGGGCCGTGCGGTTCCGGTGCATGTCGTGCCACACCGAGGGCACCCCGGAGAACAAGAAGCTCGTCGCGGAACACGGCGAGCGGGTCGCCTGGGTGAAGGCCGACGGGCCGGCGGCGACCCTCGCGTACCTGCGGGCCAGCAAGCTCATCGACGCCGACAACCCGGAGAACAGCCTGCTCCTCCGCAAGCCGCTGAACACGGCCAAGCACGGCGGCGGGCAGAAGTTCCTGCCCGGCGACCAGGGGTACAAGGCGTACCGCACGTTCCTGGACGACTACGCGAAGGTGGTGAAGGACCAGTACGCCGACGCCGCAGCCCTGCCCCCGCCGGACGACGGCCCGCTCCGGTTCGGCACCGACATCTGGCTGAAGCTGACGAACACCCCGCCCGCGTGGGCCGACCGGCTGGTGCAGGTGGACGTGTACGCCTGGGACGCCGGCACGAAGGCGTGGGAGCCGTCGCCCGTCGCCACCACCGACCGCAAGGTGTGGGGCCAAGGGAAGCTGTGGCAGCACAACCTGACGCTCCTGGCCGCGAAGGGGTCCGACCGGGCGACCGCGTGGAAGTCCGCCCCACCCGCTCTGACCAAGGGGCGGTACTTGCTCAAGGTGTACGTCGATGGGGCCGACCGGCTCGCCGCCGACTGGAAGGCGGTTCTCGTAGACCGCGACTATGCCGGCCAGGTCGAGGTCGCGTCCGACTGGCCGGCGGGGTACGGGAAGATGACCGCGGCGGACGCCGGGCGGGTCAAGAAGTGACACGGCCCACAGAGGAAACGGCCCGCGGCCCTTGACTCCGTACCACGGTACGGGCCTTACGCTGGTTCGGGATCAATCCCGGCGTTCGCGGCAGGACGGGCTGAACGCCACACCGCACCGAGGAGCAACACCCATGAACCGACTTCGACTCTTGGCCCTGCCCGCCGCGTTGGCGGTCGCCGGACTGCTCGCCGGGTGCGGCACCAAACACGACGGCACGAAACAGGACGGCACAAAGCACCAAGGCCCGGAACCGACCGGCCACCAGGGGCACGGCGGCGACCCACACGCGGGGCACGGCGGCGGGCAGAAGGCCGCGACCCTCGTGGTGAAGACCGACCCCGCTCCGGTCGCGGCGGGCCAGCCGACCACGCTGAAGCTGATGATCCACGACGCGGGCGGGGGGATGGTGAAGGACTTCGACGTGACGCACGAGGCGAAGGTCCACCTCGTCGTCGTCCGCGACGGGTTGGACACCTTCGCTCACCTGCACCCGGCGGTGGACCCGGCGGGGAACCTGACCGCGACGTACACGTTCCCGACCCCCGGCACCTACCGCCTGTACGCCGACCACCAGCCGACCGGCGGCAAGGCGAACACGGCGGTGGCCGAGGTGACGGTCGCCGGCCAACTGCCGCCCGCCCCGACGCTCGCCCCGAACGTGCCCGCCGCGGTCGAGGCGGACGGCCTCACGGCACGGGTCACGGTCGGGAACGCGAAGGCCGGCGGCGAGGGCGTCGTCCGGTTCGAGTTGCTGGACGCGGGCCAGCCGCTCGCGGGCCTCCAGCCGTACATGGGGGCGATGGGCCACTTGGTCGTGCTGAGCGGCGACGGCAAGGAGTACGTCCACGCCCACCCGGCGGACGGCAAGACCGCCGCCAACGTGGTCGCCTTCGCCGCCCACTTCCCGCGGGCCGGGGTCTACAAGGGCTGGGGCCAGTTCCGCTGGAAGGATACCGTCCGCGTCGTCCCGTTCGTCGTGAAGGCCGATTGAGGCGAGGTTCACCCTGACCCGTTCCGAACCGTCTGGTGCCGCCATGCGTCCGCCTCCGACTCGCCTTCGCCGCTTCGTCCGGCCCGCCGGCCTGGCGGTCGCCCTGCTGCTGACGGCGGCGGCGACGTGGGTGCTGGCCCACGAGGGGCACGCCCCGCTGCCCACCCGCGGTGCCCAGGTGAACGCCGAGACGGGGCAGGTCATCCTCAGCCGGGACGCCCGCGAGGCTCTCGACGTGCTGACGGTCGAGGTCGATTCGCGGCCCGTCACCGAGAGCCTGCTGGCCTACGCCGCCCTCGTCTCGCCGTGGCAGAACCACGCCTTCGCGTCGTCGCGGGTCGGGGGGCGGGTGGTGAAGTTGCACGCCCAGCCCGGCCAGGTCGTCGCCGCCGGGCAGGTGCTCGCGGAGGTGGAGGCGGTCGAACTGGAAGCCCTGCAACTCGAACTGCTGAACGCCCAGAACGACGTGCGGCTGTCCGAGAAGATCGTCGCGGACCTCGAACCGACAGTGCGGGCCGGGGCGGTGCCGGAGCGGGGGCTGATCGACGCGAAGACGAAACTTCGGCAGAACCAGAATGCCCTGGCCGTGGCGAAGGCCAAGTGGGCGGGGCTGGGGATGCCGGCAGCCGACTTGGACGCCCTGCTCAAGTCGGGCAAGGCGGGCAGCCGCACCGTCCCCGTCGTCAGCCGCGTCCGCGGCACGGTGACGCACGCCGACCTGGCCGTGGGCAAGGTGGTCGAGCCGCTGGAGCACTTGTTCGAGGTCGCGGACCTGTCGTCGGTCTGGGTGCGGATCGACGTGTTGGAGCACGACTTGCACCGGGTTGAGGTCGGCCAGCCGGTCGAGGTACGACTGACCGCATTTCCCGGCGAGGTGTTCCGGGCCGAAGTGAAGGTCAAGGGCGTGGCCCTCGACCCGCGGACCCACCTGAACGCCGTCTGGGCCGAACTCCCGAACCCGCCCGGCGGCGACCCGCGGCTCCTGCCCGGCATGTCTGGCGAGGCCCGGCTGCTCCTGCCCGGCCCGGCGGCGGCGACGGCGGTGCCCGCCGGGGCGGTCGTCCGCGAGGGGGCCGAGCACTACGTCCTGGTCGAAGAGGCCGGGGCGACCGGCGGGTCCGAGTACCGGCGGCGGGCGGTAGCGGTCGGGCGGCGGGCCGACGGGTGGGTCGAGGTGCGGTCCGGCGGGCTGTTCCCCGGCGACCGGGTGGTCGTCCGCGGCGGGCACGAACTGGCCGGGCTGTTCGCCCAAGGCGTGCTGCGTCCGAGTCCCGAAGCGGCCCGCGGGATCGGGCTGGAGGTCGAGTCGGTCGGCCCGCGTGCGGTCGAGGACGTGGCCGAGTTCGACGGGGCCGTAGACCTGCCCCCGGCCCGCCGGGCGTCCGCCTCGTCCCCGCTGCCCGGTAACGTCCGCAGGGTGCTGGTGGACCGCGGCCAGCCGGTGAAGGCCGGGGACGTGCTCGCGGAGGTGTTCAGCCTCGACCTGCACGCCCTCCAGTTGGACCTGATCCGGTCGCACCTGGAGGCCGAGTTGCAGGCGGACACCTATGACCGGCTGAAGGAGAGCGGCGAGGCGACTGCCCGGCGGCGGCTGCTGGAGCAGGAAGCCCTTGTGAACGCCAGCCGCCAGCAGCGGGACGCTCTCCGCCGGCGGCTCCGGGTCGCCGGACTGACCGGCGACCAGATCGACACCGTGGTGAAGACCGGGACGGTCATCGAGGCCGTGCCGGTGCGGTCGCCCATCGACGGGGTGGTGGTCGGGTTCGACCGCACGCTCGGCCAGGCGGTGAGGGCCGAGGAGCCGCTGTTCGCCGTCCACGACCTGTCCCGGCCCGTCGTTCAAGGGTACGTCTCCGAGCGTGACCTCTCCCGCGTGCGGGTCGGCCAGAAGGTCCGCGTCCGGGTGTCCGGCGACCCGGCGTTCCTGGCCGACGGTACGGTCGCCCGGAGCGGGCGGTCGGTCGGCCCCGACTCCCGCACCCTGTCCGTCTGGGTCGAACTCGACCGCCCCCCGGCCCGGCCGCTCCGCCACAACCAACTCGCCCGCCTCACCCTCGTCCTCGGCCAGTCCCAGCCGTCCCTGGCCGTCCCCCGGTCGGCGGTCGTCTACGAGGGGACGCGGGCCTACGCCTTCGTCCGTCAGCCGGACGGGGCGTTCGAGCGGCTGCCCGTCGAACTCGGACGGGCCGACGACCGCTTCGTGGAGATCGCCCGCGGCCTCAATGCCGGCGACCCGGTGGCCGTCCGGGGCACCGCCGAGTTGCAAACCGCCTACGCCGGCATCAAGTAGCGGAACCCACCATGCTCACGCGGGTCATCGCGTTCTCCCTGAAGAACCGGGCGGTCGTCCTGTTGGCCGCACTGCTGGTCAGCGTGTACGGCGTGTACGAACTCGCCCGCACGCCGGTGGACGTGTTCCCGGACCTGAACCGGCCCACCGTCACCGTACTCACCGAGGCCCCCGGCCTGGCCCCGGAGGAGGTCGAGGCCCTCGTCACCCGCCCGCTGGAGTACCAGTTGAACGGGGCGACCGGGGTGCGGCGGGTGCGGTCGGCGTCCGGCATCGGGCTGTCGGTCGTGTGGGTCGAGTTCGAGTGGGGCACCGACATCTACCAGGACCGGCAGGTGGTGGCCGAGAAGCTCCAACTCGTCCGCGAGCGACTGCCCCAGGGGGTGGACCCGGTGATGGCCCCGATCTCGTCCATCATGGGCGAGGTGATGATCCTGGGCGTCCGGTCCGACGCCGACCCGAAGACGCCGGAGGAGCGGCAGGCCAAGGCGATGGAGGTGCGGACGCTCGCGGAGTTCACCCTGCGGAACCGGCTGATGGCGGTCGAGGGGGTGTCCCAGGTGACGGTCATGGGCGGGACGCTCCGGCAGTACCAGATCGTCACCTCGCCGGCCCGGCTCGCCGCCGAGAACGTCACCCTGCAACAACTGACCGACGCCGCCGAGAAGGCCAACGTGCTGGCGGGCGGCGGGGTCATGGTCCGCTCTCCGCGGGAGTCGCTGATCCGCATCAGCGGGCAGAGTTTGACGCTGGAGGAGATCGCGGAGACGCCGGTGGTGTGGCGTGACCCCCGCCCGGTGCGGATCAAGGACGTGGCCGACGTGCGGTTCGGCGGGCCGGTGCAGCGGGGGGACGGCAGCGTGCGGGTGCGGGAGGGGGACGCCGTGGCCGGCGGGCCGGCGGTCATCCTCACCGTCCAGAAGCAGCCGAACGCCAACACCCTGCAACTGACCCCGCGGATCGACCGGGTGCTGGACGACCTGCAACGCGACCTGCCGCCGGACGTGAAGGTGGAACGCCGGGTGTTCCGCCAGTCGGACTTCATCCAGACGGCGGTGGACAACGTGGTCGAGGCGATCCGCGACGGCACCATCTGGGTGTTCGTGGTGCTGTTCCTCTTCCTCTGGAACCTCCGCACCAGCGTCATCACCCTGACCGCCATCCCCATCTCGATCCTCGTCACAGCCCTCGTGTTCCACTGGCTGGGGGTGACGATCAACACCATGACCCTGGGCGGGATCGCGGTCGCGGTCGGGGAGTTGGTCGACGACGCCATCGTGGACGTGGAGAACATCTACCGCCGGCTGAAGGAGAACCGCGGGAAGGCCGACCCCGACCCGCCGCTGCGGGTGGTGTTCCGGGCCTCCCAGGAGGTCCGCGGGTCGGTGGTGTACGCCACCATGATCGTCTGCCTGGTGGTGCTCCCGCTGTTCGCCCTGGGCGGGCTGGAGGGGCGGATGTTCGCCCCCCTCGGCCTCGCGTACATGGTGTCCCTGCTCGCCTCTCTGCTCGTGTCCCTGACGGTCACGCCGGCCCTGGCCTCGGTGCTGCTGCCCAACGCCCGGTTCATGGAGAAGAAGCGTGACCCGTTCCTGCTGCGGGGGCTGAAGTGGCTGGACGCCCGGCTGGTGCGGTGGTCGCTGCGGCACCCGTGGAAGATCGTCACGGGCGTGGCGGTGCTGGCCGGGCTGTCGGTGCTCGCCCTGTCCCGGATGGGGTCGGAGTTCCTGCCGCCGTTCAACGAGGGGACGCTGACGGTCAACCTCCAGACCGAGCCGGGGACGAGCCTGGACGAGAGCAACCGGGTCGCCGTGCGGGCGGAAGCCCTGATCCTCCAGGTTCCCGAAGTGGCGTCCGTGTCCCGGCGGACCGGGCGGGCCGAGATGGACGAGCACGCCGAGGGGGTGAACTCGTCCGAACTGGACGTGCGGCTGACCCCGCACGAGCGGCCCAAGCCGGGTTTCGGGTACGCCGTCCTGCGGGCGATCCCCGGCCTGCACGGGCGGGGGGTCGAGACGGTCGGTCGTCCCCACGAGCAGGTGGTGGCCGACGTGCGGGAGCGGGTGAGCGGCATCCCCGGCGTGAAGGTGAACGTCGGGCAGCCGATCTCGCACCGGATGGACCACATCATGTCCGGGGTGCGTGCCCAGGTGGCGGTCAAGGTGGTCGGCCCGGACCTGCGGGAACTCCGCACCGCCGCCTACGACATCCAGGAGCGGATGAGCACCGTGCCGGGGGTGGTGGACCTCCAGGTCGAGCCGCAGACGGAAATCTCCCAGGTGCGGCTGAAGGTCAGGCGGGAGGAAGCGGCCCGCCACGGCCTCGCCCCCGGCGACGTGGCGAGGCTGCTGGAGACGGCGTACAAGGGCCGGCGGGCGTCGGTCGTGCTAGACGGGGATCGGTACTTCGACCTCGTGGTGTGGTACGAGGAGTCGGCCCGGTCCAACCCGATGGAAATCGGCAAGACGATCCTGGACACCCCGTCCGGGCGGAAGGTGGCGTTGAGCCAGGTGGCCGACGTGCAGGACACGACCGGCCCGAACACCATCAACCGCGAGCACGTCGAGCGACGGATCGTGGTGGCGTGCAACGTCCAGGGGCGTGACCTGGGGTCGGTGGTGGCCGACATCAAGACCGCGGTCGGGCCTGTGGAGGAGAAGCTGCGGGGCCGTCCGGGCGGCTACCGGGTCGAGTACGGCGGGCAGTTCGAGGCCCAGCGGGAGGCGAACCTGCGGCTCGGCGTGTTCGGCGTTCTGGCCGTCGTCGGCGTGTTCATGCTCCTGTGGAGGTGCCTGCGGTCGTGGCGGGCGGCGGCCCAGGTGCTCCTCGTCAACATCCCGCTCGCCGCCCTGGGGGCGGTGGTCGCCCTGCTGATCGCCAACCACCCGCCGGACGCGGCCCTGCACGCCGCCCCGTGGTGGCGGTGGCCGCAGGTGTGGGTCGAGGCCACCACCCTGTCGGTCGCCCACTGGGTCGGGTTCATCACGCTCATCGGCATCGTCAGCCGGAACGGCATCCTGATGATCTCGCACTACGTCCACCTGATGGAGCACGAGGGGGAGGGGTTCACCGAGGCGATGGTGGTGCGGGGCAGCCTGGAGCGGCTCGCCCCGGTGCTGATGACGGCGTGCGTGGCAATCATCGGGCTGGTTCCGCTGGCCCTCGGCGGCGGACAGCCGGGGCGGGAAATCCTGCACCCGCTGGCGGTGGTGGTGATCGGCGGGCTGGTCGCGTCCACGGTGCTAGATCAGGTCGTCACCCCGGCGATGTTCTGGAAGTTCGGGCGGAAGATCTTCCAGCCGCCCCAGCCCGGACAGACCGCCGAACCGACCGGCTGGGACGACGCCTGGCTGCACGAGCCGGCGGCGGCGGTGAGCCGACTGGAGGTGGTGGCTCTCTCGCCGGCTCCCACCCCCCAGCCCGACCCGGTGGTGGCCGTTGAGCCGGTGGCCGCTTCCCCTCCCCCGCCGAGTACGAACGGGACCAAGGGGCACGGACCGTAACCCGATGCCCTCGAACATTTCCCCGCCGGGCCGAACGCCCTCGCCGGGACACCGACCACTGCCGGGGGTGAGACTGGTTGCCGTGCGACCAGACCCCCGGCGGGCGAACCGGGCGGCGTCGATACGCCGCCCCTGGAGTGTGACATGAACCGAGTTCTGGTGCTGGTGGGTGCGGTCGCCGTGGCCGCCCTCGCGTCCGCGGGGGCCTCGACCGCCGCCGAGAAGGTGGAACTGAAGAACGTGCATATGTGCTGCGACGGGTGTGCCGAGGAAGTGGCCGCGGTGCTGGGCAAGGTCGAGGGCGTCACCGGCGTCTCGACCGACAAGAAGACCACCTCGGCCACGTTCACCGCGGCGGACGCCAAGGTGGCCCAGAAGGCCCTCGACGCCCTGGCCGCGGCGGGCTTCCACGGCGATCCGGGGAAGGACAAGGGGTACGCCTTCAAGGACGACAGCGGCGTCAGGGCCGGCACCCTCAAGACGCTGACCGTGACCGGGTTCCACAACTCCTGCGGCGGGTGCGTGAAGTCGTTGAAGGATGCGGTCAAGGACGTGAAGGGGGTGGCCGGGGTCGCCGCCAAGGCGAAGGTCGGCACCGCCGAAGTGACCGGCGAGTTCGAGGCGGTCGAGGTGGTCACGGCTCTGAACAAGGCCGGCTTCCACGTCAAAGTCGGGGACAAGAAGTAGCCCGGCGGTTCGGGCCTGGGGACGGACCTGCGTCCCCGCCCGCCCTGCCGGCCCGCACGGGGGTGGCCGTTTCACCCGAATCGCCCGATCAACCCGACAAGCGGACGGCAACCCGCCAACCGAGAGGCGATCCACTATGGCAACCGATCCCGTGTGCGGGATGACCGTCAACGAGGCGACCGCCCTCCGGGCCGACCGCGACGGGCAGCCGTTCTTCTTTTGCAGCGAGCACTGCCGGCGGACGTTCCTGAACGGCGGGGCGGCGAGTGTGCCCGCTGCCCCGGCCCATGCCCACCACCGGGCCGAACCGACACCGCCTGCCAGCCCGGCCCCGGTGTCGCTGCCGGCGGGCGGGGACAAGGGGACGGTTTACACCTGCCCGATGCACCCGCAGGTCGAGCAGGTCGGGCCGGGGACGTGCCCCATCTGCGGCATGGCGTTGGAGCCGAAAGCGGACCAGACGGGCGAGCCGGCGGACGACCCGGAACTGACCGACATGACCCGCCGGTTCTGGGTCGCCGCGGTGCTCACCGTCCCGCTGCTCCTTATCGCCATGCTGCCCATGATTGGGGTGCCGCTGGAGCGGTGGCTGGGGGCCGGCGTCCTGGGCTGGCTGCAACTGCTGCTGAGCACGCCCGTCGTACTGTGGGGCGGGTGGCCGTTCTTCGAGCGGGGCTGGCGGTCGGTCGTCAGCCGCAACCTGAATATGTTCACGCTCATCGCCCTCGGCACCGGGGCCGCGTACCTGTACAGCCTCGTCGCGGTCCTCGCCCCCGGCCTGTTCCCGGACAACTTCCGCCGGCACGGCACGGTCGAGATGTACTTCGAGGCGGCGGCGGGGATCGTCGCCTTGGTGCTGCTCGGCCAGGTGCTTGAGTTGCGGGCCAGACGCCGTACCGGCACCGCCATCCGCGACCTGCTGTCGCTGGCCCCGCCGGTCGCCCGCGTCGTCCGCGACGGCGACGAGCGTGACGTGCCGCTCGGAGAGGTCCGGGCCGGCGACACGCTGCGGGTGCGGCCCGGCGAGAAGGTGCCGGTGGACGGCCAACTGACGGACGGCGAGAGTGCGGTCGATGAGTCGATGGTCACGGGTGAACCGCTGCCGGTGCAGAAGGCCGTCGGGGACCGGGTGATCGGCGGCACGGTGAACCAGAGCGGCTCGTTCCTGATGGTGGCCGAGAAGGTCGGCCAGGACACGGTGCTGGCCCGGATCGTGGGCATGGTGGCCGACGCCCAGCGGAGCCGTGCCCCGATCCAGAAGGTCGTGGACCGGGTGGCCGGCTACTTCGTCCCCGTCGTCGTGCTGGTCGCCGCCCTCACCTTCCTCGTCTGGGCCGTCCTCCAGCCGGAGCAGCCGGCCCTGGCCTGGGCGTTCGTCAACGCGGTCGCGGTGCTCATCATCGCCTGCCCGTGTGCCCTCGGCCTCGCCACCCCCATGTCGATCATGGTCGGCGTGGGCCGGGGGGCGAAGGAAGGCGTCCTCATCAGGAATGCCGAGGTGCTGGAGACGCTGGAGAAGGTCGATACGGTCGTGGTCGATAAGACCGGGACGCTGACCGAGGGCAGGCCCAAGCTGACCGAGTGCGTGCCCGCCCCGTCGTTCACCGAGGCCGACGTGATCCGGTTCGCCGCCGGGGTCGAGCAGCACAGCGAGCACCCGCTCGCCAGGGCCGTTCTCCAGGGGGCGAAGGACCGCGGTGTCACCCACCCGCCCGTGGAGGGGTTCGGGTCCGTGACGGGCGGCGGGGTCCGCGGCACGGTCGAGGGCCAGCTTGTGCTGGTCGGCCAGCGGTCGCTGCTCGAAGCCGGCGGGGTGGCCGACCTCGGCCCGCTGGACGGGCGGGCGGAAGAGTTGCAGCGGCAGGGCCGCACCGTGATGTACGTCGCCGTCGGCGGGCGGCTCGCCGGACTGGTTGCCGTCTCCGACCCGATCAAGCCCTCGACGCCCGAAGCGGTGCGGGCACTCCGCGGCCTCGGCCTGCGGGTCATCATGCTGACCGGCGACAACGAGCGGACGGCGAAGACGGTGGCCGACACGCTGGGGATCACCGAGTTCCGGGCCGGCGTCCGCCCGGAGGACAAGCACGAGCGGGTGAAGGCGTTGCGGGCCGAGGGCCGGCGGGTGGCGATGGCCGGCGACGGGATCAACGACGCCCCGGCGTTGGCCGAGGCCGATGTCGGGATCGCAATGGGGACCGGAACCGATGTCGCCATCGAGTCGTCGGGCGTCACGCTGGTGAAGGGCGACCTGCGGGGGATCGTCAAGGCGGTCAACCTCGGTCGCCGGACGATGCGGAACATCCGCCAGAACTTGTTCTTCGCCTTCGTCTACAACGCCCTCGGCGTGCCGGTCGCGGCGGGCGTCCTATACCCGATCTCGGAACACCTCCTGCTCAACCCGATGGTCGCCGCCGCGGCGATGAGCCTCAGTTCCGTGTCGGTCGTCGCCAACGCCCTGCGGCTGCGGGCGGTGCGGCTGGCGTAGGAAACCGGCCCGAATCTGGAGCCGTCACTTTTCTGCTTGACTCCGTACTTAGGTACGGGGTGTACGATCCCCACGGAGGTTGCGAGATGAAGGCACTCACCGTGGGGCAGGTCGCCAGGCGGGCCGGGGTCGGGATCGAAACCGTCCGGTTCTACGAGCGGCACGGACTGCTGGCCGAGCCGGAGCGGAAGGAGTCCGGCTACCGCCTGTACGGGGACGACGACGTGGCCGTCCTCCGGTTCATCCGGCGGGCCAAGCGGCTGGGCTTCACCCTGAAGGAGATCAAGGCCCTGCTCGCCCTGCGGCTCGACGGCTCGGCCACCCGGTCGGACGTGCGGGGCCAGGCGACGGCCAAGGTCGAGGACATCGACGCCAAAATCCGCGACCTCCGGCGGATGCGGGACGCACTCACGGGCCTGATCGCCGGCTGTCACGGCGACGGCCCGGCCACCGGCTGCCCCATCCTGGAGGCGTTGAACGACCCGAACAACGGGGCGGACGGCGAGCGACTCGCCCCGCCCGCGGAGGAATGAGCCGTGACGGAAACCAAGTACAAGACGAACCTGAACTGCGGAAGCTGCGTGGCCGCGGTGACGCCGCACCTGAACGGCGAGGGCCGCATCAGGCGGTGGTCGGTGGACACGCAAAGCCCGGACAAGGTGCTGACGGTCGAGGCCGAGGGGGTCGGGGCGGATACCGTCGGGCGGCTGGTGGCCGCGGCGGGCTTCAAGGTGCTGGGCGAGGTCGGCTCCGCCCGCAATCCCGCGGACGGAACCGGCCACGCCCACCCCGACCCGAAGCCGGCTACGGCGACCGTGACGACCGCCGGGCCGCGGACGAGCTACTACCCGATCTTCCTGCTGTTCGGGTTTCTGGTGCTGGGCACCGGGCTGCTGGAGGTGCAGGCCGGGGCGTTCGAGTGGCAACGGGCGATGGCCCGTTTCATGGGCGGGTTCTTCCTTGCCTTCGCGTTCTTCAAGCTCCTCGACGTGCGGGCGTTCGCGGACGCCTACGCCGGGTACGACGTGATCGCCGGGCGGTGGCGGGCCTACGGATTCGCCTACCCGTTCATCGAACTGCTGCTCGGAGCCGCGTACCTGTCCGGGTTCCAACCGACCGCCACAAACGCGGTCACGCTGGTGGTGATGTCGGTCGGCACGGTCGGTGTCGTGAAGACGCTGCTCGCCCGGCGGAAAATCCGCTGTGCCTGCTTGGGGGCGGTGTTCAACCTGCCCATGAGCTACGTTACGCTGGCCGAGGACGGCCTGATGGCCGCGATGGCGGCGGTCATGCTCGTTACGGGCGGGCACGGCTGACCCTGGAGATCGGACGAGATGAGGCAACCGGCCCTGATTATTCGGGGAGTAGGACGCTTCCCGGACGAGCTGTGCGGCTTTGGAAAGTTGGTCGGATTGCATGGATTGAGTGGGCGGGATATTCCGAAGGATTGGACATGGGTCGCCACGTTACCACCTGCCGGCTGCCGGCGTTGCTGTTCCCGCTGGTCGTGTTGACCGGCTGCGTGTCCGGCCCGCCGTCCCCGGACTACGGCCCGGCGGCGTTCGCCCCGTTGCCCGCCCCCGGTCGCGTCCGATCAGCCCCGAACCCGGTGGCGGTCGCCCCTCCGTCCGGGGTGGTGCGGGCCGGGTACACGTCCACCAACCAGCCCGACGGCAAGCTCCCGACGCCAAGGTCTATCGCGGGCGAGAAGGCCGAGCCGAAGCCGCCGCCGGCTGCGGACCTGACCCTGCCCGACCTCCTGGCCCTGACCGTCGAGCGGAACCCGCGGCTGGGTCAGGTCGGGTGGGCGGTCGAGACGGCCAGGGGGCGGGCGGTGCAGGCCGGGCTGTACCCGAACCCCACCGTGTCCGTCACCGGCGACGAGCTTGGGGACCGGCAGGGGCCGGGCGGCATCTGGACCGCCCCGTACTTCCAGCAGGAGATCGTGACCGGCAACAAGCTCGGTCTGAGCAAGGCCGCGGCCCTGAAGGAAGTGGACCAAGCCGCCCTGAAGGTGGTGGCCGAGCGTTACCGGCTGTTCACCGACGTGCGGCAGAACTACTTCGACGTGCTCGCCCTCCAGCGGCGGGCCGACATCCTCAAGCAACTCATCGGCCTAGCCGAGCAGTCGGTCGAGAACGCCAACAAGCTGCTGAAGGCGAAGGAGGGGAGCCAACTCGACGTGGTGCAACTGGAGGTCGATCTCGAACGCTACCGGGCCGATCTCGAAGCCACCACCCGTACCATCCCCGCCGCGTTCCGCCGGCTGGCCGCGAGCGTCGGGGTGGACGACCTGCCTTACAGCCGGGTGGCCGGCGACCTCGACGTGCCCCTGCCGGAGTACGACCT
>JALHQU010000141.1 GCA_022841795.1 Fimbriiglobus sp.
CCCCCGGGCGGCCGCCCCCCGACCGTTCGCCATCACGCCGCGTACAGGTTCAACTTCGCGTTCCCTGTCACCTCGGCGAACGCCTTGCGGATCTGGTCGTGTGCGTCGCGGAGCAGAAACCCGGACTCGCGGCCTTTGCTCTTCGCCCCGAGGACGAAGTAGTTCGGCTCGTCGGTGCGGTGGTCGCCGGTCGGTTCCTGCACCCGCAGTTCCGAGCAGTACCCCAGGTCCGGCTTGTACCCGACGTTGGCGATCACCCGCTCCACGTCCCAGGACGTGAGATCGCCGCCGACGGTCGCCGTCACCCGGAACCCCTTGTCCGGCCCGTGGCACACGACACTCTCGACCCGCGCCGCCGGGTGGTGTTCCAGGTTGCCGTCGCCGCGGGTGGCGAGGGTGTTCGCCCGCACCGCCAGCCGGTCCCGCTCGCGGAACGGGTCGTTCGGCATGCGGGGCAGGGGCTGCGGCCGCGGCGAGCGAGTGAGCCACACCACCCAGGTGGACGGGTTCTCGTCGGCCAGGTCGGTCAGGTCGCACACGGTCGTCGCCGCCGAGTGCCCGCCGCCCACCACCAGTACGCTCCGCCCGGCGTACTGAGCCTTCTTCGCCCCGCGGACGTCATCCGGCCAGTACAGGACGTGCTGCCGGCCGGCGATCTCCCCGACCGCCGGGATGCCGCCGTCGCCCAGCCAGTTCGGGCGGGAGTACGTTCCACCGCAGTCGAACACCACGTCGGCCGTCTCGACGGATTCGGCGTTGTTCGGCCCGCGGAGGAGCAGGCGGAACGGGGGTAGCGGCCCGCGGTCGGCGTCCGTCTTCCGCCACCCGGTGCGGCTGACGCCGATCACGGCGGTCTGCTGTCGGATGCAGTCCTTCAACAGCGGCGAAGCGGCGAGCGGGAGCAGGTACGAATCGCGGTACTCGCGGCCCGACAGCAGGGCGGTGTCCGCCGGCAGCTCGCACCGTTCTTTCTGAAGTGTGGCCTTGCCGAGCGCAGAGGCGTTCAGCCCGAACGGGGTGAACATTCGCACGAACCCCCACCGGCCGACGTGTTCGCCCGGTTGCCCGCCCTCGAACACGGTAACGTGCAGGCCGAGGGAGCGGGCGTACAGGGCGGCTTCGAGGCCGACCGGCCCGGCCCCGATCACCGCCACCCGCGGCAGGCTGAGCCTAGGCATCCGTGCGACCTCCCGGCCTTACACCCGCTCGGGGACGGCGTGATCCGGCATCGGCACCGGGGCGGCGTCATCCTGAACCGAACCGTTCGCCGGCTGCAGGCCGAGTTGCTCGCCCACCCGCCGCACCCAGTCCAGCCCGCACAACCCGTACGGGCGGAACTTCTCCGGCCGCTCGCTCCCGTCCTCGATGTACAGCGCCCGGTTGCGGCCGAGGCGGGAGGCGGCCGGGCTGTCAATCAGTTGGCTGGAGTCGTTCGGGTTCATCTGGAACAGCGCCCGCATGGCGAACTCGCGGAGGGCGGCCCGCTCGAACGCCCGGTTCAGGTTCGTCACCGAGTCGCACCACACGACGGTGTGGACGCCGACCGACGGGCCGTCGCGGAGGACGGTGGTGAACAGTTCGCCGGGGCTGATCGTCTTGTCCCCGCGGCGGAAGCCGAAGTCGTCGTCCGCCTTCCGCAGCTCGCGGAACCGCTGGAGGCCGTTCACCAACAGGAACCGCGGCGTGCGGTCGGCGGACTCGCCCTTGATGCGGCGGTCGATCTCGGCGGCCAGCTCGCCCAGCACCGCGGGGAGGTGGTGCCGCTCGACGATGCCCGAACCCAGGCCGAGGGTGCGGCACACGCCGCGGAGGTGGTCGGCGAAGTCGGAGTCGTCCGGCGTGCCGTCCAGCATCAGGATCGATCGGGTATCGGAGGTCGGCCGCAGCCGGGCCGCCAGGGTGACGAGGCCGGCCGAGAACACGCCGAGCGCCGCCTCGTCCGACTGGCCGACCATGAGCAGGTTGGACGCCGACTGCGGGCGGAACACGGCGGCGGTCGGGTCCTTGATGGCCACCGGGTCGCCCAGCCACAGCGTCGGCGGGCCGAACTCGGCCACCCGTTCGGGCTCGGCGTCGAGCAACCGCAGCAGCCGCTTGTTCGCCGTCAGGTCGCCGGCGGCGCTGCCCTCGAACACCAGCGGCGGCGGGTATGTCCCGGCCGGGGCGCGGCGGCGTAGGTCGTCCACCGCCCGCTCCCGCACCCCCTCGTCCAGCCACACCACCTGGAACGGGTCGTTCCCTTCGGTCATCCCGTTGGCGTCGTTGTAGATGGCCTCGCCGGGGCGGGTGAGCAGGCGGGCGGCGGTGTTTTCCTTGCTCAGGATGAGCTGGGCGTCGGCCTCGCTGCACTGTAACGCGATGCGGACGGCCATCTGGTCGATGGTGCTGCGGGCCAGGCTGAACGCCCCGCCGAGCGTCTGCGACCCGAGCAGCACGTGGACGCCGAACGCCCGGCCCTGACGGACGAGGCGGTCGAGCAGCAGCGCCGCCTCCTGCGACAGCTTGTCGTCCTCGACGAAGAACTCCTGGAACTCGTCCACGATGAGCAGGATCCGCGGCAGCTTCACCCCCGGCCGCGCCTCGCGGAAGCCGGCCACGTCGTTCGTCCCGGCCCGGCGGAACTCTTCCCCGCGTTCTCGCAGGATGCCGTCGAGCCGTTGGAGGACGCTCAGCCCGAACTCCCGCTCGCTCTCGATCGCTACCACCCGGGCGTGCGGCAGTTGGTGCTCGGCATACAGCTTGAACTCCACCCCCTTCTTGAAGTCGATCAGGTACAGCTCCGCCTCGTCCGGGCTGTAGATGAGCGCCAGGTTGGTGATGAGCGCGTGCAGCAGGGTGGACTTCCCGGACCCGGTCTTGCCGGCCACCAGCGCGTGCTGGGCGGTGCCCTGGCCGAGTGAGAGCACCTGCCGGCGGGTGGCCCCGGCCCGGCCGATCGGCACCTCGATGCCGCGGGTGGTGCTGCCCTTCCAGATCTGGTCCGCCGCTGGCGCGATGTAGCTGAACGGCACCTCGACTCGGCCGGCGGTCTTGCTCGCCTCGCCGATCCGCCGGACGATCTTCGCCACCTCGGTCGGCGGGGGCGGAGCGTCGATCGTGAGCGGGAACGGGGCGAACGTGCCGTCCTTTGGGGTGAACCGCCCGTCCTTCCAGTTGAGGGTGAACGCCACCTGCTCCAGGTCCGTGAGCCGGAAGTCGCGGGGCAGGGCGGCGGCCGTGTCCACGCCCACCAGCGTACACACCCCGCACGCCGGCCCGCTGCTCATCACGCTCACCAGCCGCTTGGCCGCGTCCGGGGTGAAGTGGGTGGGGAAGTTGGCGACCACCAGCACCCGGTACGGCTCGGCCACCTCGCCCGCCGCCCGGTTGTACTCCTCGATCGACTTGTACTGGTTCCGCAGGTACTTCTGGATCACGTTCTCCATGTGTTCGGTCAGGTCGGTCAGCCGCGCCTCGATTTGCCCCGGCTCGGTCCAGATGCGGGAAGTGACGAGCAACTCGTCCGCGTCGGCCAGGTGCATGAACGAGGCGAAGTTCTCCCCGCGGCCGACCGGGTCGAAGATGGTGAACCTCACCTTGCCCGGCGGCAGGCCGGTGAGGAACCGCAGCATCATCGCCTGGAGGGCGCGGACGGATTCCACCCGGCCGGCGTCCTTCGCCTTGAGCAGCACCGCGGCGTGGTCGGGGAACGGCAGGAACGCCGGCACCTGAGCCTTGAGGGGCTGGGGCGGCATCAACCGCGGGTCAGCGGGCTTACCGTCGGTCAGGGCGAACAGTTCGACATCGTACTCGCCGAACCGCACGCCGCCGGGTATGGTCGTCGGCAGGTCGGACGATTCGTCCGCCACCGCCGGCCAATCGGGGAACGAGGTGCGGGACGCTTCCGTCAGCGTGTGGAACGACTCCTCCACCCGCTTCAGTCCCTTGAACCAGTTGTCGCTCGTCTCCCGCCACCGCCGGTCTCGCTCCTCGACGGCCGCGGCCAACTTCGCCGAGTACCGCTGCTCGATCTGCGTGGACTCCGTCTCGAAGCGGGTGGTCTGCTCGGCGGCCAGGGTGTCGTACTTCGTCCGGTTGGCGACTTCGGCGGCGGCTTGCTTCTCGCGGAGGGACCGCCGCCTGTCGGCCGTGTCCCGCTCCATGGTGGCGACGGCGGTGACGCACTGCTTAACCAGCCCGGCGATCTGCGGGCGGTAGGTGTCGTCACACGCTCGGCGGTTCGCGGCGTGGATGTTCCTCAGTTCGGCCTGGTCCGCGGAGAGTACCTTTGCGGCGTGGTTGGTCAGAAGTGTGCGAGCCCGCTCCGCCTCGGCCATATACACGCCCAGCGCCGCCCCGCGATCCCGCACCTGCTTTCGCGCGAGGGCGTACACCAGTTGACGGAGGAGCAGTCCGCCGACGATCGCGCCGCAGACCCCGGCGAGCAGCTTAATCAGTGGCGACGCATTGGGTAATGCAATCAGCGCGATCGCCATGGCGATGCCGCCGGCCACGAACACGCACCAGGTGGTGCCGGCCACGCCGATCAACTTGGGCAGCTTCGCCGCCGCGAGCTTGTCCGCCGCCGCGTCCACGTCTTCGACAGACTTCTCAAGCTTCCCGGAAAAATCGGCGGTGGCGACCGACGGCAGTTTGTTGGTCTGGAAATCGATGTCCTCGCGGGTCAGGTTGACCGCCGCCAGGGTTTGCTCGGCCCGCTCCCACTGTTCGTTGAACCGCAGCCCGGCCGCGTACACGGCGCGGTCCGAATCGGCCTTGCGGTCCGCCGCCTCTTTCTCGCTGGCTTCGAGCAGCGAGTCGATCGTCCACAGCTTGTCCTGGTACTCGGTCTTGAGCGCGTCCTCGGTGTCGCGGTGGTCGTTCTCCAACCGCCGCTTCGTCTCGACCGCAGTTCGCTCCAGTTCGGCCAGCGCGTCGGAGTACCGTTGGTCCGTGTCTGCCTCCACCGTCGCCCGCTCGGCGGCCAACTCGTCCTCGGCTTTCCGCCGGGAGTTCGCCAGCGCCTTGCGGGCCTTCTGCACATCCTTCTCGGCCGAGTCCACTGCCGCCGGGTACTCGGTGGCGAGGGCCTGTTCGCCCGCGTGCCGGTCCTTCACCGAGCGGAGTAACAGCCCGAAGGCGTCGCGCTGCACCTCGAACAGTTGTGCGTCGGGCATTAGCCACATCCAGTCGGGTCGGGGTAGGATCAGTCGTTCGGGTCGAACTCGCACTCGCGGCGGACGTTCGCGAACACGGTGATCAGTTGATCGACCGCCCGGAGCAACTCGGCCACGTTATCGTTCAGCGGGGCCACCACCTCGGCCTCGTGCTCGCGGCGGATCTGGTCGTTCCACTCCTCGCACGCCAGATCCCACCGGCCGGCGGCGGTCTTCTTGGCGTCGTCGAGCTGGCCGCGGTTGCCGCCGAACTTCATGACGCGGCTCCCGGAGGTGGAGGCGATGGGCTGACAGGAGCGATCGACGGCGAGGTCGAAAAATCGGTCTTCAGTTCGGCGTACCGCTCCAGGGCGTCGATCTGCCGTTCGAGTGTGGCCATGCCGCGGGGCACGTCGCCCTCCAGCGTGTTCGACAGCCGGTTCGCCGGCCCGCTGAACACCTCGTCGATCACCTTCGGCAGGTGGGTCAGCCATTTGCGGCAGGTGGCCACCTTGTCCTGAGCGTGTTCCAGCCGGACCTTCGCCCGCTTCAGGTTCCGCTCCTGCACGGTGGTGTCCGGCATCCGCCCGTTCACGTCCGGGAACTGGCGGGCGGACAGCTCCGCCTTCGCCTGCACCACCGCGTCCTCGCATTTGCGGATGGACCGCTGCCACAGGTGCATCTGGTCGGCGACCCAGTCGGTGCCGCGGCCGACCTCCAGCCGGAACCCGCCGAGCGCCTCCCCGGCCTCGCTCTTGTAGGTGGCGAGCGCACCCAGCCACTCCCGCAGGGCGTCGATGGCGCGAACGTCGGCCGGCATGGGTCACCGCTGGTTCAGGTACTCTTCGATCCGCTCCGCCTTCCGCATCAGGAACGGCACATACAGCCCGGACACCTCGACGAACCGCTCCAGGTCCTTCATCGTCTGTTCGAACTCCTCGCGGAACTTGTCGTGTTCCTGATCCCGCCAGGTGTCGCCCAGCGCGAGCAACTGGCTGTACAAGGCGGATAGGCCGGCCTGCACGTCGGCGTTGAACCGCTTCAGGTTGCTGGCGAACCGCCGGAGTTCAGCCGGATCGACGACGGCCTGGGACATGCGGGCACTCCGCGGGCGGGTGGGCAGGGTGGACGTGTGCGGGTTATTATACCCCATCCGCCCGGCGGAAAGGGTACGTCCGGCGAACCTTCGCCCCGCCCGTCCTATAACATCCGTAACGTCACGGGCCTCCTCTCCGCCCCGATTCCACCCCACATTCCGAGAGTACACCGTGACCCCGCGCGAAGTGCTGGCGCTCGTCCGCGAGAAGGACGTGAAGGCGGTGGATCTGCGGTTCATGGACTTCCCCGGCCTGTGGAAGCACGTCACTCAGCCGGCCGAGATGCTCACCGAGGAGACGTTCGAGGACGGGGTCGGGTTCGACGGGTCCGGGCTGCGGGGGTGGCAGAAGATCAACGAAGCGGACATGCTCATCGTCCCGCAGCCGGACACCCTGTTCCTCGACCCGTTCACCCGCGAGATCACCCTCAGCATCATCTGCAACATCCAGGTGCCCAGCACCCGCGAGGATTACAGCAAGGACCCGCGGAATGTCGCCCGCAAGGCCGTCTACTACATGAAGCAGACCGGGTTCGCGGACACCGCCCACTTCGGCCCGGCGCTCGAGTTCTTCCTGTTCGACGACGTGAAGTTCGACCAGACGGCGCACTCGGCGTTTTACTATGTGGACAGCGGGGAGGGGGTGTGGAATAGCGGGCGGGACGAGCGGCCGAACCTGGGGTACAAGATCCCGCACCGCCAGGGGTACTTCCCGTGCCCGCCGGCCGACGCCCTGTACGACCTGCGGACGGAGATGATGCTGGCCATGAGCCAGTGCGGGATGACGGTGGAGAGCCACCACCACGAGAAGGCGAGCGGCGGGCAGTGCGCCATCGACATCCGGTACGACGAGCTGGTGCCGATGGCGGACAACGTGCTAAAGTACAAGTATGTGGTGAAGAACGTCGCCCGCCGGCACGGGAAGACGGCCACGTTCATGCCCAAGCCGCTGTTCGACGACTACGGGTCGGGGATGAACGTCCACACCTCGCTGTGGAAGAACGGCGCCAACCTGTTCGCCGGGTCCGGGTACTCCGGGCTGTCCGATCTCGGCCGGTACGCCATCGGCGGCATCCTCAAGCACGCCCCGGCGCTGTGCGCCATCACCAACCCGACCACCAACAGCTACAAGCGGCTGGTGCCGGGGTTCGAGGCGCCGACCAGCCTGGCGTACAGCCAGCGGAACCGCTCGGCCGCCATCCGCATCCCGGTGTACAGCTCCCGCCCGAAGTCCCGCCGCATCGAGTACCGCCTGCCGGACGGGTCGGCCAACCCGTACCTGGCGTTCTCAGCCATCCTCATGGCCATGCTCGACGGCATCCGCCACAAGACCGACCCGGGCGAACCGCTGGACAAGGACATCTACGACCTGCCGCCGGAGGAGCTGAAAGACCTGCCCCGCACCCCGGCCACGCTGGACGAGGCGCTGTCCTCTCTGGAGCGGGACCACGAGTTCCTGTTGCAAGGCGGGGTGTTCACCGAGGACGTAATCGAGACGTGGGTGAAGTTCAAGCGGGACGAGGAGGTGGCCGCCATCCGCGTGCGGCCCCATCCCTACGAGTTCGCGCTGTATTACGACAGTTGAGCGGCCCCGGAGTCACACGATGAACCGAGTTCGCGCGGCGGGTGTTCTCGCCCTCACGGTGGCCGTCATCTCCGTTACCCTGGCGTTCCGGGGATCGGACAAGCCTGCCGCGGACCTGCCCACCCTACCCGCCACCAGCGCGCCGGACGGCCCGAAGTTCTGGCGGGGGAACCTGCACACCCACACCCTGTGGAGCGACGGCGACGACTTCCCGGAGATGGTCGCCGACTGGTACAAGCGGAACGGATATCACTTCCTCTGCCTGACCGAACACAACCTGATGGCGGACGGCGAGAAGTGGGTCGATTCCGACAGTACGCCGGTGCGAACGAAGGCGACCGCCAAGTACGCCAAGCGGTTCGGGGAGGCGTGGCTCGACCGCCGGCAGAAGGACGGCAAGCCGCAGGTGCGGCTGAAGGCGATGCGGGAGTACCGCACGGCGGTGGAGGAGCCGGGCAGATTCCTGATGGTGTCCGGCGAGGAGGTGACGCACAAGTTCAAGGCCAAGCCGATCCACATGAACGCCATCAACCTCCGCGACCCGCTCAAGCCGATCGACGCCGACGGGGTGGAGGAGGCGATCCGGGTGAACATGAAGCTGGTGGCCGAGCAGCGGAAGAAGTCCGGGTGGCCGGGGCTGACGTTCCTGAACCACCCGAACTTCGGCTGGGGGGTGCGGGCGGAAGAGATGTTCGCGGTCGAGGAGTTGGGCTTCTTCGAGGTGTTCAACGGGCACTCCGGTGTGCGGAACTACGGCGACGCCACCCACGCCAGTTGCGAGCGGATCTGGGACATCGTGCTGGCGGTGCGGCTGGGCAGGCTCGGCCTGCCGGTGGTGTACGGGGTGGCGACGGACGACTCGCACGGGTACCACGAGTTCGGCCTTGGCAAGACCAACCCCGGCCGCGGGTGGGTGATGGTGCGGGCGGCGTACCTGACCCCGGACGCCCTCGTCCGGAGTATGATCGCCGGCGACTTCTACTTCAGCAGCGGGGTTCGGCTGACGGACGTGGGCAAGAAGAACGACACCCTGAGCCTGAAGATCGATGCCGAGGCGGGGGTGAAGTACAAGACCGAGTTCATCGCCACGATGAAGGGGGCGGACCTGAAAGGGCAGCCGGTGAAGGGGCCGGACGACCAGCCGCTCGACGTGACCCACCGCTACTCGGACGACATCGGCCAGGTGGTGGCGGTCAGCAACGACGCCAACCCGACGTACAAGTTCACCGGCAAGGAGCTGTACGTCCGGGCGCGGGTCACGTCCGACAAGCCGCACCCGAACCCCTACGCGAAGGGCGACACCGAAGTAGCGTGGACCCAGCCGTTCGTGCCGTAACACCCATGCCCACCTACCACCTCGCCACGTTCCAGTCCGACGCCACCCCGCCGGTCGGGCACCCGCTGTGCGGCGGGTGGATCGAGCCGGTGCGCGGCGTCGATGACCCGCTGAAGGTGCTGGGCGTGGTGCTGCTCGGGGTGGGTAAGCCGGTCGTGATGTGCGCGGTGGACTGGACCGGCCTACGGAACGAGGCGTACCGCACCTGGCGGAAGGCGCTCGCCGACGCCGCGCACACCGTGCCCGAGAACGTGTGCCTGCACTGCGTCCACCCGCACAACGCCCCGTTCGCCGACACCGAAGCCCAGAAGCTGCTGGCCGAGGTGAAAGGCCCGCCGCTGCTCGACCTGAAGTTCTTCGACAGGTGCGTGGCGGACTCGGCGGACGCGATCAAGAAGGCGCTGATGAAGACGGTCGAGTTCGACCGCGTCGGGGCAGGGGAGGGGGCGGTCGAGAAGGTGGCGTCGAACCGCCGGGTGCTCGGGCCGGACGGCAAGGTGAAGTTCGTCCGGACCAGCGCCACCAAAAGCCAGGAGGCTCGTGACGCGGACGTGGGGCTGATCGACCCGAAGCTCCGCACGCTCAGCTTCTGGACGGGCGACACCCCGCTGGCCGCGCTGCACTTCTACGCCACCCACCCGATGAGCTACTACGGCGACGGGCGGGTGTCGGCCGACTTCTGCGGGCTGGCCCGGCAGAAGCGGCAGGACGAGCAGAAGGGCGTTTTCCAGGTGTACTTCACCGGGTGCGCCGGGAACGTGACCGCCGGCAAGTACAACGACGGCGCGAAGGAGAACCGGCCGGTTCTTCGCGACCGCATTTACGACGGCATGACGGCGGCGTGGAAGGCGACGAAGACGTATCCCGTGACCGGCTGGGAGTACCGCGTCGAGCCGGTGAAGCTGCCGCCGCGATCCGAGAAGTTGTTCGGCGAGGAGCAGAGTACGGCGGACATGAAAGACGAGAAGCAGACGAAGGCGAAGCGGAACAACGCGGCGCTGCAACTGACGTGGCTGAAGCGGAAGGACGCGCCGATCGAGATCACCGCCCTCGACTTCGGGAAGCACATCACCACCCTGCACCTGCCCGGTGAGCCGTTCGTCGAGTTCCAACTGGCCGCCCAGAAGTTGCGGCCGGATGCGGCGGTGTTCGTCGCCGGGTACGGCGACGACGGGCCGGGGTACATCCCCACCGCCGCCGCGTACCTCCAGGGCGGGTACGAGCCGACCGTCGCGTTAGCCGGTCCGGACTCCGAGGCGATCGTGCTGAAGGCGATGGCGAAGGTGCTGAACGCCGACACGGCCCGGAAATGAGTTGTGTTCTGGGTGCGCCACCCCAATGTGAACTCATTTCACTCTGTGCGACGAAATGGCGTTGGAATGAGCAACCCGTTGGGAAACAACGGGTTGCGGCACGGGCTTGATCTTGTTGAGACGCGGAATCAGTTCCGGCGAGCCGGAATCATTTCCCCGTCCGCCGGATGCCGTCCGGGTCCACCTTCAGCACGGTGATGTACTCGCCCTTGTCGTTCGGGGCGAACTGGATCACCCCTTTCACCTCGATCTCCTCGCCGTCGCCGAAGTTGGCCATCTGGCTGGCCGACTTGGTGATTGCCAGCGCCTGAAGCGGGATGGCGTCGGACGAGCAGCAGGTGATCTTCAGCTTGTACAGGGTGAACTGCTTGTCGGTGAGCTTCCGCATCTTGCCGACGATGCTGGCCTTCGCGCCGGTGTACGCGTCCCGCTTCGGCTGCGAGTACGCCGCCGACGCCAGCAGGTCGAAATCGCTCTTGATCTCCCCGTCTTTCGCCTGCACTTCGGCCAAGTTGTTCGTGTCGATGGCGGACCCCTTCCCCAGCATTTCGAACTCTTTCTCCTTGCTGAACGAGCTGTTCGGCAGGCCCATCGCCAGGATGGCCACCGGGAACGCCAGCACCACCACCCGCCAGTAGATGTTGCCGTGGTCGTGGTCCTCGGCCGAGTGGTCGGCGTGCGAATGCCCGTGGTGGTCGCACTTCTCTCCCGGCTTGTGGTCGTGCCCGCAGTCGTCCCCGTGCGCGTGGTCGTGGTCGTTTGCGTGTGCCCCGGCCGACCGCCACAGGGCGACCATGCGGAACGCCACCGCCGCCAGCAGCAGCCCGCTGCCGACCAGCACCCAGAGGTGGAAGGCCGGGGCGAGGATGAAGTTCAGCTTGCCGAGCGTGTACATGAGCACGCCGGACACGCCGAACGCCCCGCAGATGAACACGGTCAGCAGTTGCTGGAGGTAGTAGTCGCTCCCGCCGTGGCTGTGGTCGTGCCCGTGGTCGTGGGTGTGGGAATGCGCGTGGCCGTGGTCATGGCCGTGCGAGTGCGGGGTGTGGGCGTCGGTGGTGTGGTCCATCGCGAAACCCTCAAGAGGTTCCCATCGTCTGCAGCCGGGGTCTGTGACCCCGGCCCGGCCTCGCAGAGGCCGGCTACAGAAGACCTGCATTCGATTCTACGCCGTCCGTCACTTCCCGTTCGACGGGGCAGGGGGGGTAGCGGGCGTACCGGGCGGGGTGGTCGGCGGCGGGCCGGCGGTCACGGCCTCGGCCTTGCTCCCACTGCCGAGTGCGGCCGGGTTATAGAACTGGTGCAGCACGCTCGTGTACACCAGCACCTGCACGGCGACGCAGCTCACGATCACCGCGATCAGCTTCGGCCGGAACACGCGGGTGTACATGAGCAGCAGTTTGATGTCGAGCATCGGCCCGAACACCAGGAACGCCACCTTCGCCGACACGCTCATCTTGGTGAAGCTGGCGGCCAGGAAGGCGTCCGCCTCGCTGCACAGGCACAACACGAACGCCAGCCCCATCATCAGCGGGATGGCCAGCAGCGGCTGCTCCTTGGACATCGCCTCCACCTTCATCACCAGCCCCACGTCCGACTTGACGAACGCGGCGATCACCGACCCGATGATGAGGAACACGGTGATGTCGATGAAGTCGTTCAGGGCGGTGGCGGTGATGTTGTTCAGCCGCTGGCCGACGGTCCGCTTCGGCGGCACCACGCCGGTGTCCTGTGCCAGCTCCAGCGTCTTGGTCGGCTTCGGCGGCATCGCCTTCGCGGTGAGTAGGTCGGTCGGCTTGGACCGCATAGCGAGGGCGTGGACGACGAACCCGGTGACGCACGCCACCAGATACCCCAGCCCGGCCCGCAGGATGAGCATGGGCGGGCCGAGCGAGCTTTCGTCGTCCAGTTGGTGCGGGAAGAAGGCGACGGCGGTGCTGCCCAGCACGATCACGTTTACGATCGGCCCGGCCAGCATGTACGCCACGCAGCAGGACAGCGGTAGCCCCTTCCGCAGCAGCCGCCGCATGACGACGACGATGCCGCACTCGCACATCGGGAAGATGAGGCCGAGCGCCCCGCCGATCATCACCGCCGGCACGAAGTGCTTGGGCAGCAGTTTGGCGAGGGCTTCCTGCGGCAGCAACTCTTCCAGCACGCCGGCGATGATCGCCCCGACGATGATGAACGGCAGGGCTTCCCACACGATCCCGAGGAACAGGACTATGAAGTCGGTGATCGTGTTCTGATCCACGGCACGGTCCGGTGGGGCGGGGAGGTCTTGGGTCGGTACGCCGCACGCCGGCCGCCGGTTCAGTGCGGGTGGGGGTATTCTCCGCCCCCGTGGACGTGCGAGCAAGAGGTGTGCGGGCACGGCACGGCCGCGCCGAAGAACCGGCGGCGGACCGCCCGCACCCCCAGGCTAGCGAAGAACCAGCCGACACAGGCCATCACCACCGCCCCGGACGGGCCGGGGTGGATTTCCAGTCCGCCCGCGGCGACGACGGTGCCGGAACTGATGCGATAGCCGACGAGCGAACAGCCGACGCACCCGAATAGGGTGAACCAGAACATTCGTCGCAGGTTCCGCGACACGTTCGCCGCCGCCGCCGCCGGCACCACCAACAGGGCGTTGATGAGCAGCACCCCGACGGCGTAGATGGACAGGTTCACCACCAGCGCGAGCAGGGCGACGAACAGGTACGTGTTGAACCGCACGCTCAACCCGCGAGACTTCGCCAGCACCGGGTTGAAGCTGCCGAACACGAAGCTGTTGTACTTCCACCCGACCACCGCCAGCGTGACCGCTGCCATGACGAACAGGATGAGCAGCCGCACGTCGTCGATGAACAGGAGTTGGCCGAACAGGATGCCTTCCAGGTCCAGGTTGATGCGGCCCCGCAGGCCGGGCATGAGTAGTCCGGCCAGCCCGAGGGCGAAGGCGAAGAACACGCCGATGACGGTGTCCGACGCGAGCGTGGTCTTCTCTTGCAGGAATGCGATCACCACCCCGGCCGTCACCCCGACCGCGGCCATCGCCAGCGGCAGCACCCACAGGTGCGGGTCGGCCTCGCGTGTGGACCGGATGTTGTAGGCGAGAATCAGGCCGAGCAGGGCGAGCGTCACCCCGGCCATGGCGGTGTGCGCCATGGCGTCGGAGAAGAACGCCATGCGGTTGCCGATCACCAGCGAGCCGAGCGCCCCGCAGGCCACCGCCACCAGCAGCAGGGCGAGCGGCGCCCGCACCTCGTAGGTGTGAACCCCGAGCCAGTCG
Source organism: Fimbriiglobus sp. (assembly GCA_022841795.1). Lineage (GTDB taxonomy): Bacteria > Planctomycetota > Planctomycetia > Gemmatales > Gemmataceae > JALHQU01. The sequence continues at coordinate 13,740 of JALHQU010000141.1, forward strand.
GCGGTGGCTGTGACGAACTGGTGGACCCAGTCAACGGGCATGGGATGTCCCTGGCGAGCCGGGAGCGTGAGCGACCGGAGGTTACAGAACTCCGGTCGCTCACGCTCCCGGCTCGCCGAGTCGTTCGGCCGCCTTGTGGAGCAGATCGTTGGCGGCGGTTGCCTCGTCCGTGGTGATGACCAGTGGCGGGGCGACCCGCACCACCTTCTTCGCCAGCGGGCCGAGCAGGTGGACGCCGTCGGCGGCCGGCGACTCGCCGCGGTACGCTTCCAGTACGAACCTGTTCGCCCACTCGTTCGCCGGTTTCCCCGCGTGGTCGGCGAACTCGACGCCCCACACCATGCCGCCGGCCTCCCCGCGGACGTTCGCCACCATCGGGAATCGCTTCAACTCCAACAGCCCGGCCTCGATCACCCGTGACGACTCCCGCGCCGCCGCCAACACGTCCCGGCTCTCGAACTCGTCCAGCGTGGCCAGCACGGACGCGCAGTTGAGCGGGTTGGCGCTCCAGGTGTCCGACCCCTCGCCGTAGTCGAGCGAGCCGAACACGTCCGCTCGGCCGACCGCCGCTGCCACCGGCACGCCGTTGCCCAGCCCCTTGCCCAGCACCACGATGTCCGGCTCGATGCCGTAAGTGACGAACGCGAACAGGTCCCCGGTGCGGCCGAAGTTCGACTGCACCTCGTCCAGGATGAACACGATGTCGTGTTCGCGGCAGAAGTGTTCGAGCAGCTGCAGGTACGCTTTCGGCGGGTGGTACGACCCGCCGCCTCCGAGGTACGGCTCGGTGACGAGTGTGCCGATCTTCCGCCCGAACTGGTGCAGTAGGGCGTCGAGTTCGGCCTGATACGGCCGCGGATCGAACGGGGCGTCTCGCAACGAGACATCGCGGCACTCGGCCGTTGGGAAGGTGATGAACCGTACCCGCGGGTCGCGCTCGGCGTCGGCTTCAGAGCCGGTGACGGCGTTCGCCAGCCCTTTTTTGCCATGGAATCCGTTGCGTGTGGCCAGGATCATCGGCCGGGTGCGGTCGCGGGCCATCGCCGCCCACAGCGCCTTCTGGATCGCCTCCGACCCGGACGCCGCCCACAGCACCTGTTCGAGCCGCTTGCCGCCGGGCTGCTTCGACACGGCGTCGATCAGCCGCCGGCTGGCCGCCACTTCCAGCGGGGTGACGGCGTTATAGGCGGTCATCGCCACGGCTGAAAAGAAGCCGGACGGAACATCACTTTTGTTATCCGACCAGCTGGTTTCCCGATCCGGCCAGGCCATGTAGGCGAAAAAGCTCTTCGTCCACCGCGTCGAGTTGTGCCCCAGGTTGGCGACCAGCACGCCGGAGGTGAGGTCGAACAGCCGCTTGCCCTCCGGCGTCCAGTGGAAGATGCCGGCGCTGCGGGCCAGCACCGCCTGGGTTGGGGTGAACGTGCGGAGGGACCGCGGCTCGAAATCGTTCGCACAACCCCTGGTGGCGTCCGATTTCGGTTCGCTGGGGTGGGTGGGAAACGGGGATGGGAGATGGCCCATGATTATCCCGTCGGAAGGTCGCGGAGATACTGCGGCGGGACGGCGTCCACCAGCCACACGCCGTTCGCCGAGCGGTAGAAGATACACCCGTCTCGGGACATGCTAGCCGCGTCGATGACGAACACCAACGGGCGGCCGTGGCGGGTGCCGACGGCGACGGCAGTGGCGACATCAGCCGACAGGTGAACGTGGTGGCGGGCCATCTTTTTCAGACCCTCGGCTCGGATCGAATCGGCGAAACGTGTGGCGGTGCCGTGGTACAGCTCGGCCGGCGGCGGGGTCGGCGGCAGGTCGAGTTCCACATCCGTCGAGTGCCCCTGGTTCGCTCGAATCTTCGTGCCCGTCGGGTCGAACGCATACCGCTTCTTGTCGCACCTCTCGACGACTTCGCTCAGATCGTCGAGTGTAATCGGGAAGCCGTGGGCGGCGGACGCGGCAAGGAACTGGTCGATCGGCACCCACCCGCCGGGTTCGAGCATCAACCCGATTGCCTCCGGCTGGTGCCGCAGGTGCAGCGCCAGATATTTGCTGATGCGGGTTCGTCGCGCGTCGTTCATACCGAATGGAGGGGTGGGCCGGCGGGCGGGTTCGGAGCAGCGTTATCAGACATTGCCGGCGTACAGCACGTCCGGGGCAGGGCACCCAGGTTTGTACAGGGCCAGCCCGCCGTGCGGCCCGTTCACCTTCACGATGGCGCCGGGGTGCCCGTCGGCCTGGGCTTTCAGGATCGCTTCGAGCGCCTGCACCGCGGCCACCACGTTGCGGTCCGCGGTCAGGTCGTTGTACCTCAAGGATCGGGTCTGGTGCAACCGCTCCGGTCGCCCGTCCGCCGGCCCGCCGAACTCGACGAACGCCACCTCGCGGAAGAACCGCTCGATCACCTCCACCCCGTACCCGCGGACCGCCCGTTCCCCCCACGGCTCGACGAACGCCCCGTTGTAGTGGTGGTTCGGCGTGTTCTTCAGGTCGTGCGGCGTGCGGCCTTCCACGCACACCTCGACGCCCCGCTTCCGCTGGTGGGCCAACCACACCCCGTTGTCGAACCGGAACTGCACCTCCTGATCGACGTAGCCGGGGAAGTTGTCCGGCGTCACCCAGTTGGTGTGAATGTCGAACGCCGCCTCGCGGCCGTCCGGGTGGGTGTACGCCACCTGCATCTGCACCGAGTCCCAGGTCGGGGAAGTGGGGGCGGCGACCAGCCCGCGCTGGCCGGTGGCCGACACCCGCGTGAGTGCCCAGTCCGGGCCGAACGTGAAATCGATCAGCTTCAGGTAATGGACGGCGACGTAGGTGCCGGGGTTGCGGCCGGTCACCCACTCGGCGAACTGGCCCGTGCCGACCGCCTTCGGCTCCAGCAGCGAGCAGTACCCGTTGTTCACATGCTTCAGCGTGCCGTCGGCGACGTGCGTGCGGAGCTTCTTGTGGTCCGGGTCGAGCAGCTTGTGGTACACCACCTTCGCCAGCACTCCCCGGCGGTCGGCCTCGGCCGTCAGTTCGTCGAGTTCGACCAAACTCAGCACCGACGGCTTTTCGATCAAGACGTGTTTGCCGGCCCGCAGGGCGGCCAGGGCGGCGGCGAAGTGGCGGTCGTCCGGCGTGGCCACGCACACGACCTGAACGTCCGACGCCAGCAGTTCGGTGAGGCCGGTATCGCCGACGAACGAGCGTAACTCGCGGAGATGCGGCGGCGCGACCGCCCGGTACTTCTCGGCACGCGAGCCAGTACGGGATACGATCCCGGCCAGGGTGACGAACGACACGCCGGATTCGGGGCGGGCCGGGTCGAACAGGTGCCGGGCGGCGGGCGACTCAAGGAACGGCCGGTACGTCTCGTCGAAGATCATCCCGACGCCGACCATGCCAACACGGATTGAGGTTGCATCCAACAACATCCGGACCTCGTGGTTGGCCTGGGTGGTGCGTTCAGGTTATTGGAATTGGGAGGAGGTGTTGTGGATGATATAGCGGCCGACGAAACATAATAGGCATTATCGGACGTGAAATCGGTGAGTGGATAACACAGCCGGCCGAGGTCCGGATTGCTCCGAGACCCCGGCCGGCTGTGTTATCGACCTGCGGAAGAGAGGACTTGAACCTCCACGCCCGTGAGGGCACTAGAACCTGAATCTAGCGCGTCTGCCAGTTCCGCCACTTCCGCTCACCACGTCATCCTATTCGGCCGTCCCGCCGGGTCAAGTCGGCCGTTTACCTGTCGGGGCTACCGCCAGGTCCCGCCGGTCCGCCCGGTCCGGGAAGCCCGCCCGGACCACCAGGGCCGCCCGGCCGGCCGCCGCCCGGGGTGTTGCCGCCGTTCATGAACGCCAGAGTCACCTCCCGCCACGACGGTGCCTGACCGCGGATGAAATCGAACCACTCGTCGGCGAGCGCCTTGAACGCCGCTTCATCGACCGTTTCGCCGTCCTGGTCCAGCCGGTCGAACGTCTTGCAGAATCGCTGCATGATCACCTTCCGGTCGATCCGCAGATCTCGCGGCAGCGAGTTCAACTCTTGGAGGAACGCGTGGTACTTCGCGGTGTGCTTCTGCGCGAGGAAGAACGTCAGCGCCCACGCCGTCGCCTTGGCCTTCATCTGGAGCTGGGCCTGGGTGAGCGGCGGGCGTTCCCGCGACGAGTCGTAGATGCCGCTGCTGCCCGGCCCGGTGCCCGCGCCGGCGACCCCGCCCGACG
>JALHQU010000142.1 GCA_022841795.1 Fimbriiglobus sp.
CGCATGAGGGCGCGGAGGAAGACAGGAACAGAGTGTTTTCAGAAATCCTCTGTTCCTGTCTTCCTCCGCGCCCTCATGCGCCCTCTGCGGTGAAATCTGATTGCAATCTCTTCAGCAACTGAATCTGGCCGGCGTGGTACACGTCGTGCATGGCGATGCCGGCGATCAGCCGGGCGAACGTGGTCTTGCTGCCGGGCGGGATCGTCTCCAACTCGTCCGGCGACACGTCCTCCACCGCCGTTCGCAGGGTGTGGTGCATCTCGTCGAGCAACTTCAGGTCGGCCTTCCACGCCCGCTCCCAGTCCCGCTCGTGGACCGCCGGGTCCGGCCGCTCGAACCAGTTCGACCCCTTCAGCGGGAAGCTGCCGCGGGCCTCGCCACGGAGCCGCCGCCGCACCGTGTACTTCCAGTACGCCGCGTGGACGACGTGTTCCCAGATGTTCTTCCGCCCCGGCTCCGGCCGGAACGCGGCCGTCGTCGCGTCCACCCGCCGCACCGCCCCGCGGAGGTTCGGCCCGTGCCACGCCTTGGCGTCGAACCCCTCGTCCAGTTGGGCGAGCAGCATCCGGATCGGCAGGTCTGGGCGAGGCATGGGGCACCGAACGGGTTCGAGGACTGTGGAAATTGATTTCACCCGATCCCAGCCGGGTGGGAAATGTCAGTCGGCATTCGCCCCACGCCGCGCCGGCTCTACCCCTCCGGGTGGGTGATGCGGTACAGGAACCCCTTCGCCCGGTTGCCCGGCTCGCCGGCCTTCGTCGGCGTCACCGTCACGCTCAGCCCGGCCTGCTCGAGCAGCCAGCGGAACGGGCGGGCGGAGTAGCGGTCGGTGTCCGTCACCAGCGCCAGCCCGCCGGGGGCGAGCGCCCTGGCGATGAACGTGGCCGTCGCCTCGGTCAGCCGCTGCTCGTAGCAGATGTCCGCCGCCAGCAGCACCGGGAACGGCCGTTCCGGCTCCGCCCGCAGATCGACCGCCGCCGTCTCGAAGTCGTGGAACCCGTTCAGCCGGGCGTTGCTGGCGGCCAGTTGCACCGCCGCCGCGTCCACGTCCGAGAACGTCACCCGCAGCCCGCGGGACAACGCCACGATGCCGCTCAGCCCCAGCCCGCAGCCGATCTCCAGCGCCTCCAGCGGCTCGCCCGGCGGGGTGCGGTCCTCCCACGGCTCTTTCAAAATGACCTGGGCGAGCATGAGGGCGGCCGGCCACAGGTCGGCCCAGTACGGGATGTACTCGTCGGCGTCGTAGGCGGAGCGGACGGCCGGGTGGTCGAACAGCTTGTCCAGCCCGAGCGGGCGGTCGAACAGGTACTTCCGCCCGCCGACGACGGCGGTGTCGCGGACCAGCTCGCGGAAGGCGTCGGCGGGGGTGTGGTGGGTGCGGGCCATTCAAGGAGCAAGTGGGAAGGAACAAGTGACAAAGAAGACGGCGCGGACCCGGCGCTCACCTGTTTTACTTGTTCCTTGTTCCTTTTCACTTGTGACTTGTCATGGCGGGTCGTACCCGCCCTTGCACAGCGGGTTGCACCGGCAGATCCGCCAGCACCCCTTCAGCCCGCCGACCACCGGCCCGTGCTTCTTCACCGCCAGGATCATGTACTCGCTGCACCCCGGCACGAACCGACAGGCGGGCGGGAGCAGCGGGCGGACGAGATACTGGTAAGCGCGGACCAGGCCGACCATGACGGCGGACAGCAGCCGGGCCGGGAGGCGGAGGAGGGAGTTCATGAGGAAGACCCCTCCCCGCGCTCTGGTGAACCCGGCCCGCGAGGGCCGCGGGTGGTGTCAGAATCACCCCCTCCCTTGCGGTCGGGGTTCACCGAAGAAGCCACCCGCCTCGCCGCGTCCTTCGCCAGTTTCGCCAGCGACGCCTTCACCTGCTCCAGCGTCGGCTCCGGGCCGGACCGCGGAATCAGGATGAAGTCGAGGCCCGGCGGCAGGTCGTGTTGCAGCAATCGGAACGCCTCGCGGAACAGCCGCTTGTACCTGTTCCGCGCCACCGCGTTACCCACCTTCTTGGACACCGACAGCCCGACCCGCGGGTGCGGCAGGCCGTTCGCCGCGGCGTACACCACCAGCACCCCGTCGCTCACCGACCGCTTGCGGTCGTACACCGCCTTGAACTGCGGCGGGGTTTTCAGCCGCAGGTGCTGGGGGAACCGGAAGGTCGGGGTCGGGTCGGTCATGGCGGTCTCCTGGCATAATATCCGGGAGTGCGGTTCCCGGTTCCGGGTTCGGTCATGAAGCTCGTCCCGCTCGGCGATCAGGCGGTGCTGGCGAACCTGCCGGACGAGGCGGCGGCGGTGCGGCTGGCCGCCGTCGTTCGCGGGGCGAACCCGCCGTGGCTGCAAGACGTGGTGCCGGCTTACGCCAGCGTCGGCGTGTTCTTCGACGCGGATGCGATTAGCGGGGCGGACGTGCGGGCGTGGCTGACGCGGCTGCCTCAGGGGGCGGACGCCGCTCGGCTCGCCGGTTCGACCCACGTCATCCCGGTGTGCTACGAGCTGCAACTCGACCTGCCGCGGGTGTGCGGTGTCACCGGGCTGTCAGCGGACGAGGTGATCCGCCTGCACACCGCTACCGAGTTCACCGTGTACGCGGTCGGGTTCGTGCCGGGGTTCCCGTACCTGGGCTACCTGCCGCCGCCGTTGTGCGGGGTGCCGCGGCTGGAGTCCCCGCGGGTGCGGGTGGAGCCGGGGAGCGTAGCGATCACCGGCCGGCAGTCGGCCATTTACCCGGCGGCCAGCCCCGGCGGGTGGAACCTGATCGGCCGCACCCCGCTGACCATCGTGGACGCGGCCGACGACTTCTTCCCGATCCGCGTCGGCGATCGGGTGTGGTTCGAACGGATCGACGCGGGCAAATACCGACGGTTGGAGGGGACGCGGCTGTCTGTAGAGTGGTAGGCACACTCCGTGTGCCGACGTACTGGTGAACCGCGGGCGTCAGCCCGTCGGGTGTGTTCGACCCAGGCGGCTCACGCCGCCGGTTCACCCGGAACGGCACACGAAGTGTGCCGACTACCTTCAAAACCATGACCCCCTTCCCCGCCCGCCTGTCCGACGCCGTCCGGAAGCACGGCCCGCTGTGCGTCGGCATCGACCCGCGGCTGGACATGCTGCCGGCCGCGTTCCGGTCCCTCCCGCCGGCCGACGCGCTGGAACGGTTCAGCCTGCGAATCCTCGAGCTCGTCCGCCCGTACTGCGGGGTGGTGAAGCCACAGGCGGCGTTCTTCGAGCTGTTCGGCGCGGACGGCATGAAGGCGATGGCGACCGTCCTCCGATCGGCCAAATCGATGGGGTTCGTCACCATCCTGGACGCCAAGCGGGGGGACATCGCCAGCACCGCCACCGCCTACGCTGAGGCCGCGTTCGGCCCCACCTGGGACGCCGATTCACTCACCGTGAGCCCCTACCTGGGGCGGGACGCGGTCGAGCCGTTCATCGCCGAGGCGCGGAAATCCGCCCGCGGGCTGTTCGTGCTGGTGCGGACGAGCAACCCCGGCGGCGGGCTGTTCCAGAACCTGGTGTGCGACGGCAAGCCGCTGTACCGGCACGTCGGCGACGAGGTGGCGAAATGGAACGCCGGGCACGGCGACGTGGGGGCGGTGGTCGGGGCGACGCACCCGAAGGAACTGGCCGAACTGCGGGCGGCGATGCCGGACGTGTGGTTCCTGGTGCCGGGGTACGGTGCGCAGGGCGGCACGGCGGCGGACGTGAAGGCGGCGTTCCGAAGCGACGGCAGCGGGGCGGTGGTGAGCAGTTCCCGCGGGGTGGTGTTCCCGTTCCAGCCGGACGACCCGGATTGGGAAACGAAGGTGGTGGGCGCGGCGCGGCGGGCCCAGGCGGAACTGCAAAGCCGCTAGCGGCTTAGCGATGACAGATTCGGGATCACGACCGTGATGCCGTCGAACTCGAACACCCCGCGGGTGCGGTCCGGGTGAATCGGCAGCGGCAGGCGGGCGTCGGTGTGCGGGGCGTCGGCGGGCATCGCCCGCACCTTCGCCCCGGCGGCCACGGCCACCCGCTCGCCGGTGCCGGTGCGAACGATCACCACCCGGGCCGATTCCGGCGGCGGGACGGACAACCCGCACCACGCGGCCAGGTTCACCTTCGGCACCGCCCGCCCGGTCCACTCCACCAGTCCGAGCACGTGAGCCGGCGCCGCCGGCAGGCTCGATACCTGGGGCAGGTCGGTGATGTCGTCCACGCACCCGGACGGCAGGCCGAACCCCACTGCCCGCCCGCCCGGTCCGGGGTGGTCGAACTGCCCGACCACGATCAGCCGGCCCGTCGGCGCGGCTCCGGTGTTCACCCGCGGGGCCACCACCACCGCCGGCTCGTCGGCCGGGTCGAGCAGGCGGTCCAGGTCGAGCAGCGGCAGCGGGCCGTCGTCCAGCAGCGCCACCGTCGGGAACCGCCCGCCGGCCTGCACCCCCGCCGGCGCCGGGGCGAGCCGCGGGGCGGCGGGCAGTTGCGCCGCCTTCTCCACCCACAGGCCGAGCCGCTCGCCGGCCGCTTCGGTCAGCACCACCTGCCCGCCCCGCGGCGGTTGAGCGGCACTGGTTCCCCCGAGCAGTTCGGTCAGCGGGAACACGCGGAAGGTGCCGAGCGGGGTGGTGAGCGACTGGTCCGCCCGGCGGATGCGGTCGCCCCGCTCCACCCCGAGCACCCGCTCGACCGGCAGGGCGACGGCCACGCCGCCGGCGGTCAGCCGCACCAGCCGGCCGGAAGCGGGGAGAGTATTCACCATGACGGCTCGCTCCTGTGGGCGGTCCGGGCCAGTTCGAGTAACCGGACGGCGATGCCCCGCGGGGTGTCCACCACTTCGGCCGCACCCATCTCGATCGCCCGCCGGGGCATGCCGAACACCGCGCAGGTGGCGGCGTCCTGGGCGAACGTGCGGCCGCCGACTTCCCGGATCCGCAGCAGCCCGCCCGCCCCGTCGCTCCCCATGCCCGTCAGTAGCACCCCGCACGCCCGCCGGCCGTACACCGCCACGGCCGAATCCATCGTCACGTCCACGCTCGGCCGGTGCCCGCCCACCTTCGGCCCGTCCCGCACCTCCACCCGCCCGTCGGCCAGGATTTCCAGGTGCCGGTTGCCGGGGGCGACGAGGACGGTTCCGGCCCGCAGGCGGTCGCCGGTCGCGGCTTCGGCCACCGCCAGCGGGGTGTGCCGGTCGAGCTGCTCGGCCAGCGCCTTGGTGAACACGTCCGGCATGTGCTGCACCACCACCACCGCGGCCGGGAAGTCGGCGGTCAGCCCGCCGAGCAGTTCGCGGAGGGCGGCCGGCCCGCCGGTACTCGCCCCGACCACCACCACCCCCAGCCGGGCGGTGGCGGCGGTGGGCGCCGGGATGGTGCCCGACCGCCCCTTCGGCCGGGACGACTGGTCGCGGATCACCTTCACCCCGGCGGCCAGCCGCACCAGGCCGACCAGCCGCTCCCGCAGCGCCGCCGGGTCCGTGTCCTTGCCCGGCGTGTACTTGCGGACGAAGTCCACCGCCCCGAGGGCGAGCGCCCGCATGGTGAGCGCGGCCGACGTCCGGCTGGACCCGCTGAGCAGCACCACCGGCACCGGCCGCCGCCGCATCATCAGTTCGAGCGCCGCCAGCCCGCCCATCCCCGGCATGTCCAGGTCGAGCGTGACCACGTCCGGGGCCAGCTCGTCGTTCAGCTCCACCGCCCGCTCGCCGGAGTGCGCCGTGCCGACCACCTCCACGTCGCCGGCCGCCCGCAGGTAGCCGGCCAGCAGCCGGCAGACGAACGGCGAGTCGTCGGCGATGAGGGCGCGGATGGGCATCGGCGGTCAGCGGGCGGCGGTCAACTGGCGGATCAGTTCGGTCAGCGACTCGTCCTGGTACGGCTTGGTCACGTAGGCGGCGGCGCCCAACTCCATCGCCCGTTTGCGGTGCTTGTCCGCCGACCGGCTGGTGATCATCACCACCGGCAGGCCGCGGGTGGCCGACTGGCTGCGGACGGTGCCGAGCAGCTCGTACCCGTCCATCCGCGGCATCTCGATGTCGCTCAGCACCACGTCCGGGTGGACCTGCCCCCGCTGGAGGATCTCCAGCGCCTCCAGCCCGTCCTTGGCGGACACGGCCGCCCACCCGTTCCGCTCCACCAGGGTGGTGAGCACCCGGCGGACGCTCGGCGAGTCGTCCACCACCAGCACGGTCAGCCGGCTCTTCAGCTTGGCCGCGGCCGGCGCGGTCGGGGAAGCGGGCGTCGTCATCACCACGTCGGCCTGGCGGACGAACTCGGCCGGGTTCAGGATGAGCACCACCGACCCGTCGCCCATGAGCGTCGCCCCGGACACGCCGGGCACCTTCTTCAGGTGCGCGCCCAGGTTCTTCACCACCACCTCCCGCCCGCCGACCAGGTGGTCCACCTCCACCCCCAGCCGCTGCCCGCCGGCCCGCAGCAGCACCACCGGCGAGCGGGCGACGGCGTCGTCGGCCGCAGTCCGCAGCTTGAGCAACTGGGCGAGCGGGGTGAGCGGGTACACCCGGTCGCCGGACTGGTACACCCGCCGCCCGCCCACCTGTTGGACCTCGCCCGCGTCCGGCCGGACGATCTGCTCGATCGCGTCCAGTGGGATGGCGAACGTCTGCCGGTTGGCCCGCACCAGCAGGGCGCGGGCGACGGCCAGGGTCATCGGCAGGCGGACGACGAACGTCGTGCCGCGGCCGACCGCCGAGGTGACGTGGACCGTCCCCTTCAGCCCTTCCACCTTCGACCGCACCACATCCAGCCCGACCCCGCGGCCGGACAGCTCGCTCACCTCGCCTTTGGTGCTGAACCCGGCGGTGAACAGCAGGTCGTACAGCGCCGCCTCGGTCAGCGTCGGGGCCACCTCGGCCGGCACCACCCCCCGCTCGACCGCCGCCGCCCGCACCCGCTCCGGGTCGATGCCGCGGCCGTCGTCGGACACGGTGAGCACCACCTGCCCGCCCTCGTGCCCGGCGGCGATGGTGACGGTGCCGGCGTCCGGCTTGCCCAGCGCCCGCCGCACCTCGGCCGACTCCAAGCCGTGGTCCACCGCGTTCCGCAGCAGGTGCAACAGCGGGTCGCTCATCGCCTCCAGCACCGCCTTGTCCAGCCCCGTCCGCTCGCCGATCACCACCAGCTCGGCCGCCTTCCCGACCTGCCGGGCGGCGTTCCGCACGGTGCGGTGCAGCCGCGGGGTGACGCTCGACAGCGGCACCATCCGCAGCCGCATCAGCTTGTCTTCCAGCTCGCTGCCCAGCCGCGCCTGGCGGGTCAGGTGCCCCTCGAAGTCGCCGAGCAGGTAGCCGAGTTCGCCGCCCAGCGTCTGGATGTCGTTCGTCGTCTCGGCCAGCTCGCGGCTGAGCAGGTGGAACTCGGTGTAGCGGTCGAACTCCAGGGCGTCGAACTCGTCCGCCCCGCCGTACCCGCCGCCGAAGCCCCCGTCGAACCCGCCGGCCCCGGCCCGCCCGCCGGCCAGGGCGCGGGCCTCGAACCCGGTCTCGATCTTGCCGCTCGCCCGGCGGAGGCGGGTGGTGCTCGGGTCCAGTTCGGTCAGCAGGCGGTGGAAGTCGCCCATCCGCTGCTCGAACGCGGTGCGGGAGATGACCAGCTCGCCGACCAGCTTGACGATGTCGTTCAGCTTGTCCAGCGGCACCCGCACGTAGGACCCGCCGACCTCGCGGCGGGCCTCCCGCTCCTCGGCCACCTCCGCCTCTGTCGCGGGTGGCCGACCGTCTCCGACGGTCGGAACCGACTTCCTCCGGGAGTCGGCCACCTGGGGCACCGCTCCGTCCGCGGCACCAACGAGAGAGTCGAACTGCGCGAGCAGCGGGGCGAAGTCGGCCGGCCGGCCGGCGACAGCGTCCTCGATGGCGTCGGTGGCCGCGAGCAGCAGCTCCACCCGCTCCGGGGTGGGCGTCTGGGTGCCCTCGTAGTACGAGTCGAGCAGGTCTTCCATGCGGTGCGCGAGGGTGGTCACGTCCGCGAACCCGACCATCGCCGCCGCCCCCTTCAGGGTGTGCGCGGCGCGGCGGACCTCCAGCCACTGGTCCTTCGCCACCGTCTCCCGCCGGGCGGCCGGCAGGATGCCCGTCAGCACCCGCAGGTGGTCCTCGGCCTCCAGCCGGAACACCTCCAGCAGCTCCTGGGCGATGTCGTTCTTGGGCGCCGACCGCGGCGGTTCGGCCGCCGGCGGGGCGAACTCCGGCAGGGCCGGCAGGGCGTCGAAGTCCGGGGCGGGCAGGTCGCCGTCGGCCAGCGTGTCGGCGTCGGACAGGGCGGGCAGGTCGTCCCGCGTGTCGAACTGGTCGAACTGCGGCACCGGCAGCACGTCGCCGTCGGACGTCGGGTCGTCGCTGGCCGGCAGCCCGCGGAGTTCCCGCAGCGCCCGCACCGCGTCGCCGACCAACTGCCCCTCCTGGAACCCTTCGTCCTGGGTGCCGCGGAGGTACTCCTCGACGGCGAGCAGGCCGAACTCCACGCCCTCAACCGCCGGGCCGTCCGGCGGCAGGTGGCCGTGCTGCAGTTCCTCGATCAGCCCTTCGATCTGGTAGGCGATGTGGCTCAGGCCGGTCAGCCCGACCATGGACGCGGCGCCCTTGATGGTGTGGACGCAGCGGTGCGGCTCGGTCAGGGTGTCCGGGTCGGCCGGGGCGGCGCGGAACCGGGCCAGCCCGTCGCGGACGGCGGGCAGGTACCCGGCCACCTCGCTGTGGAAGCCGGCCAGGATGTCGGGGTCGATCGGCGGGGGCATGAGCGGGCATCCGCGGGAGGGGCCGAACGGTCGGCGGGCCGCCACAGAGGGCGGCCCCTACAAACCGAGCCACTTGTAGGGGCCGCCCTCTGTGGCGGCCCGACGGTCCGGCTCCGCCGGACCGGGCAAACCCGTATCACTTCGCCAGCACGAACCGCCCGCTGTCCTGGGCCCGCACCATGTGCGCGTCCGGCAGCTTGAACGCGGACACCGAGTTCCGCAGCTCGTCGGCCAGCCGGGCGAGCGAGTTCACCGACTCGGCCGTCTGCTTGGTGCCGCTCGCCGTCTGCTGGGTGATCTGGCTGATGTCGCCCATGTTCTTGGCCAGCGCCTCCGACCCGCGGGCCTGCTGCTTGGACGCCAGGGTGATCTGCTGGATGAGGTCGGCCAGCTTGGCCGACACCGTCTCGATCTCCTCCAGCGACCGGCCGGCGTCCTGGGCCACCTTGGACCCGCCGACCACCTCCTGGATGCTCTTCTCCATGGCGTTCACCGCCTCGTTCGTCTCCCCCTGAATGGCCTTCACCAGGGCGGCGATCTTCTTGGTCGCGTCGGTACTCCGGATGGCCAGCCGCTCCACCTCCTCGGCCACCACCGCGAACCCGCGGCCGGCCTCGCCGGCGGCCGCCGCCTGGATGCTGGCGTTCAGCGCGAGGATGCTCGTCCGGTCGGCGATGTCGTCGATCAGCTGCACGATCTGGCCGATCTCCTGCGACGTCTCGCCCAGCCGCTTGATCCGCTTGGCCGTCTCCTGGGCCTGTTCGCGGATGCGGCCCATGCCGTCGATGGTGTTCCGCACGGCCGTGTTCCCCTGCTTGGCGGTGGTGAGCGCCTGCTGGGCGACCGCGCTGGAGGTGGCCGCGTTCTCGGACACCTGGCGGATGCTGGCCGCCATCTCGTCGATGGCCGCGGAGGTGGTGACGATCTGCTCGGCCTGGTGCTCCGACCCGTCCGCCAGGTGGCCGGCGGAGGTGTGGATCTGGTTGGCCGCCGAACTCACCTGGAGGGTGGCCAGTTGCACGTTGCCGATGATCCCCCGCAGCTGCTCGATCATGTAGTTGAAGCTGTCGGCGATGGCCCCGGTCATGTCCGCCGACACCTCGGCGTCCTTCCGCAGGTCGCCGTCGGCCACCCCGCCCACCTCGTCCAGCAGCTTCATGATGCTCTTCTGGATCTGCTCCTTCTCGTCGCTCGACTGGATGAGGGTCAGGGTGCGGTCGAGGGTGGTGTTCACCGCGGTGGTCATCTGGCCGAGCTCGTCCCCGGACAGCACCGCCGCCCGCGTCTGGTAGTCGCCCACCTCGATGCGGTCGAACAGGCTGGTCAGGTTGTTCACCTGGCGGGTGATCCCGCGGGTCACGAACGACGCCACCAGGGCCACCAGCAGCAGGCCGGCCAGGGTGCCGGCGGCGGCCAGGTAGTTGGTCCGCGCGTACCCGCTCGACCGGGCGGTGAGCAGGTCGGACAGGTGCGGGTCGAGGGTGTCGTACAGCTTGCCCGAGGCGGCGACGACCGCCGCCCCGGCGGCGTAGGCCTCGCCGGCCGGCACCTCCTTGCCGTCCAGCATCGCCCGCACCTTGTCGGTGAACGCCTCCACCGCCTTCGAGTACCCGTCCTGCGCCGCCTCGATCTTGCCCTTCAGCGCGACCGGGTTGGCCGCCACCGCCCGCCCGGTCTCCTTCTCGATGTTCTCCTTCGTCCCCTGCACCTTGCCCAACTGGACGTTGATGTCGATCACCTCCTGGGTGGTGAACGTCGTCTTCCCGCCCTGGCCCCCGCGGGCGACCGCCCCGGCCACGATGGCGTTCAGCTTGGCCACCTCCTCCGACCCGAGCAGGCTGTTCGCCAGCATCATGTCTTGCAGGTAATAGGTGTCCGCCACCGGGTCGAGAATCAGGTTCGAGATCTCCCACACGTCCTGCACCAGCACGCCCAACTGGTCCATCACCGGGGCGTGGGCGGCGAAGCTGTCGGCCGCCGTCAGGCTGCCGGTCTTGCCCTTCAGTGTGGCCCACTCGTCCTTCACCTTCTGCCACGACTTCCGCTCGCCGGTCTTGAACTCGGCCCCCAGCTTGGCGTCCACCTTGTCCACCTCGCCGATGGCGTCGTCGATCTGCGCGGCCGTCTTGGTCAGGTCCGCCTGGGCGGTCTTGTCCCCGTTCGCCACCCGCGCGGACAGGCCGCGGTGCTTGCCGAGCAGGGCGTTCAGGTCCTTCACCGGCCGCAGGTACACCGCCCCGCGGGCCTCCGCCTGGGCCACCCCGATGTCCTTGTTGTTCTGGTTCACCACCTGGTACAGCAGGGCGGCGATGGGGAAGAGGAACGGCACGGCGATGAGGGCGCACTTCTGCCACACCCGCATCCGCCGGAAGCTGACCAGCGATCTCCAGTCGAACCCGGCCATCGGACGTCTCCGCGAGGGTGCTGTGGGTGAACGACACGGCCGCCCGCAGCGGGCGGGCGTGTCAGCGCTTCGGTACACCGGCTGTTTCGTTCTTAGAACACACTTTGACGTGAGCGTGCGGTTTTAATCACCGCCACACAAGATTCGACCCGATTGTCACTGCACGACCGGCGGTCACGCCGCCCCGAACGCGGTCAGGGTGCTTGAGTGCAGCACCCGGTCCAGGTCCAGAACCGGAGCCAGCCGCTCCCCCTGTTCGCCCAGTCCGGACAGGAACTCACCCACCCGCCCCCACTCGCCCGACCCGTCCGCCGCCCACGGGGCGACGGCCATCCGCCGGATGCCCACCACCCCGTCCACCACCAGCCCGACGGCCGTCTGCTTGTCCGCCGTCTCGGCCACCAGCACCGACCGCGACCCGCTGGCGGTCGTCGGCAGCCCGAGCGCCGCCGGCAGGTCCACGATGGACGTCACGTCCCCCCGCACGTTCGCCAGCCCGGTCAGCCAGTCCGGCGCGTCCGGCACCGGGGTGACGAGCGGCGGGCGGATCACCTCCCGCAGCTGCGTCAGCGGGCAGGCGTAGGTGCCGTCGCCCATGCGGAACAGCAGGTGCCGCTCGCCGACCGCCGCGGCCGGGGCCGCTTGCCGGAAGTCCAGGTCGGTCGCCTCGTGGTCGAACTCGGCCAGCGCCGCCGCGAGGCCGGTCCGCCGCTCGCGGTCCGGCAGGTCACACTTGCACTCGGCGGACGCCACCACCGGGCCGTCCTCGGTCTCCGCCTCCGCGGTCACGGTCAGCGGGCCGGGCAGTTCCCCGCGGAGCCGCGCAGTGACGGTACGGCTCTCCCCCGGCGCCAGGTCGGCGAGCACCCACGCCACCCGGTCCGGCGACCCCAGCAGCCGGCCGTCGGACGACTCGAACCGCAACTGTGGGGGGACGTACAGGACGGCGGTGACGGACCGGCTGACGGTGGCTGACGGGTTGGTGACGGTCACGCCGAACGCCGCGGCCTCGTCGAGCGCGACCGATTCCGGGGCGACGACAGCCACCGCCACCGGCGTGTACACGTCGGCGGTGTAGGTGTGCGTGGTGACGTGCGGGCCGGCCACCGTGCGGACGTGCCAGTGCGCCGGGCCGTCGGCGGCCGGGGCCGTCCACCGCAGGGTGGCCGTCGCCCGCTCGCCCGCCGCCAGGTTGCCGACCGCGTGGACGGTCTGCTCGGCCGGCCGGTCGCCGCGGGTGACGGCCAGCGCCACCGCCCGGGCGGTCCCGCCGCCGGCGTTCTCGACGCCCGCTTCCACCGCGAACTCGGCCCCCGACCGGAGGCGGGTCGGCCCGGCCAGGGTGACGGCCAACTCCGGCTTGTCCACCGCCCGGTACGTCACCTCGAACTGCGGGGGCGTTTTCAGGTAGGCGTCGGCGACCGGCCCGGCCGCCATGCGGAACAGCAGGCTGACGGCTTCTCCGCCGTCCAGCTCGCCCAGCGCCCACTCGACCCGCCCGCGGGACACCGTCGGCTTGTGGTTCGCCTCCGCCCCTCGCGCCCCGGCCGGGATGCTGAGGGCCACCCGCACGTCCGCCCAGCACTCGCCGGCCGGCGGGCCGACGGCGGCCAGGATGGCCACCTTGCCGTTCGCCGCCGGGCGGACGACGGCCGGCACCCGCACCGACGAACCGTTCGGTTCGGGCGCGGGGGGCAGCGGTGTCGGCGTATACGTCGGGGCGGCGCGGAACGCGCGGGGAGGAGGCGTGATGGCCGGTAGCGGGTCGAACGGCGGCGGGGTCACAGCAGTTGCCGCGGGCGACTCGGCGGTCAGTCCGAACTCGCCGGGGAACTCCGGCAGGTCGGGCACGCCGGTTTCGGCCAGCCAGTCCGGGAGCGCGGGCAGATCGCCGCCGGCGGGCGGGGGGTCGTCGAACACGGGTCGGCACTCCGAGGCGGTGGACGGGGGCTACCCAGGGGGCCTGCGAGGTCGTTAGCCCGACGCGCGAGCGAGGGGCCAACCACATTCGGCCCGCGCTCGCGCGTCGGGCTAACGAAGACATCATCCGACGGGTCAGATGAGGCGGGTGACGTTGGCCAGCAGGTCGTCGCCGGCGAACGGCTTGGTCAGGTACGCGTCCGCCCCCTGCTTCATCCCCCAGAACTTGTCGCTCTCCTGGTTCTTGCTGGTGAGCATGAGCACCTTGATGCCCTGGGTGGCGGCGGTCGTCTTCAGCTGGCGGCACACCTGGTACCCGTTCTTCTTCGGCATCACCACGTCCAGCACCACCAGCCGCGGCTGCTCCTTGGCCGCCTTCTCGATCGCCTCGTCGCCGTCGTTGGCGGTGATCACCCGGTACCCGCGGGCGGTGAGGGCGGTGACGACGATCTTCTGCTCGGTCGGGCTGTCGTCCACCACCAGAATCGTGTCGCTCGGCATGTGAGGCACCTGATGTATGAAGGGAACGGGTCGGCCGCGGGCCGAACCGGATTCAGCCTAGTACACACAATTACCCGGCGGACGAATTCGCCCACGCCACCGCCTGCCGCAACTGCCGGCCGAACACGCCGGCGGTGGCGACCCAGTCGGTCGCCCGGTCGGGCGAGCGGAACCCGAGGGCGGCGGCGGCCACCCCCAGCCCCATCGCCTCGGCCGCCTCGCGGATCACCCGCACCCGTTGCCGCCCGCCGGCCGCGTCCGGTCGGCTCAGCCCGAGCCAGTTCCGCCACCCGCTCGCGGCCGGCATCAGTTCGCCCGCCCGCACCAGGCACCGCTCGGCGGCCGCCAGCGCCTCGTCCACCATCGGCCCGGTGGCCGGGGACGCGCTCAGGAAGTCGGCCGCCCGCCCCACCCACCCGGTGACGAACACCAGCTGGGCCGGCAGGTCGCTCACCAACTCGGGGGCGGCGAACCGGCCGAGGTCGGCTTCCAGTTCCGCCATCAGCCGGGCCAGTTGCCGCTCGTAGTTCGCCTCGACCGCCGCCACCAGCGGGTCCGGGATGTCCAGGTCGGGGCGGGTGACGGCCGACGCCAGCACCGCCACCGAGTCGTCGCGGGTGCGGGCGGGTCGGCCGACCGGGCAGGCGGAGATCGGTTCGTGAACTGTGGACATGAGGTCACATCACTGCGGGTGGTCGGGGACCGGCACCAGTTTGGCGATGACGGCGGTTAATTTTTGCGGGTCGAACGGCTTGGTCAGGTACTCGGCCGCCCCCGCCCACTGGCCGCGGAGCTTGTTGAACAGCCCGTCCTTGCCGGTCAGGAACACCACCGGCACCTTGGCCGTCTCGGCGCTGCCGCGGAACGTCTTGCACAGGCTGAACCCGTCGATGCCGGGCATGTTCACGTCCAAAAGGAACACCGCCGGCGGACCGCCCTCGCGGATCAGGTCCGCGGCGGCGTACCCGCTCTCGGCCTCGGCCACCCGGTAGCCGGCGGCGGACAGGGTGGCGGACACCAGCTTGCGGATGGTCGGGCTGTCGTCCACCACCATCACCACCGGCTTCTTCCGTTCGGCCTTGGCGGCGGTCAGCCCGGCACGGGCGGCGTGCTCGCGGTGGGCGGTGAACCGGGCGAGCTGGTCCTTCCACGCCGGGTCGGCCGCCGGCATCCGCACGGCCGCCCGCAGGGTCTTCGTCGCCTCGTCCGCGAACCCCAGGTTCAGGTACGCCAGCCCGAGGGCGAACACCCCGCCGGCCGTCTGCGCGTCGCGGGCGGCGGCGTACAGCCGCTTGGCCGCCGCCTCCACCGCCGGCCGCTTGATCGCCCGCGGCACGTCGAACGCTTCGGGCACGGCCAGGGTGAGCGCGCACCCGCACGCCGGGCACAGCGGGCGGGCGTCCGCCTCCGGGTGGTCGCAGATCGGGCACGTCCACCGCGGGGCCAGTTGCTTCTGCAGCTTGGCCAGCCCGGCCTGCGCTTTCGCGTTCTGCGGGTTGATGCCCAGCACCGTGCGGAGGTGCTCCGCCCCCTCTTCGGGGGTGTCGGCCAGCCCGGCCCGCCACATCCACGCCAGCTCGTGCTTCGGCGAAACGGTGGTGGCCTCGACCAGGAACTGCCGCGCCCGCGGGCGGTCGGCCTGGTGGGCGGCCGCCGCCCGCACCAGCGCGTCCGGCAGGGCCGCCTTGGCCACCTCGTTGTGCGGGTTGATGGCCAGCGCCTGCCGCAGGCAGTCCACCACCTCTTCCGGCGCGTCCGCGCTCTTCGCCCGCCACAGCCACGCCACCTCGTTCCCCGGCTCCAGCTCGGTCACCTGGCGGAACAGCGACCGCGTCCGCGGCTTGTCCCCGGAGCGGGCGGCCGCGATCCCTTCGTTGAGCAGTTCGGCCGGGTCGGCTTGCACCATGACGGGGGGTCCAGATCGCAGTCGGTGATGTCAGACCGGAACGAAGGCAACGGTGGGACACGTTCGACAAGTTGTCAAGTCGAGTGGAATTGTGGTCGTGCCTCAGTTAGTCCGACGGCCACCGGCTGACGCCACGCGAACTGAGCCGCCACCGGAATTGTCGGGGCGGCGCGGAATCGACAACCCTGAACTGGATCACACACCGGGTCAGGCCAACGGCGATGGACCACCGGACGAGGTGCGGAACGGGCCACGAGGCGAGTTGCGTTCGATCGGAGCGGAGAGGAAGGGATTCGAACCCTTGGTGCAGTTTTACCCGCACGCCGCTTTAGCAAAGCAGCGGCGTTCCGGCGCCCGCCCCATAAGTTGCAGAGAATTCGCATCCCTCACGAAACCGGGAGCAGCAGCGGGAGCAGCAGCGGGAGCAGCAACCCGCCGCCCGTCGATCCGGACCTGTTGAAAGTGGCCGAAGCCTGGCAGTCTCTGCCGATGCCGATCCGGGCGGCGGTGGTGGCGCTCGTCCGCACCGCACTGCCCACTGACGCCACCGCCCATCCGTCCGGCCTGGACGACACCCTGCCGCCGGGGTTCGAGAGGCACACCGCCCCGCCGGGGTGAACCGCTCCGGCAACTCCGGCATCTCCGGCAACTCCGGCGGGTCCTTCCGGCCAGCCGTTCGGGACCGCCCCACCGGGAACAATCGAAGACCACGAGTGACTTTCTTTTGTCACCCGTCGCGGAGGAACCCGCTGTGTCCGTCACGTCCGCCCGTTACCGCGAGACCAGCGTGGCCCACTTCCGCCGGGTGTTGGCGGCGTGGCTGGGGGAGCTGCCGACCGACGGCTGGGAAGGCGGGGTGGCGGCCCTGGGGGACGAGTTGTGGGCCGTCGCCTCCAGCGACCCGGTGCCGACGTTCGTCCCACGGCGGAACGGGCTGGGCCGGCGGATCGCCGCCGAGGTACCGTTCATCGAGGCGAGCGGGTTTGCCGTCGAGTTTCGTCGGACCAAGCGCCAGCGCACCCTGCGGTTCGTTCGGACCTGAAAAAGCCCGAAATCCTGGAGTACTCTGGAGACTCGCTACCACGACAGCCCGGCAGAAGCTCGATATCGCGCTGACCCTAGCCTGGCGAGCCGGGGGGTCGGCTCACCCCGCCCCGAAGAACCGCCGCCACCCCCGCGGCTTGGCGACCGGGGCGGACGGGGCGGGGGCCGTGGACAGGGTGCGGATGGCGTCCACCACCTCGTCGGCCGACTGGTATCGGTCCGCCTCCGATTTGGCCAGCAGCTTCAAGATCACCGCGTCCACCCACGGCGGCAGGTCCGGGCGGAGGCGGCTGGGCGGCACCGGGTCGGCCTCGCACACCAGCTTCAGCACCTGGAAGATGGCGTGCCCGGCGAACGGCGGCTGGCCGGTGGCGGCGGTGTACAGCACCCCGCCCAGGCTGAACAGGTCGGACCGCGGGCCGGCCGGCTGCCCCCGCGCCTGCTCCGGGGACATGTACAGCGGGGTGCCGACCAGGCTGCCGTCGGTCGTCAGGCGGACGTCCGTGTCGGCGCGGGCCAGCCCGAAGTCGGTCAGCTTCGCCCGCCCGGTGGCCCGGTCGAGCAGGATGTTCGCCGGCTTCACGTCCCGGTGGACGATGGTGCGGGCGTGGGCGGCGGCCAGCCCGCCGGCGATGTGTTCGGCCAGCGCCCGCAGCTCGGCCGCGGCCAGCGGCGGGCCGGCGTCGAGGTGGTCCTCCAGCGACCGCCCGTCCACCAACTCCATGCTCAGGTAGGTGGGCGTGCCCTCCTTCACCGCGTACACGGCCACCACGCTCTCGTGCCGGATGGCGGCCACGTTCCGCGCCTCGCGGATGAACCGCTGGCGGTGCTGCACGTCGTCCGCCAGTTCCGGCAGCATCAGTTTGATGGCCACCGGCCGGTCCAGGCTCGGGTCGTGCCCGCGGAACACCACCCCCATCGCCCCGCGGCCGAGCACCCGCTGCAGTTCGTACCCGTCCAGGTAGCAGCCGGTGGCCGGGAACGTGTCGAGGAATTTCAGGTCGAAGTCGGGCAGCGGCAGGGCGGCCGGCGGACCCGCCGGTCGGAACTCCGGCGTATCCAGGGCGGCGGGCGGGGTCGGGGTGCGGACGGTGGCGGCCACCCCCACGCTGCCCGCCTCCATCGTCAGCTTGAACAGCTCGGTGCTGCCGCGGGCGAGGGTGGCGGCGTAGTTCGGGCACGCCCCCACGTCGATGCTCAGCAGGGCGGTGAACGCCTCCACTTTCGGCACCACCTGTTGCAGGAACTCGACCAGCTCGGTCTGGCTCAGCCCGTACTGGTCGCGGGCGGCAGCCAGCAGGGCGTCCACCTCCGCCGGGTGGTGGGCGACCACGTCCAGGTTGGTGAGCGCGTCCACGAACCCGAGCCGCTCGCACCGCTCCAGCAGCTCGCGGGTGGCGGACAGGCCGGGCGGGCGGTG
>JALHQU010000143.1 GCA_022841795.1 Fimbriiglobus sp.
GCCGGCTGGCCTACCTCGCCGAACACCCAGAGGTGGTGAAACCGGTCGTCGGCTTTCACTGGGCTGAGCGACTCGAACGGTAACGAATCAATGTGATCCGGTATGACTCATGATCGAGCCGTTGCGAACACTCCGCTGGTCCACCTGGCTGGGCTGGCAGATCGAATCCAACTGGGCGGACGTGCGGCTGTTCCTGCTGTACCTGGTGGTGAAGCCGGTGTGCGGGGCGATGATGCTGGTGTGCATGTTCTACGCCGCCAAGTACGCCGTCGCCGCCACCCGCCCGGAGCCGCTGCCGGTCGAGTACCTGCCGTACCTGTACGTGTCGAACGCCTGCTACGGGCTGGTCGGCACGGTCATGTTCGGCATGAGCTACGTGGTCGTGACGGACCGCGAGAACTACCGCATGCTGAAGTACATCTTCATCAGCCCGGCGGCGTTCCAGGCGTACTTCGTCGGCCGCGGGCTGGCCCGCGGGCTGGAGGGGTTCGTCGGCGGCGGCATCACCCTGGCCGTCGGGCTGATGATCCCGGACGTGCGGGCGCACCTGCACTTCACCCCGCAGTCCGCCGCGTGGCTGCCGGTGTTCCTCGCCCTCGGGGTGGTGATGCTGTGGGCGTGCGGGATGATCCTGGCGAGCGCGGTGCTGAACATGAGCCGCAGCGGCATGTTCCTGAGCGAGGGGGTGGCCGGGGTGGTGTACTTCCTGAGCGGGGTGGTGTTCCCGCTGAACGTGCTGCCGAAGTGGTTGCAAATCGTCGGGCAGTGCCTGCCGACGACGTACTGGCTGGAGGGCATGCGGCGGGCGATCGCCGGCCCCGCCCCGGCCGGCTCCCCGCTCGCCGACACCCCGCTCAGCGGGTACACGAACGGCGAACTGGCCGGGCTGCTGCTGGTCACCACCGTCGGGCTGGTGGTGGTGTCGCAGTGGTTCTACCGCTGGAGCCTGCGGAAGGCGTGGCGGAACGGCAAGCTGGAAGAGACGACGGGGGTGTGAGCCAATGACGCTCGATTCGCTGCTCGCGGTCCTGCCGTTCGGGCTGGGGCTGCTCGTCGGGCTGGGGCTGTCGGTGCGGAACTTCCGCCGCCACGGCCGGCCGGCGCGGGTGGCGCTGGTCGGCTACCTGCTGGCGGCGGTGTGGGTGTGGAGCGTGGTTGCGGTGTTCTGCCTGTGGCGGGTCGTGCCTCGCACCCCGTTCTGGGACAACGTACACGGCAGTCTCAGCCCGGTGTTCCAGTTCATCGATCACGCCATGCTTCCGATCGGCTACGCCCTGCTGGCGTGGGCCGTGTTCGCCGGCCGACGGCCCGCCACCGGAGGCCGGTCATGACGCCGCTCAGGTGGTTGGAAAGCTACAGTCACCTGCTCAGCTCCCTCGCCTGGGTCGTCATTTCACTCGTCGGCCTGGTGGTGGCGGTCCGCCGCCGCAAACTATACCCGCGGGCCGTCGGGTTCGCGCTCCCGGCGTTCGCCGTGCTGCTGTTCCGGGGCATCTGCTGCCTCGGCTACGCCGTGCTGTGGAAGCTGGTCAACCAGGGCGTCGATTGGGCGCTCCCGGCGGTCAAGACGCTGTGGATTCCGTACCTGTCGCCGGTGACGTACACCCTCGGCTTCGGCCTGCTCACCGCCGCCGTGTTCAGCGGGCGGAGTCGGGAGTAGGTCGTGGTCGAGGAGCGGAGCGACGAGGCCCGACGCCACGGAGGAATCCCCGTCGGGCCTCGCCTCGCTCCCGCGAGGCTTCGACCACGACCTACTTCCGTTGCTTGAGGATCCGCTTCGCCGCCTGGGTCAGGTGCGCGTCCGGGTGGCCGGTCGCCACGTCCTTGATGATCGCCACGGCCGCGTCCGTGCCGATCACGTCCAGGACGTGCAGCCCGTCCGCCTCGCGGTTCCAGCGGCCGTTGCGGTAGGCGTCTTGCAGGGTGTTGCCCAGCTCGGTCGGGTAGTCCACGAACCGGCTCTTCTCCGTCGTGCCCATCCGCTGAACAGCGACCGCACACCAGCCCGGCGCCTTCCAGTTGTCGGGGTGCTTGCGGAGTTCGTAGTCCAGCAGTTTGTCGTTCTCGTCGTCGATCGGGAAGTCGCCCGACAGGTCCTTGTACCAGCCACTGATCGCATGCACCAGCCGCCCGCGGTGGTCGGCGGTGGCCGCGAACGTCCACGCCTCCCGGAGTGGCATCGCCGCCCGGATGTCCGTCCGCTGGAACTGGCGGAACGCCGCCCGCACCTCCTTCGGGTCGTCGGCGAACAGCCGGTTGAGCAGCACCACCGCCTCCCGGTGGGTCATCTTCAGCGGCCGCAGGTTGGCCCGCAGGAACGCCACCGCCTGATCCGGGTGAGCCATGAACGCGGCGAGGTCGGCCGGGTTGTGCCCGTCGTCCAGATGCCGCTGCCAGAAGCGGAGCATCCGCAGCCCGGCGGCCATCCGCGAATCCGCCGCCGGCGGCCCCGCCGCCTTCATCCGCTTGCCGGCCGCGGCGGCTTCCTTCGTCAGGTCCACGTCCGGGTGGCCCGTCGCCATCTTCTCGACCACCGCCCGCGCCTCCGGGCCGCCGATCGCCTCCAGCGTCCGCAGCATCAGCCGCACCTGGCCGCCGTTGAAGGCGTTGCGGTCCTCGGCCTGCCACCCGGCCAGGTCGTTCGACACCTTGGTGTGGCTCGGCGGCATCGAGCCGTCCCACCGCAGGTGCCAGTCGGCACCCGGCTTCTCCGGGGGGACGAGAGTGTAGTCACCGTACTTGACCATCCGGCTGAGTTCCGACGCGTACGCGGCGCGGTGCCCCCAGTAGGTGACGGCGATCGCCAGCCGCCGCCGCTGCTCTGGCGTCTTCAGTTCGGCCCAGGCGTCGCTCAGCGGCATCGCCAGCCGCACGTCGCGGATCACCAGCACGCCATACGCCGCCTGCCACTCCTCCTCCGTGTGGCTGCCCAGTTTGGCGAGCAGGTCCTTCGCCTCGGCCTCGCCCATCCGGATCGGCGTCAGCTTGCCCCGCAGGTACACCACCCCGAGCCGCGGCTCCTTCAGCAGGTGGCAGAGGAGCGGGCAGTAGGGGCCGTACACCCACAGTTTGTCCCACGCCGCCGCCTTCTCCGCCGTCAGCTTCGGCTCCGGCACCGGGGCGGCGGGAACGGTGGTGGCGACGAGCAGCGCGAACGCGAGGGTCATGACGCTCCTCCGAATTCCCCGATGATACCCGCCCGCCCGCCGGCCTGCACCCGCGGATACAATACCGTTACGCACCCCGCAGGAGCCTGCGATGATCTCCCTCCGCCGCATCCTGGCCCCGGTCGATTTCAGCGACTGCTCGGACAAGGCGGTGGCCTACGCCGCCGAACTGGCCGACAAGCTGCGGGCTGACCTGAGCCTTCTGTACGTGGTGCCGGACCTCACCCTGGCGATGCCGGACGCGGTGATGCCGGTGCCGGTGGCCACCCCGGACATGGACGACCTGGTGAAGTCCGGCCGCGAGTCGCTGGACAAAATGATCGCGGAGAAAAAGCTGACGGCCACCGGGGACGTGCGGATCGGGTCGGCGGCGGCGGAGATCGTGGACGCGGCGAAGGAGGCGGCGGCCGACCTGATCGTGATCGGCACGCACGGCCGCGGCGGGCTGGCGCACCTGCTGCTCGGCAGCGTGGCCGAGAAGGTGGTCCGCACCGCCCCCTGCCCGGTGCTTACCGTCCGGGGGTGAGTCAGTAGTAGGCACACTCCGTGTGCCGTCATCAGAACGGCACACGGAGTGTGCCTACTACTTACCAGACCGCCGCTTCAGCACCTCGACCGCCGCCTTCGTCGGCGCCGCGTCCGGGTGCCCGGTCGCCATGTCCTTGATGACCGCCAGCGCGTCGTCCGTGCCGATGGCGTCGAGGATGTGGATGGCGGATTCCTCGCGGGACCAACTGCCGATCCGCGACACCTCCTCGTATACGCCCGTCCCCCCGTTGAACGATCCCGCCAGTCCCTCGGGTAACTGGTCGTCTGGGATGCCGGCCCGCTTTTCCCGCCTCAGCAGCAGGTAGTCATCCCCCGCCTCCGAAGTGAGCCGGTAGTCACAGAACCTGTCGTCCGGAGATGCCTCATTCAGCAACAGCCGCTTGAGCCGCACCCGGTGGTCCGGGGTTTCGGCCTTCGCCCACACCTCCCGGAGCGGCAGGGCCAGTCGGAAGTCGTACCGCGTCAGCTCGTCGAACGCCGGCTTCCACACGCTCTCGTTGTCGGTGAACAGGTCGGTGAGCAACCGCTCGGCCCGCTTCGGGTCCAACTTGAGCGGCCACAGCTTCGGCTTGAGGAAAGCGATGGCGCGATCCGGGCGGGCGAGGAACAGGGCGATGTCGTCCGGCAGGTGCTTCGTCTCGTGGCTCTGCCAGGAGCGGAGCATCTGCAAGCCGACGACCATTCGCGATTCGGCGGGGGCCGCCGGCTTCGCCTTCAGCCGGGCGGCGACCTCAACCGCGTCTTTCGTCGGCCCCACGTCCGTGTGCCCGGTGGTCATCCGCTTCACCACCGCCTCGGCGTCCGGCGTGCCGATCTGTTCGAGGATCTGCAACCCCAGGTGGATGCGGCGGCGGTCGAAGGCGTTGTCGCTGGTCTTCACCCACTCGCCGAGACTCAGTTCCATTCCACAGTAGTGGTTGTGCGACGGGCCTTTCGCGTGCACCTGCCATTTCGTCTGCCCGCGGGCTGGCGGAACGAGGGCGAACGTACACCCCTCAAGCCGCTCCAGCTCTTTCTCCCGGTCGCGGACCGGCATCCCAAAACCTTGCAGGTGCCAGATCAGGCAGAGGCGGTTCTTCTGCCGAGCCGTTTTCGCCAACTCCCACCCTTCGAGCAAGGTCATCCCCAGCCGCACGTCGTACACCCGCAACTCCTCGAACGCCGGCTTCCACTCGGATTCTTTCTCCGAATCCAGCTTGGCGATCAGGTCTTCAATCTGCTTGACGGTGTGGGTGAACGGCTGCAACTTGCCCTTCAGAAACTCGGTCGCCGCCTTCGGCTGGACGAGCATTCGGCAGGCCAGTTTGACGTCGTCCGGTCGGTCCCATCGGGCGGCCCGCTCCCACAGCCGGTCGAACTCCGCCGCCTGCTCTTTCGTCAACTTCGCCCCCGGCACCGGGGCGGCGGGGGCAAGTGTGGCGGCAAACAGCAAGCCGAACAAAGCGCGAACAGTCATGGCGGTCCCTCCCTCCCCGATGATACCCTCACTCCGCCGCCCGGTCCACGAACCGCACCACCGCCGCCGTCTTCGCCCCGGTGTTGCGGTGGGTGAACGACACCGGGGCGAACACCTGCCGCTCGCCACCGTCGGCCAGGGCGATCAGCGTCGGCGGGGCCATCACCTCCACCTCCCGCTCGGCCAACTGCCGCACGTCCCGCGACCACAGCAGCTTGCCGGACAGCGGGTCGTGCGCGTACACCCCGCCGGTCGGACTGGCGACATAGACCGCCACGCCGAACCCGAACCTCGTGTACGCGGCGGTGGCCGTGCCGGCGGTGAGCGGCTGGGCGTAGCTGAACCGCCACAATTGTTTGCCGTCGGCCCGGCTGAGGGCGTACACCCACCCGTCGCGGCAGGCGGTGAACACCGCCCGCCCGTCGGCGCTCAGTTGCGTGTGGGCCGACCGCGGCAGGTCGTGCTTCCACACCTCGTCGCCGGTGGCCGCGTCGAAGCACACCACCGCCCCGGCCGGCTTCACCTCGTTCGCCCGCCCCGGCTCCGGCTCGGTGCTCAGGTCGTAGCTCAGGTTGCCGGTGCCCAGACCATAAATCACCTTGTCGCCGAGGACGAGCGGCTGGCCGAACGAGCGGAGGGTCAACTCCTTCCGCCACACCACCTGGCCGGTGGCCGCGTCGAGGGCGAAGGCGGCGAGCGTCTGGTACCCGCTGCCGGCGTACACCCGCCCGTGCGCCACCACCACCGGCGTGTCGATGTGCAGCCCCTGCTCCCGCCCGCGGAAGTGCCACACCTCGCCGCCGTCCACCGTCAGGCAGTACAGGCCGTCGTCGCCGGCGCTGAAGTACACCTTGCCGTCGGCCACCGCCGGCGCGCCCTCGGTGTGGCTGGTCGTCCGCTTCTCCCACAGCTTCTGGCCGGTGGCCGCGTCCAGGCACAGCAGCCGGCAGTCCGGGTCGGTGTGCAGCCCCTCGCCGACGAACACCCGCCCGCCGGCCACCACCGGGGTGCTGTACACCGTCTTCATGTCCGCGTCGGTGTACGCCCAAGCTTGTTTCCCGGTGGCCCGGTCGATGCACACCAGCACGCCGGCGGACTCGAACCCCTTCCGCCGCACCCCGCCGACCAGCACCCGGTCGGCGGTGACGGTGACGCCGGAGAACGCCTCGCTGATGTCGGCCGTCTCGAACCACACGGCGGCGTCGGTGAGTTTGACGGCGGGTGATGACACCGCGGTGTCACCGGAGGTTTCGACGGCGGTGGTGGCGGTGCCGCTGCGGGGGACGGTATTCACCACCGTGACCGTGCCGAACACCAGCATCGCGGCGAGGGCCACGGCCTCGCCGGGGGCGCTCAGCCGCACCGGGTGCGGGCCGTCGGCGTGGCGGGTGGCGGCGCGGTACGCCAGGTAGCCGGCCGCCGCCAGCAGGCCGACGATGGCGGCGGTGAGTTCGCGGGTGGGCAACTCGAACAGCAGCTTCGTCAGGTCGGCGAACCGCAGGCCGAACAGCGACCCGGTGGTGATCCAGTTGGCGATTGCGGCCACCCCGACCACGACCACGATCGACGCGGCGGCGAACCCGAGGACGGCCAGCACGTCGCGGCGGGTGGGCGGGTCGGTGACGGCCGGGTCCAACTTCGCCGCACTCCGGTACCGCCGCCCGGCCCACACGAGGCCGACCGCCACCACCGCCAGCAGGTACACGGCCGCCGCCGTCGGCCCGGCGAGCGGGGAGTCCGGCAGCGCGGCGTACTCGCGGAGGAAGAAGTAGGCGGCGGCCAGCAGCCCGTTCACGCTCACCACGGTGAGGAACGCCCGCCACCGCTTGAACCCGCTGGCGAGGCCAGCGAACGTGGCCGGGAACAGGGCGGCCAGCACCGCCAGCGGGGCGACGAACACGGTGGACGGGATGACGGCGAACGGAGGGCCACCGTAGACTCCCCCTCTCCCTTTGGGGGAGGGGGCCGGGGGGAGGGGTCTCTGAACAAGCTCCTCCTTCTTCTTGTCCTCCTCCGCCGGCGGGCCGAACCCCGGCGGCTCCTTCGGGTCGGGCGGCGGGGCCTTCGCCTTGCCGGCCAGCACGTCGGCGGTCAGCTTCTTCAGCTCGTCGCTGGTGCCCTTGAACGTGCCCCGCAGGGCCGGCTCGCAGTACAGGAACTGCCACCGCACCGTCTTCCCGTCCGCGTCGGCGGTGCCCTTGAGTGAGAACCACGTCCCCTCGACGAACGCCACCGTCGGGTAGCTGCCGTCCTTCTGGTTGGCGAACAAGATGACGGTGCGGCCGGGGACGAGGCGGTCGAGCATCACCTTCGTGTGGTCGCCCTTCTTCGCCGGCTCGGTGGTGGACACGAGTGAAAGCGAAATCTTGGCGATCCCGCACTTCCCCTTCAGGTCGTCCGTCACCTTGAACACCGCCGTCTTCTTGTCCGCGTCCACCGAATCGACGGCGGCGACGAAGATCAGATCCTGGCCGGTGATGGCGTCGTGCAGGGCGATCGGCTTGTTGAACACCGCCGGGGCGACGGCCACGCCCAACAGTACGGCGACGAGCGGGAGGGACCGGCGGGACATGCGAACCTCCGCGGCGGACACCGGACGAAAGGAAGACGAGGGCGGGCCGGCCGCGGTTTCAGATTCGGCCGAACTGCTTGTCCAGTTGTTGGCGGCTGAACAGCAGCGAGGTCGGCCGGCCGTGCGGGCAGTGGTGCGAGTCGTCGGCCATCTGCCGCAGCATTAATAGGTGGGCGATCTCCTCCTGCGTCAGCCGGTCGCCGGCCTTCACCGCCGCCTTGCACGCCATCGTCGCCAGCAGGTGATCGAGCAGCACCTCCTTCGACGGCGGGCGGTCCTTCGTCAGCAGGTGGTCGATCACCCCTTTCAGGATGACGGCCGGCGGGCGGCGGGACAGGAGCGTCGGGTAGCTGCCGAGCAGGATCGTGTTCCCGCCGAAGTCGGACACCTCCAGCCCGAGCCGGGCGAGGTCGTCGGCCACTTCGAGTACCAGGGCGGCGTGTTCCGCGGTCAGGTCGATCGGCTCGGGGATGAGCAGCCGCTGGACTTCGAGTTTGCCGTCCTTGATCCGCCGCCGCAGTTGCTCGTACAGGATGCGTTCGTGCAGCGCGTGCTGGTCGATGACGAGCATGCCGTCGGGCGTTTCGAGGACGATGTACGAGTCGTGGACCTGGAGGGCCGAGCCGGGGGGCAGGGAGGGGAGGGAAATGTTCGGGAAGACCTCACCCCCCGGCCCCCTCTCCAGGGTGGAGAGGGGGTGTTCAACAGCGGGTGCCGGGTTGGTGTCTTCGCCGCGACCTCCGGGAGCGGGCGAGCTACCACCGCTCCCGGAGGTCGCGGCGAAGACAGACCGCTCCTCTTTCTCCCCCTCTCCACCCTGGAGAGGGGGCCTGGGGATGAGGTCCGTCCCGGCTTCCCACGGCGGCACCGTCCGCTCGGCGATCTCCCGCCGCGGGCTGAACAAATTCGGCGCCGCGGCCGGCGGCGGGCTCAGATCCCACTGCGGCGGGGGCAACGGCCCGTACTCGCGCGCCTCCTGCTCCGGCACCTTCAGCAGCGGGACGAGGTTTTCCTTCAACAATCGCGCCTTCACCGCGCTCCGCACGAGCGCGTACACCGACGACTGCTCGCGGAACCGCACCTCGTGCTTCTGCGGGTGGACATTGATGTCTACCGCCGCCGCCGGCACGTCCAGGAACAGGAACCCGACGGCGTACCGGCCGGTCATGAGCAGCCCGCGGTACGCTTCTTGGAGGGCGTGGCCGATGCTGCGGTCGCGGAACCAGCGGCCGTTCACGAACAGGTACTGCAGCTTCGGGTTGCCGCGGTCGCACTTCGGGTCGGCGACGAACCCGCGGACCCGCATCACGTTCGGCCCGCTGTCGATCTCGTACAGCGCGTCCTGCACGTCCCCGCCGAAGAACAGGCCGATGCGGTCGGTCAGGCCGGCCGCGCCGGGGATCTCGTACACCAGCTTGCCGTTGTGCCGCAGCACGATGTGGAC
Source organism: Fimbriiglobus sp. (assembly GCA_022841795.1). Taxonomy (GTDB): domain Bacteria; phylum Planctomycetota; class Planctomycetia; order Gemmatales; family Gemmataceae; genus JALHQU01. The sequence continues at coordinate 9,189 of JALHQU010000143.1, forward strand.
CGTCGGGTTGGCGAGCGCCAGCCGGGTGACCACCTCGGTGACGTGCCCGAGTTCGGTCGCCACGCTTTTCAGGAACGCCTTCCGCGCCGGGATGCTGAAGAACAGGTGCCGCACCTCGATGCGGGTGCCCGGCGACCCGCCCCACGGCCGCACCTCCGAGAGTTGCGAGTTGTTGCAGCGGATCTCCGCCCCGGTCGGCTGGCCCGGCGGGCGGGATTGCAGCGTGACCTGGGCGACCCCGGCGATCGACGCCAGCGCCTCGCCGCGGAACCCCATCGTCAGCAGGTCGAACAGGTCGTCGGCGTCTTCCAGCTTGCTGGTGGCGTGCGGGGCGAACGCCAGCGGCAACTCGTCGGCCGGAATCCCGCCGCCGTCGTCCACCACCCGGATGAGTTCGGTGCCGCCCTGCTCCAAGTCGATGTCGATGCGGGAGGCGTTGGCGTCGATCGCGTTCTCGACCAACTCCTTCACCACCGACGCCGGCCGCTCCACCACCTCGCCGGCGGCGATCTTGGCGACGACGTCCGGCGGCAGTTGGCGGATGCGGGGCATTGTCATTTCCCGTTCGGCAGGGTGTCGCTACGGCGCTTCCGCCACTTCACTTTCACGAACACCGCCGTGTTCGGGTCGCCGTTCCAGTCCGCCTTCAGTCCGGAGCTGGAAAGCGCGTCCGTGATCTTCTGCCCGATCAGCCGTTTCTTGACCTCGTCGTTCTCGGTCGCATCGTACTTGATGTAGATGCCCCCGCCGTCCACCGCCGATTGGGTGTCCTGCATGTGGTAGAAGGCGTACCCGATCACCTTCCGCTTCTTGCGGGCCGCCTTGATCTCGTCCTGAATCTCGTAGTGCCCGCAGTTCGAGCAGCAGGTGAAGTGCTGCCGGGCGACGATTCCCTTTCGTTCGAGTGTCTTGAACGCGGCGTCCAGTTTGTCGCAGTCGGTCGGCGTCGCCCACTTCGCCTGCTTCACATGGTGGGCACGGACGGCCTGAAACACGAGCCGCTCGATCAGTGCATCGTCGAGTTCGCCGAACTCCTCTTCGTCCGGGTTTTCACTGAACCCGACCGCGATTTCGTCCCACTCGGAGAATCCTTCGGCGACTTGGGCGGCGACGGACCGTTTCAGGTTGGCGAGCTGCTTCTTGGTGGGCACGGTGGACCTCCGCTGGGGTTATTTCTTCTTCAGCGCGTCCAACTCCGCTTTTAGTCGGGCGATCTCGGCTTCCTGCTCCGTGAATACCATCGCCCCTGTCGTGGGGTCTCGCAATGTCAGTCGCCCCTATTGCCTCACTTCTTCTCGTCCTCATTCTTCCATTTCTGCAGGTTGCGGTACAAGGTGCGTTCGCCGATGTCGAGCATCTTCGCCGCCTCCTCGCGGTTGCCGCCGGTCAGCTCCAGCGCCCGCTCGGTGTAGTACCGCTCCACGTCCGCCAGCGGGCGGCCGATCAGGTAGTCCTGCACCATTCCGTTCCCGCGGGAACCGTCCGCCGACACCGCCGGCAGCGCCAGCGGGCCGCTCCCCACGCCCACCGGCACCGGGCCGGCGTCCTCCGGGAAGTCGTCCGCCCCGAGCTCGCCGTCGGTGTCCAACAGCACCATGCTCTCCAGCAGGTTGCGCAGTTCGCGGACGTTCCCCGGCCAGTGGTACGCGGCGAACGCCCGCCACACCGGCTCGGCCAGCGAGGTGATCCGCTTGGCGTACTTGGCGGTCAGGTCCTTCATGAAGTGGTTGACCAGCAGCGGGATGTCCTCCCGGCGGTCCCGCAGCGACGGCAGGCGGATGACGCCCACCTTCAGCCGCTGGTACAGGTCCCAGCGGAACTTGCCCTCCTCGGCGAGTTTTTCCAGGTCCTTGTTCGTCGCCGCCAGCACCCGCACGTCCACCCGGATCGGCTCGTTCGCCCCGATCCGCACCACCTCGCCGTTCTCCAGCACCCGCAGCAGCTTGGCTTGCAGTGACAGCGGCATGTCACCGATCTCGTCCAGGAACAGGGTGCCGCCGTTGGCGTACTCGAACCGCCCCTTCCGCAGCCGGTCGCCGCCGGTGTACGCCCCCGGCTCGTGCCCGAACATCTCGTCGTCCAGCAGGTTGTCGTTCAGGGCGGCGCAGTTGAGCGCAACGAACGGTTTGGTCTTCCGCGGGCTGTTCACATGCAGCGCCTTCGCCGCCAGCTCCTTGCCGGTGCCGGCCTCGCCCAGGATGAGTACCGGCGCCGGGGCCGGGGCGTACGCCTTGAGCAGTTGCAGCACGCGGGCCATCTTCTGGCTGTTCCCGATCACCCCCTCGAACCCGAACCGCTCGTCCAGTTGCCGCCGCAGCTCGCGGTTCTCCCGCGCCTGCCGCACCCGCTCGCCGAGCTTCTCGACGATCGCCCGCAGCTCGGTCAGGTCGATCGGCTTGAGCAGGTAGTGCGCCGCCCCCAGCTTCATCGCCTCCTGCGCCGTCCGCACGTCGTTGTACCCGGAGATGACCGCCACCTCGGCGTCCGGCTGGAACTCGCGGGCCTTCTTCACCACCCCCAGCCCGTCCACGTCGGCCATCCGCAGGTCGGTCAGAATCACGTCGTACTCGTCCGTCTCCAGCCGCTGTGCGCCGGCCTTGCCGGTGCTGGCGAGCGTCACGGCGTTCCCCTTCCGCTCCAGGCTCTCGGCGATGGTGGCCGCCAGCTTGGCGTCGTCGTCGATGACCAGCACGCGGACCGGGTCGGCAGGCATGGCGAACTCGGAGGGAAAAGCGGGTGAACTACGGCCCGAGGTATCGTATTCTGGGCGGGGTGTGATGCCCTCACCCCCGGCCGCCCTCTTCCTCCCCCTCTCCCTGTGGGGGAGGGGGTTGGGGGGAGGGGTTGAAGAACCTAACCCCCCCGGCCCCCCTTCCCTGGGAAGGAAGGGGGGAGAAAAACCGACCAAGGTCCCCCATGCGCACCCTCCCCCGCCTCGTCCTGCTTCTCGCCGCCGGCGGCCTGCTCGGCGGCGCCCTGCTGGTCGGCCAGTCGGCCAAGCCGAGCGGGGCGAAGATGGCCGACGCCGCCACCGCCTTCCTCGCCACCCTGTCGGCGGACGAGAAGAAGGCGGCCACGTTCGGGTTCGACGACCCGCACCGCCAGGCGTGGTTCTTCACCCCGCAACAGGACAGGGACAAGAACCCGACTCGCAAGGGGCTGCGGCTGGAGAAGATGACGGACAAGCAGAAGGCGGCGGTGGCCGACCTGCTGCGGGCCGGGCTGTCGGCCAAGGGGTACAAGCAGGCGGACGCCATCATGGCGAATGAGGGGCTGCTGTTGGAGCTGGAAGGGAAGGGCGGGGCGATGGTGCGAAACCCGAGCTGGTACTTCGTCAGCGTGTTCGGCGAGCCGAGCGCCACCGGCAAGTGGGGCTGGCGGGTGGAGGGGCACCACCTGAGCGTGAACTACACCATCGACAAGGGCGAGGTGGTGAGCGCCACCCCACTGCTGTTCGCGTCCAACCCGGCGGAGGTGAAGGCCGGGGCGAAGAAGGGGCAGCGGATGCTGGCCGAGACCGAGGACATCGCCAGGGAACTGATCGGCAGCCTGACCGACGAGCAGAAGAAGGCGGCGAAGCAGGCGAAGCAGTTCCCGGAGATCAAGGAGGGGCAGCCGAAGGCCGGCGTCGGCGACCCGGTCGGCCTGCCGGCGACGAAACTCACCGACGACCAGAACAAGACGCTCACGAAGCTGATTGAGGCCTACGCCGACCGGCTGCCGGGCGACGTTGCGGCGGGCGAGCTGAAGCGGGTGAAGGACGCAGGCCCCGGCAAGGTGTACTTCGCCTACTGCGTGGAGGAGGACAAGCCGGGCAAGCCGTACACCTACCGCGTCCACGGGCCGACGTTCGTGATCGAGTTCCTGAACGTGCAGGGGGATTCGGCGAAGAACCCGGCCAACCACATCCACAGCGGCTGGCGGACCCTGCCGCAAGACTTCGGCCCGGCGAAGTGAATAAGGCGAGCTGGGAGCGTGCTGGCGAGCCGGGAGCGTGAGCGACCGGAGTTCTGAATCCTCCGGTCGCTCACGCTCCCGGCTCACCAAACTCGCTCCCAACTCGCCACAACTCCTCGGAGCCTCTCCCGTGTACCGCCTCGTTCTCGTTGTCGGCCTGCTCGCCGCCCCGCTCGCCGCCGCCCCGCCGGTGGAGGAGCTGCCCAAAGACCCGAAGGCGGCGAAGGTCGTCCTCGTCGCCGGGTCGAACTACTACAAGCCCGGCGAGCACGACTACCCGGCCGCCTGCCACGTCCTGTTCGACCTGCTCAGGCAGACCGACGGCATCGCCCCGGTGTACGCCGCGGACTGGCCGAAGAAACCCGACACGCTGGCCGGGGCGAAGGCGGTGGTGCTGTTCCTGGACGGCGGGGACAAACACCCGCTGCTGAAGGACGGGCGGTTCGAGCAGGTGCGGAAGCTGGCCGACGGCGGGTGCGGGGTGGTGCAGCTGCACCAGGTCGCCGACTACCCGAAAGACTTCGGCGACCGCGCTCGCGGGCTGGCCGGCGGGGCGTGGGAGAAGGGGCGTTCCGAACGCGCCCACTGGGTGACGGAGTTCAAGCAGTTCCCCGACCACCCGATCACCCGCGGGGTGACGCCGTTCAAGATCGACGACGGCTGGCTGACGAAACTGCGGTTCGCCGACAAGCACATTACCCCGCTGCTGCGGACGAGCAACCCGAAGGCGACGGCCAAGCCGACCGGCACCGACGACGTGGTGGCGTGGGCGTTCGAGCCGGCCGGGGCGGGCCGGGCGTTCACCTTCACCGGCGGGCACCTGCACGCCAGCTTCGCCGAAGAAGGCTACCGGCGGTTCGTGGTGAACGGCATCCTGTGGGCGGCCGGGGCGGAGGTGCCGAAGGGCGGGGCGAAGGTGGACCTGGACGCGAAGGCGTTGCCGGGCTACCTCACCCCGCCGCCGAAGAAGTGAAAACGCAATCGGCCTCCCGATCCCGGGAGGCCGATTGCCTGTAGCCGTGTAGCTCAGTAGTACCCGTACGGCCCGCCCACCTGTTTCTCCATGTTCGGCAGGGCGAAGTACGACGGGGCGTAGATGCCGTAGGTGCGGTAGTCGATGGTGTCGAACCCGGCGCCGCCGTTGATCTCGCAGTACCCCCAGATGTACACCGAGTCCGTCACCACGATGTCGTCCCCGCCCTCCATCAGCGGTTGCAGCGCGCCGGCCATCACGTTGTACAGGGCCAGCCCGTCGTTCTCGTTCCCCATCTGGCCCCAGATGCCGCCGCTCGTCCGCACCCCGATCATCTCGAGCAGGTCGTTCCCGGCGTCCATCACGAACGCCACCCCGGTCGGGTACCCGTTGCCGATGTAGACCATCGACTGGCCGTTCACCGTGGTGCCGTCCACCCCGTAGGCGAACAGGTCGCCGTTGGCGTACTGCTGCACGCTGACCAGGTTGTTGTTCGCGTCCCCGCGGAGGTACAGCACCCCGTCCGGCAGGATGGTGGCGATCACGTTCCCGGCCGGGTTCTCGCGGGCTTCTAGCTTCTCGCACCCGAGCCGGGTGGTCGGTTGGCGATTCAAGTCGTGCGTATTCATGGTGTTACTCCTGCGGGCGATCCGGAGGCGACGGGCGGACGGCCCGATGAGACGTGATAACGCAGGGGCTATGCCAAACGGCCCGGATTCCGCTCTCATCGCCCGCTCACCGCGGCCTCAGCGTCCGTTCATGTCGGGGCGGGTACGGTGGGGGAAATCGCCCACCGGAGGAAGTGTCGTGCAAACCGTTCTCGCCGTCGTCTGCCCGCCGCTCGCCGTGCTCACCTACGGCCGGCCGGCCGAAGTACTCGCCAACCTGGGGCTGACCGCCCTGCTGTTCGTGCCCGGCGTCATCCACGCGCTGAAGGTGGTGGACCGTCGCGAGACGGAGCAGCGGTTCGCCCTACTGCTGCGGGCGCTCGGCCCGGCGTGACCCTACGGCAGCAAGTCGGACACCGACACCGCGGCCGCCGGCACCGCCAGCGGGCTGACCGAGTCCGCCGTGCCGAAGGTGAGGTGCGTGCGGTACGCGGTGGCCCCCAACCCCTGGGGCAGCGGCACCGGGTCGCGGAACACGTGCAGTTGCCGGCCGACCACGTCCAGCACCCAGTAGTCGGCGATCCCGGCGGCGGCGTACAGTTCGGCCTTCGTGGTCGTGTCGTGCGCCAGCGACGTGTCGCTGATCTCGATCACCAGGTCGGCGGTGGTCGGGTGCGCCGCGTAGTCCCCCGGCCGGCCGCGGACCACCGCCACGTCCGGCTCCGGGTCGGTCGTCTGGCCTACCACCAGCGGCTTCTGCACCCGCACGTGCCACCCGCGGCCGAACACGTCCCGGATCAGGTCCTCGGTCTTGGTGCCGGCGATGGCGTGCGGCGGGTTCATCGGCCCTTCCTCGATGACGACCCCGTTGATGAGGCTGGCCCGCCGGCCCTCGAACAGGCCGAGTTCGCCCAGGTGGTGAAACTGCTCGACGGTCAGCCCCGTCGGGTCCGGGCCGGGCCGGGGCGGGAGTGCGGTGGTCATGTCGAAGTCCTCCGCCGTGGAGTGTAAACGACCGAACCCCGGGTGTCAGCCCGGGGTTCGTGCGCCTGAACGGACTGGTCACCGCTTCTGTTCGTACCCGGCGATCTTGTCCAGCCGGCGGGCGTGCCGCCCGCCCTCGAACGGGGTGTCCAGCCACGTCTTCACCACCCGCCCCATGCCGTCCTCGCCCACCAGGTCGGCGGACAGGCACAGCACGTTCGCGTCGTTGTGCAGCCGGCTCATCTCCGCGTCCACCACGTCCCGGCAGTTCACCGCCCGCACCCCCGTCACCTTGTTCGCCGCGATGCACATGCCGTGCCCGGTGGCGCAGATGAGCACCCCGCGGTCGGCCGCCCCGCCGGCCACCGCCTCGGCCACCGGCAGGGCGTAGTCCGGGTAGTCCGAGCTGGCCGCCCCGGTCGCCCCCAGGTCGGCCACCGTGTGCCCCATGCCGGACAGCAGGTCCATTAGCCTCTGTTTGGCCGCCACCCCGCGGTGGTCGTTGCCGACGGCGATGTTCATGACCCCAGCCACCCCTTGATGAACCGATCCAGGTTGCCCGCGATCAGCCGGGCGCACGCCCGGTACTCGGCCGCGTCCCCGCCGATCGGGTCCGGCAGGTCGTCCGCGTCGCACAGCAGCACCGGCTCCGGCCCGACCGCCGGGAACGCCGCCCGCAGGGCCAGCAGGTGCCCGCGGGTCATGGCGATCACGTCCGTCGCCGCCGCCAGCAGCTCCGGGTTCACCGGCCGGCTGCGGTGGGCGGTCAGGTCCGCCCGGTGTTCGGCCGCCACGTCCACCGCCGGCGGGCTGGCCGCGTCGCCGGGGTAGGCCATCACCCCGGCGCTGGCCACGGCGAACCCGCGGGCCGGCAGCTCATCCGGCTCGCACCCCAGGCGGTCGGCCAGCATCCGCCGGCACAGGGCCTCGGCCAGCGGGCTGCGGCAGGTGTTCCCGGTACACACGAACAGCACGGAGCGGCGGGGCGGCGGTGCCGGCGAATCCATCGGCGGGTGGCCCCTCGGCGGACGGGAACACTGGTTACTGTACGCCGGTGGTGCGGCTGTTACAAGTTGGATGAAGTGGTCGAACGGCGGGTGTGGTAGCGGGTGGTGGGGGGTTCGGGCGGAAGACCTCACCCGGCTCGCTCCGCTCGCCACCCTCTCCCTGCTCCCTCGCCTCCGGCGAGGCGGGAGAGGGTCGGAAGACCAGCCTCCTCTTCTTTCTCCCCCTCTCCCGCCGGAGCGGAAGCTCCGGAAACAGGGAGAGGGGGCCGGGGGGTGAGGTCTTCCAATTTTCCCGCGAAGGATTCCCCCCGCCGGCGGACAATACCCGGCGTATGGACGACCCCTCCGACCGCACCCGCGAGCGGGCGCTGCGGGCGGCCGCCGCCGGCGGCGACGCCGCGGCGTGGCGCGCTCTGTTCGACGGGGCGTTCGACACCGTCCACAGCTACGCCCGGTGGCGGTGCGGCGGGCGGGACGACCTGACGGACGAGGTGATCCAGGAGACGTGGCTGACCGCCGCCCGCAAGCTGCGCTCCTTCGACCCGGCCCGCTCGGCGTTCGCCGGCTGGGTGTGCGGGATCGCGGCGAACGTGGCCCGGTCGCTGGTGCGGAAGCGGCTGCGGTACGCCGCCCGCGTGCGGCCGCTGGTGGCCGTGCCCGAACCCGCCTGCCCGGAGCCGGACGCCGACCCGGAGCGGGTGGCCCTGGCACTGGCCGAGTTGCCCCCGCGGTACGAACTGGCCCTGCGGATGAAGTACTTCGACCGGCTGAGCGTGGGCGAGATGGCGGCGGCCGGCGGCGAATCGGTGAAGGCGGTCGAGTCGGTGCTGGCGCGGGCGCGACAGGCGTTCCGCGAGGCGTACCAACGGATCGGCTAGGGTGGCCCGCTCTCGCCGAGAGCGGGTCGGACCGACTCCCGGAGGGAGTCGGCCACCCGAAAGAGATGGCACCCATGAACCCACCCCCCGACGACCTCGCCCCGCTACTCACCCCGACCCCCGGCGAGCCGGCGAACCCCGCCCGTCGGGGCGAGTTGCTCCGCGCCAGCACCCGCACGCTGCGGCGGGGGGTATGGGTCCGCCGCACGGCAATCGCGGCCGGGGTGGTCGGCGTATTCCTGTTGGGTGCGGCCGCCGGCTGGGTGCTGAAGCCGACGCCGGAGCCGCAGTTCGTGTCCGTCCCGGTTCCGCCG
>JALHQU010000144.1:0-15633 GCA_022841795.1 Fimbriiglobus sp.
AACGCGGGGGTTGTTGTTTCACCCGGCGGCGGTTGCGACCCCCACACCCCGGTTCACGCCACACCACCACCCCCGGCCGGCATTTCCTGGGCGCCGCAAAACCCCACCCCCGCCGCCTCGCTCCGCTCGGCCGGCGACCCCTCCCCAACGGGGAGGGGTGAAGGCTTGCGCCCCGCATCGGAGCTGTCACATGCCGCTAGGTCGCCCGGCCGCGGTCGGAGTCGCCCTTCCGCGTCCGCTTCTGATCGTACATGGCCGTGTCCGCGCGGGTGATGGCGTCCGGCACGGCGGCCGGGTCGGCGTACCCGCTGATCCCCCACGCCACCTTCAGGTCGGTCGGGTCCGGGTGGGGCAGCAGCCGCTGGCCGAGCAGGGTGCGGTCGAGCGCCTCCATCCGCCGGGCGAGTTCGTCCGCCGTGCCGCCGGGCATGAGCACCAGGAACTCGTCCCCGCCGGTGCGGACGATCGGGTCGGTGACGCGGAACAGGGTGCGGAGGCCGCGGGCGACCAACTGCAGGGCCACGTCCCCGGCGGCGTGCCCGAGGCGGTCGTTCAGCGGCTTCAGGTCGGTCACGTCGATCACCGCCAGCACCCCGGCGGGGACGGCGTCCGGGCGGGCGAGCAGGTCGTCCAGCCCGCGGCGGTTGAGCAGGCCGGTGAGCGGGTCGGTGCGGGACGCCTGTTCCAGCTCGGCCACCGCCGCCGCCAGCTGGTCGTTCGCCGCCTGCAGCTCGGCCCGTAGCCGCTCGGTGGCCATGGTGGCCATGCCGAACGCCAGCCCGGCCTGCCAGAACAGGTCGTACAGGGACGAGTACAGCATGTACCCCGGCCGCATCTGCCCGCCGCTGACGGCCATCCACCCGATCAGCCCGGCGTAGTGCAGGAGCAGGGCGGCCAGCCCGAGCAGGAACGCCTGGAACACCCGCAGGCCGGGGGTCGGGCCGTCGGGCGGGGTCCGCCGCAGCGTCTCGCCGAAGGCGGCGACCAGGAACACGACCATCACCGCGGCGTGCCACCCGTACAGGGTGGGCAAAGACGGGGTGAGCCACGGGGCGGCCAGCCCGAACGCCGCCGCCGGGGCGGCCGGCAGGGCGTCCGCCCGCCGCAGCGGCCGGCCGGTGAGCACGTCCCGGCAGCCGGCCCACACCAGGAAGGCGAACCCGTACTGGAGCAGGCAGTACGCCGAGCGGGCGGCGGAGACGGGCGGGCCGGTCGGCAGGCGGGTGGAGACGAACAGGGCGACCAGGGACAGGGCGAGCAGCGTCCACCCCCACGCCCAGTACACCAGGAAGCGGGCGCGGACGACGCGGGTGAACGGCCACAGGAAGACGGCGATCAGCAGGACGCCGAGGAGCTGGGCGACGGTGGACAGGAACGCCGCGTCGGACACGGGGCACGGGTGGGCTGGGGCCGCGTCGGAGCCGGCCGGCGGGGGGACACCCCGCCGGTCGTCCAATTCTAGCTGACGTTAGGGCTTGCGTTTCAATTCGTCGCGGATTTCCGTCAGCAGCTTGTCCGTGCTGTTCGTCTCGGCCGGCTTCTCCTCCTCCTTCTTCTTCCGCGACAGCCGGTTCATCCCCTTGATGATGAAGAACAGGCACGTCCCGATGATCAGGAACTTGATGATCGCCTGCACGAACTTGCCGTACCGCCACATCACCGGGATGAGTTCCCCCTTGTCGTTCTTCATTTGGCCGGGCAGCTCGATCGCCTTGTCCGAGAAGTCGATGCCGCCGGTGATCGAGGCGATCGGCGGCATCAGGATGTCGTCCACCATCGAGGTGACGATGGTGCTGAACGCGGCACCGATCACTACCCCGACGGCCAGATCGACCACGTTCCCCCGCATGATGAACGCTTTGAACTCGCTTGCCATACTCATGGGCGCAGACCTCCGTGTGGAGACAGGACGGAACCGGCCGGGCGAAGACGTGAGTGGCCGGGGCGAACGGGACGTTCGCGGCCAGAGTGTAGCCAGACGGAACGGACAAAGGGAAGTACAAGGTGGAAAAAGCGCCCGCCGACGGTCGTCGGAATTCCCGACTGTCGGAGCCGGCGACACCGGCGGGGGGTGAACCGCGGGCGTCAGCCCGTCGGGTGGGTAGCACACCCGACGGGCTGACGCCCGCGGTTCACCCAGACGATGGCACGACGCCCGCGGTTCACCAAGACGATGGCCCACTGCGTGGGCCGGCTACTTTTGGGTGCCGACGGCGTACAGGGTGGTCTCCGTCGCCACGTACAGCATCCCGTTCACCGCCGTCGGCGGGCTGCGGAGGCACTGCGGGAACTCGACCTTCTTCACCACCACCGTGTCCTGCACCTTCTTCATCGCCTCCCGGTACCGCTTGTTCGCGTCGGCGGCGTCGGCGCCCTTCGCCCGCTCGTCCTCGGCGTCGTGGCTGAACGGTTTGGCCTCGTGCTTGAGGACGAACAGGTCGCCGGTCTCGGTCGGCACGAACACCCGCCCGTCGGCCACCAGCGGGCTGCCCCAGATGGAACTCTTCAGGTCGAGCACCCAGTGCCGCTTGCCGGTGACCGCGTCCAGGCAGTGCAGGAACCCGCGGAGTTCGGCCGCGTACACCACCCCGTCGGCCACGGCCGCGGTGCTCAGGGTGCGGCCGAACGTGTAGTCGCGGAGGGGGTGGCGGGGGTTCTTCCCGCCGAAATGCCACGCCAGCGCCGACTTCGCGTTCCGCTTGTCCGCCGGGTCGAAGCAGTCCTCGACGACCGACACGTCGTGGTGCGGGTTGGTCTTGCCGAACTCCACCGCCCGTTTCAGGTCGAGGCACCAGAAGTCGGCCGAGCCGGTGAAGTGTTCCGGGTCTTGCCCGGTGCCGACGTACAACTTCCCGGCGTGGATGACGGGGGTGGCGAGGAAGTCGTTGCGGGTGCCCTCGCCGCCGGGCTTGTGTTCCGCCGCCTTCGGGTTGCCGTCGAACTTCCACAGCAGCTTGCCGGACGCCGGGTCGAACGCCCGCAGCCAGCCGTCCCCGCCGCCGTAGATCACCTGCGGCACCGGCTCGGCCGAGTACGCCGGGCTGGACCACTGGCCGTGCAGGATGTTCTTGCCCGGCGAGTTGTCGGACCACAGCAGCTCGCCGGTTTTCTTGTTCAGGGCGACCAGGCTCGGGGCGTCCGGGTTCACCACCTCGCGGTGGTCCTCGCCCACCCCGTTGCCGGTGACCACGAACACCGCGTCGCCGACCACCAGCGGGGAACTGGCCGGCACGCAGTGCGGCACCACGCCGCACTTCTTGACGAGGTCGAACGTCCACACCACGTCGGCGTCGGTGGCGTCGGTGTACTTCTCCGTCTGGTCGCCCTGGTTGCCGTCGGCCAACCCGTTCGCGTCCAGGCACACCACCTCGCAGCGGTTGTTCAGGTAGTACACCCGCTCGCCGTCCACCGCCGGGGTGCTGGGAATGCCCTCCTTGATGAACCCAGCTACGGGCCCAGCGGGCCGCGGGTCGTGGACCGCCTGCCACAAGAACTTGCCGGTGCGGGCGTCGAAGCACATGACCACACCCTTGTCGATCCCCTCCAGTTCGCCGTCCACCCGCCGGGTGTCGCGGGCGTTCCGCGGGCGTTCGTTGTTGGTGCCGACGAACACCCGCCCCCCGGCCACCACCGGCTGGGAGTAGCTGCGGGAGCCCAGGTCGGCCTTCCACAGGACGTGCTTGTCGGTGTCCGGGTCGAACGCCGCGGGGAGGGGGCCGGCGTTCGGGCTGACCATGTTCCGCCCCGGCCCGCCGCCGAGCATCCGCCACTCGGCCGGCAGGGACTTGGGCACCGGCGCGGACACGCCCAGGGCGGCAGCGGCGATCAGGACGAGGAAGGCGGAACGGGATCGCATGGGGCCTCGCGGTCGGCCGGTTTCTGCTCTTTCACCTGGACGACGTGGCGGGTGGGCGGATCGACGAACTGGCCGACCTGGGCGAGGCCGGCGGTCACCCCGCCGCCGGACGCCCGCAGGTTGATCCACCCCCGCCGCTGCGCCCACGCCGCGAGCAGGTAGACGGCCAGCCCGCCCAGGACTAACCCGCCGAGGATCAGGGCGAGCTTCATCGGCGTCACCGCGAGTGATCGGGACGGTCGAACACGGACGCCGATGGCCGGCGTTCTCGCTTCATCCCATCGACCGCCTGTTAGCCCGACGCGCGAGCGAGGGGCGCACCACCGTACCCGACAGGTGGTTCGCCCCTCGCTCGCGCGTCGGGCTAACGAGTCACTCCGTCGGCGGGGTGAAGTCGGCGATCCACAGCTGCGTCGGGCTGCGGCCGTCGCGGCTGCTCGTCCACATCACCTTCTTGGAGTCCGGGCTGAACACCGGCAGCACGTCCTGGCCGGGGGCGTGGGTGAGCCGGGTCGTCTTGCCCGTCTCGATGTTCATCCAGTACAGGTCGTAGTTCGGCCGCGCCTTCTCGTCGCCGTGGTCGGCGGCGGTGTAGATGATGTGCTTGCCGTCCTTGTACCAGTACGGCGCCCAGTACACCCACTTGTCGTTGTCGGTCAGGGCTTTCTCGCCGGTGCCGTCGGCGTTCACCACGTACAGTTGCAGCCGGTCCTTCTCCTTGCGGTCGGAGCGGAAGATCACCTTGGTGCCGTCCGGGGAGAGGAACGGCCCGCCGTTGTAGCAGTTCTTGGCGGTGGTGATCTGCTTCGGGTTCTTGCCGTCGGCGTCCATGATGTACAACTGCACGTCGCCGGCGTTCCCGCTGCTGTACACGATCTTCTTGCCGTCCGCGCTGTAGCTGCCCTCGGCGGTGTACGCCTTGGCGGCCGGGGTCAGGCACTTGCGGTTCCCGCCGTCCAGGTCCGCCTCGTAGATCTTCATGAACGGGTCGAAGTCCCAGCTGTACCGCCGCCGCACGTTGTTCTTCTTGTCCTCCTCCCGCTGCTTGTACTCGGCCGCCTGGTGCTTGGCCGTGTCCGGGTCCTCGTGGCTGCTGGCGAAGATGAGCCGCTTGCCGGTCGGGTGGAAGTACGCGCAGGTGGTGCGGCCGTTGCCGGGGCTCACCTTCCAGCTCTTCCCGGTGGCCAGCTCCTGCGCGAAGATCTGGTAGAACGGGTTGCCGGTGTCCTTCTCCTCCGCCTGGTACACCACCAGCTTGCCGTCCGGGCTGAAGTACCCCTCGCCGGCCCGCACGAAGTCTTTCGTCACCTGCTTGATGTTGGTCAGGTGTTTGCCCTCGGCCGCTTGCCAATCGGCCGGCGGCGGGGCGGGCGGCTGGGCCGGCTGCGAGACGATCAGGGCGGCGAGCAGAAGCGGGGTCATGGCGGGTCCACGGGTGGTTGAATCGACCGGAGTTAATTTAGACAGCCGAGGTGCGGAAACAAAACGGCACCGGCTGGGCCGGTGCCGTGAAGCCGGTGGCAGATCGGTTCACGCCGCCAGCGTTTCGGTCGCCGTCCGCCGGCGGCGGACGGCCGCCCCCAGCCCGAGCACCGCCGCCCCGACGCCCAGCACCGTCGCCGGCTCGGGCACCGGGGTGAAGTTCAGGAACACGTTCCCGCCGGCGTCCCCGCGGAGGGACACGTCGATCACGTTGAACGTGTCCCCGCCGGTCAGCCCGACGAACGTGAACCGGGCCGGGTCGGTGATATTCAGCCCGCTCTGGTCGCCCACCCCGGTGATCAGCCGGTAGCTCTGCGGGGTGTTGTAGGTGAACGTCGAGCCGGTCACGTCCACCAGGACGTTCAGCAGGCTGTTCAGGGTGGCCGACCCGCCGCCGGCGATCTTGTTGTGCACCCCGCCGGCGTCCGTGCTGCCGCCGGTGTTGGCCGCCGCCCCGTCCCCGGCGGTGGTGATCCGCACCCCCAGGATCGACCCGCCGGACATGGTGAGCGAGCCGGCCAGGGTGAGGGTGCCGGCGGCGGTCGCGTCCCCGGCCCGCACGGTGGCCCCGCTGGTGGCGGTCACGTTGCTGACGCCGCCGGTGCCGCCCAGGGTGGCCCCGCTGTTCACGACCACCGCGGCCAGCGAGCTGTTCACCAGCAGGGTGCCGGCGTTCGCCGTGGTGGTGCCGGTGACGCTGTTCGAGCCGGTGACGGTGAGCACGTTCCCGCCGTTCTTGACGATGCCCCCGGACCCGCTCAGGGCGTTCGCCACGGTCACGTCGTCCGAGCGGTTGAACACCAGGGTGCCGTTGTTCCCCACGCCCCCGCCGCCGAGCGTACCCGTGGTGCCGCCGTCGCCCACCTGGAGGGTGCCGGCGTTGATGCTGGTGGTGCCGGCGTAGGTGTTGTTGGCGGTGAGCACGGTGGTGCCGGTGCCGTTCTGCTCGACGCTGCCGGTGCCGCCGATGGCGTTCGCCACCGTGTACGTGTTGCTGCGGTTGAACCACAGGCGGTCGTTCACCGTCACGTTCCCGCCGCCGAGCGTGCCG
Source organism: Fimbriiglobus sp. (assembly GCA_022841795.1). Taxonomy (GTDB): domain Bacteria; phylum Planctomycetota; class Planctomycetia; order Gemmatales; family Gemmataceae; genus JALHQU01. The sequence continues at coordinate 6,390 of JALHQU010000144.1, forward strand.
GTGGTGCCGCCGTCGCCGATCTGGAGGACGCCGGCGGCCACGGTGGTGGTGCCGGTGTACGTGTTGTCCGCGGTCAGGGTGAGGACGCTGCCCGCCACCCCTTTCACCAGCGAGAAGTTGTTGCTCCCGCCCAGCCGCCCGGCGAACGTGTTGTTGGCCGCGTTGTTCACCGTCAGGGTGGCGGCGGTGGCCGAGGTGTTCCGCACCCGCGTGTCCACCGTGCCGGTCAGCCCGGCCACCGTCTGGCTGAACCCGTTCAGCTCCAGTCCGCCGGTGCCGGTCATGGTCAGGGTGGTGGTGGTGGGCAGGGCGTTGTCCGCCCCCAGCAGGACGGTGCCGGCGGTCAGGTTGGTGGCCCCGGCGTAGGTGTTGGCCGCGTTCAGCCGCAGGGTGCCGGCCCCGGCCTTGGTCAGGTTGGCCGACGCCCCGCCGCCGATCACCCCGGCGTAGGTGAGGGTGGTGCCGGACGCCACGTCCACGGTGGCGTCGCCGCTGCCGGCCAGCGTCACCCCGCGGTTCGGGTTCAGGGTCAGGGTGGCGGTGGTGGCCAGGGTGCCGCCGGCGTTCAGCGTCAGGTGGCCGGCGGTGGCGGTGGCCGGGGCGGTGCCCAGGTTGGTGTCGGCCGCCACGCTCAGCACCCCGGCGGCCACGGTGGTGGTGCCGGTGTACGTGTTCGCCCCGCCCAGGGTGAGGGTGCCCGCCCCGGTCTTCACCACCGCGAAGTTGTTCGCCGCCGTGTTCCCGAGGATGCCGGCGAACGTGTTGTTCGCCGCGTTGTTCACCGTCAGCACCGCCGCCGCGCCGGCGTTCTGCACCCGCTGGGTGTTCGCCGGGCCGGTCAGCCCGGCGAGCGTCTGGCTGAACCCGTTCAGGTTGAGCGTGCTGGTGCCGGTCATGTTCAGCACGGTGGTGGTCGGCAGGGCGTCGGTCGCGCCCAGGGTGATGACCCCGGCGGTCAGGCTGGTGTTCCCGGCGTAGGTGTTCGCCCCGGACAGGAACAGGGTGCCGGCGCCGGCCTTGGTGAAGTCGGCGGTGGACACCCCGGCGATGATGCCGCCGTAGGTGAGGGTGCCGGCCGCCACGCTGAACGTGGCCGCCCCGCTGCCGGTCAGGGCCACCCCGCGGTTGGCGTTCAGGGTGAACCCGCCGCCGGCGATCAGGGTGCCGCCGGCGTTCAGCGTCAGGTGGCCGGCGGTGGCGGTGCCGGGGGCGGTGCCCAGGTTGGCGTCGGCGGTGACGCTCAGGGCGCCGGCGGAGATGGTGGTGCTGCCGGCGTAGGTGTTCGTGCCGGTCAGGGTGAGCACCCCGGCCCCGCCCTTCACCACCGCGAAGGTGTTGTCGTCCGTGCCGGGGCCGCCGAGCACCCCGCCGAACACGTTCGCCGCCGCGTTGTTCACCGTCAGGACGGACGCGCTGGACGACCCGTTCCGCACCCGCGGGGCGGTGCCCGAGCTGGTCAGCCCGGCCACCGTCTGGTTGAACCCGTTCAGCACCAGCTCGCTCGACCCGCTCATCGCCAGGGTGGTGCCGGTGGGCAGGGCGTCGTGGTTGCCGAGCAGGATCACCCCGGCGGTCAGGCTGGTGGCCCCGCCGTAGGTGCTGTTCCCGCTCAACACCAGGGTGCCGGCGCCGGCCTTCACCAGGGTGGCGGTGGCCGGCCCGGCGATCACCCCGGCGTAGCTGAGGGTGGTGCCGGCCGCCACGCTGATCGTGCCGTTCCCGGTGCCGGTCAGGCTGATCCCGCGGGCGGAGCTGAGGGCGAAGGTGGCGGTGGTGGCCAGCGTGCCCCCGACGTTCAGGGTCAGGGTGTTGGACGCCGTGCCCGCCCCCAGGTTGGCGTCGGCCGACACGCTCAGCACCCCGCCGAGGACGGAGGTGGTGCCGGTGTACGTGTTCGCCCCAGCCAGCGCCCAGGTGTTCGCCCCGGCCTTCACCACGCTGGTGGCCCCGGTGCCGTTGTCGCCGAGGATCGGGGTGAGGACGTTCACCAGGCCGCCGCCGCTGGTGCCGCCGAGGGTGAGGGTGCGGGCGGCGTCGGTGCCGGTCAGCACGACGGAGCCGGTGCTGTCGAACACCAGCGCGCCGCTGCCGTTCGCCTCGATGGTGCCGCCGGCGGTGCCCAGGGTGAACAGGCGGCCGGTGGTGGCCCCCGCCCCGGTGTACCGCAGGGTGCCGCCGTTCAGCACCAGGAAGTTGGCCGACCCGTCGTTGTTCCCGATGTGGCTGGCCGCCCCGACCGTCAGGTCGGACGCGCTCAGCACCCCGCCCAGGATGGTGGTGCTGCCGGTGTACACGTTCGCCCCGGTCAGGGTGAGTACCCCGGCCCCGCCCTTCACCAGCGCGAAGGTGTTCGCCGACGACGTGCCGAGTACCCCGCCGAACGTGTTCGCCGCCGCGTTGTTCACCGTCAGGGTGGCGAACGTGCCGCCGTTCTGCACGATCTGGGTGGCGGACGCCCCGGTCAGCCCGCCGAGGGTCTGGTCGTTCCCGTTCAGCTCGAAGAGGCTGGCCCCGCTCATCGCCAGGGTGGTGCCGGTGGGCAGGGCGTTGGCGGTGTTGATCTGGATCACCCCGGCGGTCAGGTTCGTCGCCCCGCCGTAGGTGCTGTTCCCGCTCAGCAGCAGGGTGCCGGTGCCGGCCTTGGTGAGCGACCCGGTGCCGCCGCCGTTGTTGGCGATCACCCCGCCGTAGCTGAGGGTGGTGAACTCGGCCACGTTGATGGTGCCGCCGCCGCTGCCGGCGGTCGGGCCGACGGCGATGCCGCGGGCGGTGCTCAGGGTGAAACTGGCGGTGGACGCCAGGGTGCCGCCGTTCAGGATCAGGGTGTTCGAGGCGGTGCCCGCCCCCAGGTTGGCGTCGGCCGACACGCTCAGCACCCCGCCGAGGACGGAGGTGGTGCCGGAGTAGGTGTTGGCGTTGGTCAGCACCCAGGTGCCGGCCCCGGCCTTCGCCAGGCTGGTGGCCCCGGTGCCGTTGTTCTCGATCAGCGCGTCGAACGTGTTGGCGGCGGTGCTGGTGCCGCCCAGGGTGAACGTGCGGGCGGTGTCGGTGCCGGCCAGCACCAGGGCGGCGGTGTTGGCGACGGTGAGGGCGCCGCTGCCGTTCGCCTCCAGGCCGCCGCCGGCGGTGCCGACGGTGAACCCGCGGGTGGTGCTCAGGGCCGGGCCGGTGTACCGCAGGGTGCCGCCGTTCAGCACCAGGAACCCGGCCGACCCGTCGTTGTTCCCGATGTGGCTGGCCGCCCCGATGGTCAGGTCGGACACGCTCAGCACCCCGCCCAGCACGGTCGTCGTGCCGGTGTACGTGTTCAGCCCGGTCAGCTGCATCACCCCGGCCCCGGCCTTGGCGATGTTCCGCGCCCCGCCGCCCTCGGTGACGGCGGCGGTCACGTTCAGGTCGGTGGCGGCGGCCCCGTCGGCGGTGGTGAACGTGAGGGTGTTCCCGGCGTTCCCCTCCCGCAGGTTGATGCGGCCGGACACGACGGCGGTGGTGGCGCTGGCCAGGGTGTTCACCGCCGACCCGCCGCCGAGCGAGTAGTACGAGGCGGCGGCGGCGTCGCTCACCCCGCCGTTCGATCGCAGCACCCCGCCGGTCATGTTGACGGCGATGCCCCACCCCTGGTCGCCGGCGGCGGTGGTGTCCACCAGCCCGGTGCCGTTGACGTTCAGGGTGGTCACCCGGTTGGCGCCGAACCCGAGGGCGTTCACCGACGACAGCAGCAGGGTGCCGCCGCTGTTCACCGTCGCCGTGCCGCGGAGGACGCCGGTGTCCGCCGCCCCGCCCACCTCGTTCAGTTCGAGGGTGCCGCCGTTTACGAACATCCCGCCGGTGAACGTGTTCTCGCGGGTCAGGATCAGCCGGCCGGTGCCGGTCTTGGTCAGGCTGTTCGCCCCGGAGATGATGCCGGTGACGGTCAGGGTGGCGGCCGAGTTCTGGGTGACGCCGACGGGCGAGCTGGCCAGGCTGATCCCGCCGCTGATCGTCTGCGCGTTCACCACCGAGGCGTTCATCACGATCTCGGCCGGGTCGAACGGGCCGGCGCTGAACACCAAGGTGCCGCCGCCCCCGCCGCCGATGTTGTACGAGGCGGCGGAGGCGGTATCGAACGTGAGCCGGTTCAGCTGGAACGGGCTGCCGGCCAGGTTGATGTTCGTCTGCCCGCCGCCGGCCCCGCTGAAGATGGCGTTGGACGTGCCGTCGTTCGGGATGCCGCCCGGGAGGAAGGACGCCCAGTTGCTCCCGTTATTCCAGAGGTTGTTCCCGCCCCCGCCGGTCCAGGTGTAGTCGGTGAGCTGGGCCTGGCTGACGCCGGCGAATGCAAAAACGGCAACGAGCGCGGCCAGAGGCCTGGAGAGACGCTGTACGACCATGGTGGGCAACCAGGGTGAAGAGTCTGGGTGGTGTACGCGAACTAGCCGACATTAAAACCGGGTGAGAGAGGGCCGGCAAGGAAATTCCGACCGGCACAACCCGCACAACCGCGCACGACGACGCGGCGGCAGGTGATTGGACACCTGAAAAGTGAGTTGGTTCCTCATAAATCGGCGGGCCGGGAAAATGCCCGAAAAAGTGCGGGTCGTCAGCGGATGAGGGCGCCAATGATCGCCCCGAGCAGGACGGCGACGGCCACCACCGGGATGAGCCACCAGTACGCGGCCAGCGGCGACGGCGTGGAGGACACGGCGGCGATCGGGGAGATGCGGGTGCGGGTGGTGCTGATGGTCGGCCGCTCGGCCGACCCCAGTTCGAGCGTCTGCTCGGTCATCAGCGGCACCTCGACCAGCTCTTCCGTCCGCGACTTCGGGGCCGGGGCGGGGGTGTCGTCGGACGGCGAGCGGGGCGGGAACTGGTGCGACTTGGGGGCGGCCAGCACCGGGGTGATCTTGGTGCCCGACCCGCCGTTCCACACCAGGTCGCGGAACTCGGGCACGTTCTTGAGCGGGGCGAACGGCCCGGCCTTCGACCGGCTGACCAGCACCGCCCCCAGATCCCCGAGCGCCCCGCCCTGGGCGTTGCGGCGGATGGTGTCCGTGTCCCCTTTCACCGTCCGCGGCTGCCCGTCCTGGTAGTACACCATGTACCACAGCCCGTCCGGGGTGGGCAGCGGGGCCAGCCGCATGGACGACCGATCGGCCGACGGCCGCACCGTCCACGACCCGCCGAGCACGTCCTCCATGAACTCGCGGCACGAGCTCGGCCGCTCGGCCGGGTTCGCCCGCATCGCCCGGCGGATGGCGAAGTCCAGCCGGTCGGACACCGTCCGGGCCACCGCCTTCGGCGTCGGGAAGTCGTCCTTCGACTTCCGCACCCAGCAGTCGAGCGGGCTGCACTTGTCGAACGGCACCTTGCCCGTCACCATCATGTACAGGGTGGCGCCGAGCGCGTACACGTCGCTCCGGGCGTCCACGCTCTTGGCGTTGCGGAACTGCTCCGGGGCCATGAAGTGCGGGGTGCCCAGCCCGCGGCCGGTGCGGGTCAGGTTCTCGTCCGACTCCACGTCCCGCACCAGCCCCAGGTCGGTGATCTTGGCCGTCAGGTCGGGCGTCAGCAGGATGTTGTCCGGCTTCACGTCCCGGTGGATCAGCCCCTGTTTGTGGGCGCAGTGCAGCCCGTCGCACACCTGGCGGATGACGTGGACGGCGTCCAGCTCGCCCATCGCCCCGCGGCGGTCCACGTGCTCCCCGACCGTACACCCGTCCACGAACTCCATCACCAGGAACGGGGCCGGCGGGGTGCCACAATACTCGATCGCTTTCACCACGTTCGGGTGGTCGATGAGCGTCGCCGCCCGGAACTCCTGCTCGAACCGTTTCAACAGCAGCTGATTCCGGGCCGTCTCCGGCGGCAGCACCTTGATCGCCACCACCGGCCCGCCGCCCTTGTGCCGGCCGCGGTACACCGCCCCCATCCCGCCCTCGGCGATCTTGCCGAGCAACTCGTACTGGCCCAACTCGGGGAGGGTGAGCGACCGGGCGGACATGCAGGGCACCAGGGTTCGGTCCGGGCGCAGTCCCTACGCCCGGCAAATTCTTCAAAACGAGCATAGTTCATGCGGCAGTCACAGAGCGGAAAAATGGCCGGTGTTGCCAGAAATCGCCGGCCGGGGGTATGGACCGGGCGTCCGGCCTGTTACGATGGCGGGGGGGGCGGCGTCTCGTCGGTCTGCCAGTTCCGGTGGCGCCACCTCGCCCGCCAATCTCCCGCCGTTTACCCGAACCGGGCGCTTGTCAAGGTCGGGGCGATCCGGCACAATCGACCCACGGGCCGCGCTTTCACGGCAGTGAGGAACCGCCAGTCATGAGCACCCTGGGCAAAGTCCTCCTGTTCTTCAACCTGTTGGTTGCGGCCGGGGTGGCGTACTTCGCGTCTACGGCGTGGGCTAACCGCCAGCAGCACAACGTGGCCCAGGCGAAGCACACCCTGATCGCCGACGGGTTCCCGCTGGACGGGGCCGGCACGGTGGACTGGAACAACGAGTCGGCGAAGGTGCCGTTCGCCATCCGCACCGGCTCCGGGCGGACGTCCACCGAGGTGCCGGTGAAGGTGCTGAAGGAGGTGTTCGGCGGGGCGAAGGGGGAGTACACCGCCGCCAACCCGCCGGTGTCCGTGGTGGACGACGTGAAAGAGGTGAAGAAGCAGTTCGAGTCGGCGGTGAGCGGCAAGCTGGGCGACCCGCGGGCGTGCCTGCAGTTCCTGATCGGCAGCATCGGGCCGGACGGCCGGCTCACCCCCGGCCCGCTCACCCTGCTGGCCGACGACTTCGAGGAGCGGAGTACGTTCCGCCGCTGGCTGGAGGAGGCGACCGCCGACCCGAACCAGGCCGGCAAGTACGCCGGGTACGCGGCCGGCACCGTCACCCGCAAGTTCAACGAGGTGGCGGACGCGGCCAACCCGGCCAACGCCGAAGCCCACCAGAAGGCGGTGATCGACGCCCGCAAGGCGCGGGACGCCGCGTTCGACGCCTTCCAGCAGGCGGCGGTGGTGCAGAAGCAGGCCATGTTCGACGCCCTGAAAGCCGCGCAAGACAAGCTGGACGGGGCCATCGCGGCGCCGGGCAACGCCTCCGCCACCGACGCCGAGCGCCGTCGCCGGGCGGGGGCGCTGCTCGCCTTCCTGGACCTGTCCGCCCCGGCCCAGAAACGGGCGGCGCTGGTGCTCGGGCTGAAGGGGTACGCCGCCGCCCTGTACGACCGGGTGGCCCGGCTGAAGGTGATGCCCGAGCGGTACGAGCGGTCGATCGAGGCCGAACTGGCCCAGTTCGTGGTGCGGTACGAGCAGCAGCTGAACACCGCCAAGGACATCGACCGGCTGGTGGTGCAGCAGCGGAGCAACCGCCTCGCGCTGGAGGAGTCGGACGCCCACCTGGAGAAGATGAACGAGGCGCGGCGGACCCAGCGGAACACCGCCAAGGCGCAGGCCGACCAGTACCAGGTGAACACGGACGCGCAATCCGCCAAGCTGGCCGGGTTCGAGCAGCAGGTGTTCGACCTGCAGAAGCAGGTGGGCGCGCTGCTGAACGCCAACTTCGACCTCGAAGAGCAGTTGATCCAGGCCGAGCGCCGCAAAGCGGCGGGCAAGTGAGCCGCCCAACCCCCGACCGACCGTCCGCCGAGGGCCGTGCGTCATGATTACGAATGTGGGCAAGCTGCTCGTCCTGCTGAACGCCTTCGTGGCCGTCGGCGTGCTGGCGTGGTCGCTGTCCGCGTACCTGAACCGCCAGAACCCGGACGACGCAATGGACGAGGCCGGCGAGAAGCTGACCGACAAGGTGAAGCGGCTGCAGGCCGAGGCGAACGTGGCGCAAACGCCCGTCGCCCCGGAGTTCGCCGCCGTGGCCGCCGCCGAGGCCCGGCTGGCCGACATCAAAAAGAAGATCGCCGCCCGGCTGAGCGAGGCCGAGACCGGCACCTTCTACGACATCTACGAGGCCCGCGCCCAGGGGCCGGACCCGAACGACCCGACCGGCCTGACCCGCGTCCGCCGGGTGCTGTGGGGGCAACTGGATAAGGGGCGGCAGATCGTCGGCATCGACAAGACCCCGCTCAAGGGGGTGGAGGCGATGCAGAAGGAGTTGCAGGACGAGAGCTCGAAGATCCAGGCGCGGGTGGCCGGCATCACCCAAAAGGTGAAGGAGTCGGACACGCTGAGCGACGAGATCCTGGCGCACGACACCCGCGCCGCCCGCCTGCGGCGGATCCTGGACGGGCTGATCGTCACCACCGAGTACTCGTCCGACCTGCGGGTGAGCTGGGACGACCGCACCGCCACCCTCCAGCGGCGGAACCGCCAACTGACCGGCCGGCTGGCCGAACTCGGGGCGACCAAGGCCGACGCCGTCCCGCCGACCGCGACGCTCACCCTCAACCCCGCCCGCTAAACCCCCCGACTTCGACGCCGCACCCGCCGCGGAGGACCGACCGATGACCATTCTCGGCAAGATCATGGCGATCCTGGTGTTCTTCCTGTCCGTCGCCTGGTTGTACCTGACGGCCAACCTGTACTCCACCCGCGCCGAGTGGAAGAAGGCGTACGAGACCGCCCGCAAGGACGCCGACCAGAGCGCCAAGCTGGCCGACGAGCGGATCAAACAGTTGGTGCTGGAGCGGCAGGCGGTGGACGCCCGCCAACAAGCGGCGGACGACTCGGTGAAGGCCATCGCCGCCAACCTGGCCACCACCCAGAAGAAGTACGAGGACCTGCTGGCCAGCAGCAACCGCATGGCCGACGCCACCGCCCAGCTCACCCCGGCGCAGAAGCAGTACGACGTCAGCATCAAGAAGGTGCAGGACCAGGTGGACAAGCTGACCCAGGAGAACGCCACCCTGTCCGTGGCCCGCGACCAGGCGAAGTCGGAGTCGCAGGTGTCGCTGAACAAGATGGCCGACGCCCTGCTGGACCGGGCCACGTTCGCCAAGGCGGTGGAAGACCTGACGAACAAGCTACAGGCGGCGCAGGACGCCGCCGGCGCTCGCGGCGGGGCGGCCGGCGGTGCGGTGGCGTTCCGCGGCCAGGTGATCGAGGCCAAAGACGACGTGCTGGCGTTCGACGGCGGGCTGAACGCCGGGGTGAAGGTCGGCCAGGTGTACCGGGTGAGCCGGAACGTGGCCCCGTACTTCATCGGCACCGTCACCGTCACCAAGACCGACCCGCAGGCGTCGGCCGGCACGTTCACCCCGGCGTTCGGGCAGAAGGTGGCCGGCCAGTACGCCCCGAAGAAGGGCGACACCGTCGAGAACCAGTGACC
>JALHQU010000144.1:15733-17486 GCA_022841795.1 Fimbriiglobus sp.
CCCGCTCCGGAGGTTCCCCGTGGCCAAGAAGAAGAAGAAGCCGTCGGACGACGACGTGAAGCCGGGCAAGAAGAAGGGCCGCGGCCGCGCCGACGACGACGAGGACGACGAGGAGGCGGAAGAGGAAGTAGACGACTACGCCGACGACGGAACGGGCGAGGAGGAACTCGCCCGCCCGCGGAACGACATCTACGTCGGGCTGGGGGTCATCACCCTGCTCGCGCTGCTCACCGCCGCGGTGGTGCTGTACATGGATGCCGACCACTACGCCAAGGCGCCGCAGCAGGTGACGGTGAACATGGGCGAGGTGAAGGTCGGCCCCCGCGGGCAGTGAAGCCGCTCGCGGCTTCGCCATTCAACCCCGAGGCGGAGCTTCGGAACTAGGAACGAATCAACCGGAGGGTTCCGCACATGGCCAACCGCACCGACCCCGACCCGCGGAAGCAGCAGGTCAGCCAAGGGTACACCGCGCTACTCGTCCTGACGGTGGTGTCGCTCGCCATCGGCGTCGGCATCATCTGCCTGGAGTTGAATGAGTACGACTTCAAGGCGGAGGCGCCGGCGGTGACGGCGACCAAGGTGGCGCCCATCCCGACGTGGGACCGGCCGGTCAAAGGCGCCGCCCCGCCGGTGAACAACCCGATGCAGCCGATGGACGAGAACAAGTGACAGCGGACGTCCACCCCGCGAGCGGCCGGGTTCCCCCCGGCCGTTTTCATTTTCAGCCGCGGGGTGGCGGCTGGTCAGTCCGGTAGCGGGGCGATTTCGCCCCAGTTCGGGGTGACCAGCGACCAGAACACGGACTCGTCGATGCCCGGGCGGATGGTCCGCACGCTGCCGTCGAACAGGGCCACCTGTATCCCCCGCGAGTACAGGGCGTGGGGCAGCCGGCAGTCGGCGTCGATCACAGGCGGGCGAATCTCGAACGTGGCCCCGCGGCGGGACGCCACCGTACGCCCGGTGGCCGGGTCGCGGACCGGCACCACGTCCCGACAGCCGGCGTCGGCGAACGTCGCCCGGCGGTTCTCGACCGTCGCCTTCGGAACGGGAGACACACTCCCCCAGTCCACCATGCCCCACTTCTCGTTGATCCGCGTACCGCCGCAGTGGAAGTAGTGGGTGGTGAACGCCAGGGTGCTAGACGTGCCGTCCGGAACGGACCCGGTCATGGACATGAACCCGTCGAACACCATGATGTTGGCGGCGTAGCTCGCCATCCGGTGTTCGCCCGCGCTCAGGCTCTTGTTGGACATCACGAACTCGTCGGTCAGAGACGGGTCCATGGGGTCGGTGAACACTTTGACCTGCGGGCTGTAGTAGTGCAGGATTTCCGCCCGGCTCGACCCCGGCGGGGGCAGGGTCAGTTCCATGTACACGTACGGCACGATGAGCCGGAAGATCGACTCCTCGTAGTACACCGGCTTGGGCAAGGGGGAGTTCTTCGGCAGGTTGCGAATCCGGTCGTCCTGGGCGGCGGACAACTGGTGAACGCCCAGGATGATCTGCCGCTCGTGGTTGGTCGTCGTCATCACCCGCGCCGTCTCCCGCACGTTCGACACGGCCGGCAACAGCAGGGCGATCATCACCGCCAGGATGCCGATCACCACCAGCAGTTCGATCAGCGAGGCGGCGGGGCGGCGGGCTGATTTCGAGAGTCGGTCAGGCGGGCACATGCCGCACCTCCGGGAAGGGGTGGGCGTGAGCGTCCATGGCCGTCTGGTAGGTCGCGGTCGAGCGGTCCGTCAGGACCGCG
>JALHQU010000145.1 GCA_022841795.1 Fimbriiglobus sp.
ACCACGGTGAAGGTGGCGGCGGTGCAGTGCTCGTCCGACCTGGGCGACACCGCCGCCAACACCAAGAAGCTGACCCGGCTGGTGAAGGAGGCGGCGAAGAGCGGGGCGAAGATCGTCGTCCTGCCGGAGACGGCCATCACCGGCTACCTGTCGCAGGACCTGAAGACGAACTGGCACCTCGCCGGCTGGCCGATCGAGAAGCAGTTCAACAGCAAAGACCCGGCCGACCACGCCGAGGCCATCGACGGCGACAGCGTGAAGCACTTCGCCGCGCTGGCCAAGGACGTGGGCGTGTACCTGACCATCCCGTTCCTGGAGGTGGAGAAGGCGAAGGGCGGCCCGCGGTACTTCAACACCGTGTGTCTGGCGAACCCGAAGGGCGAGGTGGTGGCGCACTACCGCAAGCTGACCCCGTGGCCGCACCCGGAGCAGTCGTGGGCCACCGCCGGCGACCGCGGGGTGCAGACCTACGACACCGAGTACGGGCGGGTCGGGCTGGGCATCTGCTTCGACATCCACACCATCCTGGAGAAGTACGACGGGAAAGACCTGTGGGCGCTGCTATACCCGATCGCGTGGGTGGACACTGAACACCCGGCCGACTGGTTCCTGCACAAGCTGCCGGAGCGGGTGAAGCCGTTCAAGCTGCACGTCGTCGGGGCGAACTGGAGCGTGGACGAGAAGCAGGCGTGGCGGGGGTACGGGTTCAGCGAGGTGATCTCGAACGAGGGGAAGGTGATCGCGGCGGCGAAGAGCCTGTACGGGGACGAGATCGTGTACGCGGAATTGCCGGTGGCGAAGAAGAAGTGACCGCGGTAAGTGACGCGAGCCGATCGGCACGCCGGGTGGCCGACTCCCTCCGGGAGTCGGTGCCGACCGTCGGAGACGGTCGGCCACCCGAGCAGCACCTACGCCTTCATCAGCACCACCCCCTCGCCGTTCCGTAGCGAGATGCGGGTGATGACCGCCCCGAGCGACCCGTCCGAGTACAGTTGGCGGTAGTTCCCGCCCAGGTCGTGGGTGGTGGCGGTGGCGTCGGAAGTGGTGCCGGTGCCCTTCCCGAGGGTGTACGACTTCGGCTTGAACAGCACCTTCGCGTTCCCGTAGTCGCGGCCGTACACCTTGTACGTGAGGGCGGCGTTCGCCGGGTCGGTGCCGGTGGCGAACACCGTCATCGCCCCGGTCGGCTGGCCGACGTCGGTGGTGGCCGCCGGCACGAACACCCGGCTCCACGCCGCCGCCGGCGCGTACCCGCCGAAGAACGTGAGGAACGTCTTCTCCGGGTCGGCCAGCAGGTAGTAGTACGCCAGCGTGCCCATCCGCGTCCGCTCGGTGGTGATGCTGCCGGCACCGGGGTGGCTGTCCATCATCAGGTACGGGGACGGCGAGTCCGCGCCCAGCCGCCCGTTCACCAGGTCGGCGATGTCCTCCAACCCGGTCCAGCTCACGTCGTTCGGCCGCAGCACGAACTCCTCGAACGCGGCGGTACTGGCGGCGGCGATCGAATCCCCTTCGGTGATCGACCCGGCGGTGTTCGCCACCACCCACTTGCCCGGCACGGCGCGGGTGATGGACGCCATCACGTCGGCCATGTCGTCGGTGAACGTGTCGGTCGCCTCGATGACGGGGGTGCCGGCGAACGGCAGCTTGCCGTGCGCGTTGTCCACGAAGAACCCGTCGGCGTTCGGGGTGACGGCCAACTGGCGGACGTGGTAGTCGGCCGCCCAGCGGTGCAGGGGCACGCTGCCGGGGTTGGTGACGAACCGCATCTGCCCGTAGTACGGGTAGAACAGCCGGCTCTCGTGAACGAACCGGGCGTCGAACCCGCTGCGGCGGCCGGCGTACTCGGCGGCGTTCAGGTACCCGTCGCCGTCCCGGTCGGCGGCGGCGTCGAACGCCGGGATGGTGCCGCTGGCCCGGCCGGCGGCGTTCACGTAGTCGCGGCCGAGCAGCGTCTTGGCGTTCGCCCCGGTGCCGGCGGTCGTCACCACGCGGACGTAGTACAGGTGCTGCGTGGCGGCAGACAGCTTCGCCGCCTTCCAGTCCCGCGGCGGGTCGAACGTGATCTGCCCGTTGCGGGTGAACCCGGCGGTGCCATCGCCCAGCAGGGAAAGCGTCTTCCACGTCTTCGGCGTGCCGTCGGGGTTCACCTCGGCCACGTACTCGTACCGCCCGACCCACCCGCTGGCCGGCGTGTTCAGCACCACGTTGATCTCGCGGAAGCGGTCCGTCCAGCCGACGCTGATGGCTTGCCCGGCGGTGCCGAACCCCACCCCGGCCGGGCGGGTGCCGCGGGCCTCGCCGGTCAGGTCGGTGAGCGCCCCGCCGGTCGCCGCCCCGCGGTACACCCCCCAGAACTGGTTCACCGGGATGGACGACGGGCTGGCCCCGGTGAACGCCGTCGCCCGCGACACGTGGAAGAACGCCGCCTCGCGGTCCGCCCCGGTCTTGTCCGCATAGGCCAGCCAGTCGGTGAGCAGCGGGCCGTACAGGTTGGACACGTTCGTGTACACCACCTTCGGCGTGTCCGCCGTCGCTCCTTCCAGGGTGCTCAGGTATCGCGGGTTCGCCACCACCAGGTCGAGGCTGTTCCGCGCCAGCGCCTGCTCGTAAGCCCCCATGGGGTTGCCGGAGTACGCGAGCTGCGCCAGCCGGATGTGGCTGTACTTCCGCACCCCGTCCGGGCGGTCCGGCTTGCCCCCGCCGTCGTTGTCCGCGGTGAAGTCGAAGGTGGTGGTGCCGGCGTTTCCGTCCCAGTCCACCACCCGCACGGTCAGGCGGTGCGGCCCGTCCGTCAGCAGCAGGGTGTCCAAGTCCCAGGTGGCCGGGCTGGCCGTCCGCACCGCCCGCAGCCGGCCGTCGAGGGTGAACTCGACCCGCGCCACGTCCGCCGGGGTGGCGGCGGCGGTGAACCGCACCACGTCGCCGAACACCGTGCCGGGCTGGTCCGCCGATACGTCCACCCGCGGCCCGCCGACCGCCGCCGGGCGGGTCTCGAAGTCGTCCACCCACACGGCGCCGGCGGCCACCTTCCCCCGCTCCACCCCGGACAGACCCGCGGCGCGGATGGCCGTGTCGGTCAGGTCGAGGGCGGACTCGGGGGTGCCCCGCCAGCTGCCGTCGGCCGCCAGCCACTGCTGGGTGTCGCCGCGGTACACCACCGCCCGCAGGCGGTCGCCGGCGGCCACCAGCGTCAGCCGCACCCACGGCCCGCTCACATACGCGGTGCTGCGGATGGTGCCGAGCGTCGTCTCCGCGCCGTTCACCACCCGCTTCAGCTCGACCGTCACGCCGCGGGTGAGGGTGAGCGAGTAGTACGTCGGGGCGGCGGTGTCCAGGTTCTGCCCGCGGGCGATCACCCCGGCCGGGATCAGGCTGTCGGCCGGCACGGACACGCCGACGGACACGTCGGCCGGCTGGGCCGCGTCCAGCCACGCCCGCGCGCGGGTGACGGACGTGCCGTCCACGGTCAGGGCGTTGGCCGGGCTGAGCGAGCGGGCCGCGGACACCTTCGCCCGGTTCGTCGCATCACTCGACCACTGTAGCCAGTTCGCCGGCAGGGCGCCCGCGGCGGTGGTGTCGAACGACTCGCGGGTGCCGCCGCCCGTCGGCGGGGGGCTGACCGGCGGTGTGGCGGCGAAGTCGTCCGCGAACGTCATGCCCGCCCCGCCGGCCTCGCGGCCCAGGCCGGTCAGCCCGGTCGCCGGGCGGTGCGAGACGGCGGCGGTGAGCGCGTCGGTGACAGCCGATTGCCACCCGCCGGTGGGCGTCAGGTACTGGCCGGTGTCCGCCCGCTGCACCCGCACGGTTGCCGTTTCGCCGGCCGGCACCAGCGTCACCCGCAGCCACGCCCCGGACACCAGGGCCGACGGCCGCACCCGGCCCAGCACCGTCCGCGTGCCGCCCACTTCCTGGGTCAACTCGACCGCCCCGCCGGCGAGGACGGTGGCGGCCAGGTAGCTCGGGGCGGCGGTGTTCAGGCTTTGCCCGCGGGCGAGCAGGTCGATCGGCGTGGGGGTGTCGGAGCGGATGCTGGCGGCGACGGTCGTGTCGCCCGGCTGCTCGGCGGTCGCCCAGAACCGGGCTTCGGTGGTGCGAGCGCCGAGCGAGGCGAGGGCGTTCGGCCCGCTGGCCGATTGCAACCGGGAGGTGATGAACTGCTGGCTGCCGTCGTTCGCCCAGTACGCCCACCCGCCGGGCAGGGCCGGGGCGATGACGGCGTCGAACGTCTCGCTGATTCCGGACGGGTTCTCGCGGTTCTCCAGACACTCCAGCGCAAGACGGGTGTGCAACGGCCGTGCGTGGCTCATGTCCCGGTGACTCCGTCGGTGGTGTCGGTCGTGCGGGCGGGACCGGCGGCGGGGGCGAGTCCGGCGGTCGGAGTCGGAGCAAGATCCGGGGGCGGCCGCGTAACTACGAGTGGGGAATGAAAGCGACCGCCCCCGGTTCGGAAGGATTTCGGCCGCGGCGGCAGCCGGCTGCCACCAAATGCGCACCGCCCTACTCACACCGGGGGCGGGTGGCGCGGCGCCACACCTGTAACGGGCGCCCCTCGCCGACCCGCGCCGCCTTCACCCACCCGGACGATTCGGCCAGTCGGCTACACTGAACGAGACCGTCCGACCCGCACGACCGGCCCGCTCATGCGACCTGCCGCCGCCGAACCCGACGCCCGCCTCCAGTGGCGGTGGCTGGCGGTGGCGGTGTTCGCCCTCGGGCTGGGGTGGGCCGGGTGGACGGCGTGGACCGACCCGACGCCGAAGCTGCGGCACCCAGCCACGCTGAACACGGCGTGGGTATCGTTCGCCCTGTGGGCCGGGGCGGTCGGGCTGATGCTGCAGGCGAAGCCGGGGGAGTGGGCGCCGGCCGCGGCCCGGTTCCGGGTGACGCAGTGGGCGTGGGGGCTGGCGGCGGGCATGTTCGTCATCCACTTCGTGGTGGCGTTCCACTTCGCCCACCGCTGGCAGCACGCGAACGCCTTCCAACACGTTCAGGACACGTCCGGGTTCGGGCCGGGCATCTTCGTGTCGTACACCTTCACCGTGCTGTGGGCGGCGGACGCGGCGTGGATGGTGGTCGGGCCGACCAGCTACACCCGCCGCCCGCGGTGGCTCGGCTGGGCGGTCCACGGGTTCCTCACGTTCATCACGATCAACGGCACGGCGGTGTTCGGCCACCACCCGATGCGGTGGGTGAGCGTCGGCGTGTTCGCGGTGCTCGGGTGGTATCTGGCGTTGAAGTGGCGGCGAGGCGTTTTGTAGGGTGGGCACCGCCCACCGTTCAAAATCACGGTGGGCGGTGCCCACCCTACGATCGGTGTGGCCGGTGGACGAGGGCCGAGCGGGCGACGTACCCGCCGACGAGCAGGGCGACCGCTGCCACCGAAGCCGCTTGCGGCTTCGCGACCAGAACCAGCGCCAGCGGCAGCACAAAACTGAGTACGGCCACGATTCCAACTACAACCCGGCCCGCCCGCATCTCGACCGCGAATCGGACGGCCGGGAACATGCCGAGCAGGATCAGCCCGGTCAGTGCCCATCGGAGCAATTCGGCCGCTTCGCTCGCCCCCAACCCCTCGGCCGTCGCCCACAGCAGCCCGGCCCCGATCGCCAGCGCCGACGTGACGTGGAACGCGCCGAGCCAGCGGGCGTCTCGCCAGCCGGGTTGGGCGGTGGTGCTGAACAGCACCCCTTTGTACGCCGCCGACCCGAACGCGAACGGCAGGGCGACGACGACTAGCGCCGGGTGCAGCCATTCGGTCCGCCAGCCGAACAGGGCGAACGCGGCCAGCGCGGTGAGCGGCAGCGAATACGCCGTCAGGCACCACACGCCGAGCGACATGGGCGAGGACGGCTTGAACACCCGCAGCATGTGGTGGAAGCGGAGCGGGTTGCCTAGGTCGAGGACCAGGCACACCAGGTCGGCGAGCAGCACCGCCAGCGCCAGCGGGTACGCCCACGCCACCACCGGGGCGAACACGTCCGGCCGAGCCAGGTCGCCGACCGCCGCCACCAGGAACACGCCGGTGGTGACGGCGTTCAGCAGCACGTCCCACACCACCAGCCCGTGCCAGTCCGGGGGCTTGGTCACTTCCCGGTGGGCGTACCCGGCGGGGGTCGGGACGTGGGTCATGCCGGCAATCCTGATTGAAGCACCGCTCAGCGTGTAGCAATCATGCCCCCCTCCCCGTCGGGGGGGGTGCTGCCCGAGCGGAGCGAGGGCGGCGGGGGAGGGGTGCTGTGGGACGAAAACCCCACCCCCGCCGTGTTCACTGCGTTCACCCGGCGACCCCTCCCCGACGGGGAGGGGAGGGGTTGACGATCGCCCGCGATAAGCCCCGAGTCCACCCTAGCAGCAGGAACACGGCGAGCGTGAGCAACAGCCCGGCGAGGCCGAACGCGACGGTGCGGAAGTAGTCGCCCCGCATGTGGACCCACGGATTCACCGGGTTATCGGGTAGGCCGTATACCGTCGGGCGGTCGAGCAGCAGGTAGAACGAGTGCAGTTCGGAGTACGCCTCGGTCCGCTGGTCGCCGTACAAATGGGCGTCGGCGTGGCCCCGCCGCTTCAACTCGTCCACCCGCTTCGCCGCCCGCTCCCGCAACTCCACCACCGGCCCGAACTGGATGCTGGCCGTCGGGCACGCCTTCGCGCACGCCGGCACCAGCCCGTCCTTCTGCCGGTCGTAGCACAGGGTACACTTGTGGGCGTGGCCGTCGAAGTGGCTGCGGGTGATAACCCCGAACGGGCACGCCGCCACGCAGTACGCGCACCCGTTGCAGATGTCCGGCTGGATGTACACGTTGCCGAACTCGTTGTAGATGATGGCCCCGGTCGGGCAGGCGTGCTGGCACGGGGCGGCGGCGCAGTGCTTGCACACGTCCGACATCATCAGCCAGCGGTCGGCCGGCGGCGGGATCACGTCCAGTGACAGCCGGCCGTCAGCGGACTTCGGGTCGGCGAACTGTTCGACGAACTTGACGTGCCGCCACGACTCCGCGCCGAGCGCGCCGGTGTTGTCGTAGCTGTTGCCGCTGAACGCGAACCCGTCGGCCGGCAGCTGGTTCCACTGCTTGCACGCCACCTCGCACGCCTTGCACCCGATGCACACCGACGTGTCGGTGTAGAACCCGGTGGCCGGCTGCGGCTGCGGGGGCGTGCCGCGACGGAACGGGTGCAGCAGGTGCCGCAGCACCTGCCCGAGCCGCGACCGCGGCCGGTCGGCGGCGGGGGAACCACCGGCGGTCACGTCGAACTCAGCCGCCATGCGCGTACCCCCCTTCCGGCTGGGCGGCGCGGGTGGCCGACCGTCTCCGACGGTCGGCGCCGACTCCCGGAGGGAGTCGGCCACCCGAGAGGCCGCTCGGCTCGCGGCACCTACTGATTGCCATGCGCGTACCCCCCTTCCGGCTGGGCGGCGGGCGGGGTGCCCGGCACCGGCTCGCGGGTCGGCCACGCCACCGGCCGCTTGGTCGGCGACAGCCCCGGCCCGCCCGCCGGCCCCTTCTCGATTCGCACGGCGAACGCCTTCCCCTCGTGCATGCTCACGTTCACGTCGGCGACGATGCTGGTCAGGTCGTTGGCGTTCCCGCCCACCGTCTCCCCGGCGAACGCCCAGTGGAACGGCAGCCCGACCTGATGCACCGCCCGCCCGTCCACCCGCAGCGGCTTGATGCGAGGCGTCACCAGCGCGCGGCACACGATCGCGGCCCGCGGCGTCCGCACCGTCACCCAGTCGCCGTTCACGAACCCGACCTCGGCCGCCAGCGCCGGCCCGCACTCGACGAACATCTCCGGCATCAGCTCGTTCAGCCACGAGTTGAACCGGCTCATCGGCCCACTCAGGTAGTGTTCGGTCAGGCGGAAGGTGGTGGCGACGACCGGGAACTCGGCGGTCGGGGCGGCGGCCAGCGGGTTGAGCGGGCCGGGGAACGTCCGCACCGTCGGGCTGCTCGGCTGCCGCGGGTGGAGCGAGTTGCCGACCGGCGACTCGACCGGCTCGTAGTGGGCGGGCAGCGGGCCGTCCTTCACCCCCTTCGGCGCGTACAGCCAGCCGAGGCCGTCCGTCTTCATGATGAACGGGGCGTTCCCGGCGATGGCCGCCATGCCGACGGCCCCGGCCGGCGGGCGGTAGGTCGGCGGCTTGGTCGGCTCGAAGTCCGGCACGTCCGGCCCGACCCACCGCTGCTGCGATTCGTCCCACCAGATGAGCTTCTTCCGCTCGCTCCACGGCTTGCCGTCCGGGTCGGCCGACGCCCGGTTGTACATCACCCGGCGGTTGAGCGGCCACGCGAACCCCCAGTTCGGCTCCACCGGGTTGCCCGGCGTGCGGGTCCGCTCGTTCGCCCGGTTGCGGCCCGGCTCCGGCGTGACCCCGCTGTAAATCCAGCACCCGCAGGCGGTGGAGCCATCGTCCTTCAACTCGCCGAAGCTCTGCAACAACCGCCCGTCCGCCGTCCGCCCGTTCATCTCCTGGAGGATTCGCAGCGTGTCCGGTTCATCGTGAATGCGGCTGACGGTGCCGTCGGGCAACGTGTGCGGCCCGCGGCGGTCGTAGTCCCACGTCAGCGCCTGGATCGGCCGGTCCCGCGGGTCGGTGCTGTCGGCGTACAGCTCCTTCAGCCGGCGCCCCAACTGGTACACGAACCACGCGTCCGACCGGCAGTCGCCCGGCGGGTCCATCGCCCGGTTGTGCCACTGGAGCAGCCGCTGGGTGTTCACCAGCGTGCCCTCCTTCTCCGGGCTGCCGGCGGCGGGGATGAAGAACACCTCCGTCTTCACGTCCCGCGGCGGCGGGCCGGTCGGGTCGTTCTTCCAGAAGGTGGCGGTCTCGGTCTCGAACCAGTCGGCCACCACCAGCCAGTCGAGTGAGCGCAGCCCGGCCCGCTGCATCCCGGCGTTCATGCCCCCGCCGGCCGGGTTCTGGCCGAACACGAAGTACCCGGTCATCTCTCCGCGGGCCATGCGGTCCGTCGTCACCAGGTGCGAGTGGTCGCCGTCCACCCTGGGAATCCAGCCGAACCCGAACTCGTTCTCCGGCGTCGCCGCGGTCCCGTACCACGCCTTCAGCAGGCTGACGACGAACGCCGGCAGGTTCGCCCAGTACCCGGTCGGCATCGTCTCCTTGTCGAGGTAGCCGCGGAGCGTGGCGTGCGCGTCGTCGGTCGTCGGCTGCGGCAGGTAGCCGGGCAGCAGATCGTACAGGGTGGCGACGTCCGTGCTTCCTTGAATCGACGAGTGCCCCCGCATCGCCATGATGCCGCCGCCCGGCCGCCCCACGTTCCCCAGCAGCAGTTGCAGGATGCCGGCGGCGCGGATGATCTGCACCCCGGTGGTGTGGTGCGTCCAGCCGACGGCGTACACGATGGTGCTCGTCCGCTCGCGGCCGGAGTTGGCGGCCAGCAGTTCGGCCACCTTCACGACTTGCTCGGGAATGCAGCCGCACACATCCGCGACTGCCTCCGGGGTGTACCGGGCGAAGTGCCGCTTCAGAATCTGGAACACGCACCGCGGGTGTTGCAGCGTCGGGTCGCGGTCCGGCTGCGGGTCCTGCCCGGCCACGCCCATCAGCCCGTACCCGTGCGTGCCGGGGTTGCCCTCGTCCTTGTGCTGCGTCTGCCCGTTCGCCCCGGCGTAGTTCCAGTGCCCGGCCAGCGGGTCGTAGGTGTTGGCTTCCGGGTTGAACCCGCTGAACAGCCCGCCCAGCTCCTCCGTGTCCTGGAACCCGTCGTCCACGATGACCGCCGCGTTCGTGTACGCCAGCACGAACTCGCGGAACCACTGGTCGTGCTCGATCACATGGCGGATCAGCCCGCCGAGGAAGGCGACGTCCGTGCCCGCCCGGATGGGCACGAACACGTCGCACAGCGCCGACGTGCGGGAGAACCGCGGGTCCACGTGAATCAGCGTCGCCCCGTTCTCCTTCGCCTTCAGCGGCCAGCGGAACCCGACCGGGTGGGCCTCGGCCATGTTCGACCCCATGACCAGCAGGCAGTCGGCGTTCGCCAGGTCCTGCTGGTAGGTGGTCGCCGCCCCCCGCCCGAGCGTGGCGCCCAGACCGGGCACCGAGGCGGAGTGTCAGATGCG
Organism: Fimbriiglobus sp.; assembly: GCA_022841795.1. Taxonomy (GTDB): domain Bacteria; phylum Planctomycetota; class Planctomycetia; order Gemmatales; family Gemmataceae; genus JALHQU01. Next base: position 10,087 of record JALHQU010000145.1, read on the forward strand.
GGCCTGGTTCTCCACCGGCAGCACCCCCAGCCCGCCGGTGAACAGCTTTTTGATGAGGTAGTTCTCTTCGATGTCCAGCGTCGCCCCGCCGAGCGTGCCGAACGACTTCACCGCCGTCCCGCCGGCGGCCAGCTCCCGGTCGCGGGCCGCCTTCACCCGCCGGGCGATTTGAGCGACGGCCCAGTCCAGTGGCTTCGGCTCCCAGCGGTCGGAATACGGGGCACGGTATAGCACCTGCGTGACGCGGTGCGGGTTGACCGCCAGTTGGAAGGCGTTCGCCCCCTTCGGGCAGAGCGTCCCCTCGCTGATCGGGCTGCGGGGGTCGCCCTCGATGTCGATCAACTGGCCGCCCTTCGTGTAAATCAGCTGCCCGCAGCCGACGGCACAGTACGGGCACACGCTCGCCGTCACGGTGGCCCCGCGGAGGCGGGAGGACTTCGCGGCGGTCTGTGGGCTGAACGGCTGCGGCCGGTCGGACATCGGCAGGCTGAACATGACTCCGCCCCCTGTGCGGGATCGGGTCATCATCCGGGGTGGGCGGTTCAGACGCCAGAGCGGGGTGGAAATTGCGGGCGGGCGGCACGGGTGGCCGACTGTCTCCGACAGTCGGCACCGACTCCCGGAGGGAGTCGGCCACCCGCGATCGGACCGGGCGAGGTGTCATTCGCCTCACCTTAACCGCGTGCGTACCACCGCTCAGCGCGCCATCCGCCGGGCGAGCCAGCTCAACGCCAACCCGAGCGGCACCCCGAAGAGCGGCCACGCCGAGCCGACCGCCGCGGCGATTCCGACGGCGGCGACGAGGACCGTCAGCCCGGCCGTCCCGAGGATCATGCCGCGGACGGCGGCCCGATCCGCGGCGCGAATCGCGTCGGCCATCGCTTGCCGGTCCACGTCCGGCGGGGGTCGGGTGGACAGCGGGTCGAACAGGCCGGCGAGGGTGCGGGCCGGCAGCGGCTTGACGGAGGTGAAGCTGTCGCGGAGGGTGTCCAGGTCGAGGCGGCCGGCGGCCCAGGCGGCGAGCACCTCCCGCCGCCAGCCGGCCACACGCCGGGCGTCGAGGGTCAGGCCGACGCCGACCGCCGGCACCACCAGTAGCCCGCCGAGCAGCGGCCGCCAGTCCCAGGCGACGAGGGCGGCCACCGGCGCCCCCAGCCCGATCAGCACGACCGCCACGATCAGGTTGCGGTACCCCCGCCCGCGGCGGTCGAGCAGCCGGGTGGTGACCGCGAAGGGGTTGAGGGGAGGGGAGGGTGGGGCGGTCAAGGATACCGGCCTCCACAGGTCAGCCGGGGAGAGGCTGTCCCAAAGCGGCGGGATAAAAATGCCACCAACGAACGTCCTTCATCCGCTCGAAAATCGCGTCATCGCCGGTGATGATACCCTGCCCTTCGGACCGAAGGGCTTGAGTCAATGCGGCCACGGTTGCCGCCACCGCCTCGGGCGTACTCGCCATCCGGTCGCCGAGGCTTTTCTCCAGGTCAGGATTCACCAGCTTGAGGAAGAGGGTGAAGGAGTACACTTCACGCCGATCGAGACGGCCGAAACTGATATAGACCTCGCAGTCGTTCAGGCCGTGCAGCAGTTCGATGTAAACGGCCTTCGACTCGTACCGCACCCGAAGGTCATTCGCAGTCACACGGGAAAAGCCGTGATCGGCGACCAGGAACGCCAGTGCGTTCACGGCTTCCTCCTGGAAACGGAGATCGCTCCGGGCCTGCATCAGACTGGCTCCGTCGGCGGGGGTGGGGGCGGGGGCGGGGGCGGGTTCCAGTTGCCGGTTTCGGGGTCGTACTTCCACCCGTTCTGCGTGAGGCACTCACGTTCCTTTTGGAGGTAGCCGCCCGTTTGCGTGGGCGACCCGTCCCGGATGGGCTGGCCCTCCGCCATGGCAATTTTTAGGCCGGCTTCGTTCTCCGCCCACGTGATCGGTCGGTCCGGCAGATCGAGGACGCGCTCGCCCGGCCTGATGAGGCCGGGGTTCGATTCCAACTCCGAGAACTTGTACAGGACGTAGTTTCCGGTGTTCTTCTTCGCCTGGGCGATCGCCTCCTGGGCCGTCTTCGGGGTTCCCACGGCCGGCTTGACCGGCGGGTTGGCCAGGGCGTCCGGCCCGTCGGCGGACTTCTTCAGGTCCGGGCAGTCGTCCTTCTGGCACTCCAGCCCGAACGGGTCGTGCCACCGCAGCGGGTTCCGCGGGTACGCGTAGAAGTGGTGCCCGCCGGACAGCCCGATCGGGTCCGGGGCGGTGTAGTCGCCCACCCGCGGGTCGTAATGCCGGTGGAAGTTGTAGTGCAACCCGGTGGCCGCGTCGTGGTACTGGCCGACCAGCCGGAACGGGCTGGCCGCGTCGCCGGCGGCGGCCGTCACGTTCCCGTAGGCGTCCAGGCCGCAGGTCCACCGCACCGCCCCGGCCTCGTCGTACACCCGCCGCACTGCCCCGCGGTGGTCCAGCACCGGGGTGCGGCGGCGGCCGTTCCGCCACTCCGCCACCGGCCGCAGGTCGGCACACAGGTACGCCCGCGTCACCTCGCCGTCCCGCACCTCGGCCGCCAACTGCCAGCCGTCCCACAGGAACTCGGTCCGCACGCCGCCGGTGTCGGTGGCCGTCCGCCGGCCGAACGGGTCGTACTCGTGGCGGGTGATCGTACCGTCCGCGGCGACCACCTCCACCAGCCGGCCGTCCACGTCGTGGCGGAAGGACGCCACCGCCGCCCCGGCGCGAACCGCCTTCACCGCCCCGTCGTCGCCGTACTCCCGTGCGGCGGTGCCGTCGCGGACGACCCGGCCGCCGGCCGTCAGTTCGCGGTCGCCGCGGTGGGTCGCCCGGATGGCGTCGTTCGGGTCGTACTCGTAGGACTCGACCACCACCCCGTCCCGCCGCACCTGGCGGATCCGGTCGAGCGGGTCGTAGGTGTACTCGGTCGCGCCGCCGGCCCCGTCCCGCACCGCGACCAGGTTGCCGCCCGCGTCGTAGGCGTGCGTGACCACGTCACCCGCGACGCGGTGTTCGTGGACGCGGCCGGCGGTGTACGTGAACGCCTCGGTCATCCCGCCCGGACAGTGCCGCGACACCAGCCGGTCGGCCGCGTCCCACTGGTACTCCTGGCACGCCCCCCGCTGGTCGTGGACCGCTCGCACCCGGCCGCGGGCGTCCAGCACCCGCACCACCCGGCAGCCGAGCGCCGCGGCCGGCAGGTGGCGGGCGGTGCGGTGGCCGTCGGCATCGTACCTGTACCACACCGGCCGGCCGGCCTGCACGTCGGCGGCGATGCGGCCGTAGCGGTCGCGGAGCAGTTCGACCTCGCCGTGCGCGTTCGCCGCCTTGACCGTGCGGCCCGCGCGGTCGTACTCGAACGCCTCGGCCAGCCCGTCGGAACTGGCGCGGGCCGCCAGCCGGCCGCACGGGTCGTACTTCCGGGTGACGGTCCGGCCGTCGGAACGGTGTTCCTTCACCACCCGGCCGCACGGGTCGTACTCGTACCGCTGGACGCGGCCGTCGAACAGCCGCTCCTCGACCACCCGCCCGGCCCGGTCGCGGCGCATCTCGAACCGCTCGCCGGCCCGGTTGACGACGCCGACCGGGTGACCCTCCTTGTCGAACTCGAACGTGGTCGTCTCCCCGAGGGCGTTCACCTCCCCGACCCGGTTGCCGAACCTGTCGTACACCCAGGTGTCGAGCCGCCCGCCCGGTCCGGCCCGCTCGGTCAACTGGTGGTTGGCGTTCCATCGGTAGCGGACCACCTCGCCGCCGCGGCCGGTCTCCTCGACCGGCCGGCGGAGGTCGTCGTACCGGGTGTGCGACACCACCCCGGCGGCGTCCCGCACCTCGGTGACCGACCCGTACTCGTCGTACTCGGTGCGGCGGACCAGGCCGGCGGCGTCGGTCTGCTCGACCCACCGGAAGTGCGGGTCGCGGCGGACCCGGACGACCCACCCGGCCGGGCTGGTGGCGGCCACCACCAGCCCGCGGTGGTCGCGGGTGTACGCCCACTCCCGCGGCGGCAGGTTCTCCACCCCGGACAGGGTGCCGTCGTGCCGGCCGCGGACGTCCCACTCGAACCCGTTGCCGTCCACCACGTCGGTCGACCGGTGCAGCGGGTCGTGGGCGGTGGCGGTCGGCACGCCGGCCGGGTCCACCTCGGCCGCGCGGTTGCCCTGGTCGTCGTAGGCGTAGGTCTCCCGCGCCCCGTCCGGCTTGGTCAGCCCGGTGAGCCGGCAGTGCTCGTCGAACGTGCGGGTGGTCACCGCCCCGGTCGGGTCAACCACCTGCACCACCTGCCCGGCCGGGTTCAGGTAGTACAGGCTGACGCCGCCGCGGGTGTCGGTGACGCGGGTCATCTTCGGGGCGGTGTGGTACCGGAGCGTCCGCTCCAGGTAGCCGCCGGTGCCGGCGGTGTGCACGCACCGGCCGTGGGCGTCGTACGCGAACGAGAACTTGCCGCCGAGCGGGTTGGTCTCGGCGGTCATGCGGTTGCGGGCGTCGTACTCGTACCCCTTGCGGTGGCCGGCCGCGTCGAACGCCGCGGTCAGCCGTCGGCCGCCGTCGTACTCGTACCGGACCAGCAGCTTCCGCCCGGCGTCGCCGGCGAAGTACACGCCGGCGATCAGCCCGCGCCCGTCGTACTCGATCTCGACCGTCCGCTGCTCCAGCTCCTGCACCAGCCGGGTCGGCCGGCCGGCCCGGTCGTAGTCCACGCGGACGCGGTGGCCGTACAGGTCCGCGATAGCGGCGAGGGGCATGTGGCCGTCGTCGCGTGGGGCGAACAGGAACAGGCGGACGTCGCCGCCGTGGTGCCAGTGGAGGACGCGGTACCCGTCGCCGTCGCGGTGCAGCTCCATGTTCGACGACAAGTTGACGGCCATCTTGCCGGGGCGGAGCGGCACGCCCGCGGCGGCGAACGGCACCTGCTCGCCGTGGGCCCCGCTGAGGACGTACCCGTCGGCCACGCGGTCGAGCCGCATGAAGTACGGGACGGTCCACTTCGGTCCGAGCCACTGGTCGGCGGCGGCGGCGGTCGAGTAGTGCCGCCGCCACCGCACCCCGACCGCGCCGGGCAGGTGGAAGTCGGTACTCAGGGTGAACACCGCCCCGGAGCCGACGTCCACCGGGTGGCCGACGGCGACCCGACCCGCGCTCATGCGACCGCCTCCCGGTGCTTAGTGATTTTTGCCGGTGCCGAGGCGGCCGACCCCGGCGCTGACCGCCGCCGACACCCCGGCCTGGGCGGCGTTCACCGCCAGCCCCCGCACCATGGCCGCCAGGCTGACCCCCACCATCACGTTGCTGAACCCCAGCCCGGCGGCGTTCGGCACGAACTGCAGGTCGGAGCACGACGCCGCCATGAGCGGGGCGTTGAACCCGAGCGGCCCGCCGTTCACCGTCACGTTCGGGCTGCCCACCGCGGTGGACCCCTGCGCGCCGATGTACGGCAGCGGCGGGATGAGCAGCTTCGCCCACGTCTGCCACTGGGTGTACGAGCTGAACGCCCCCTTGATCGACTCCCACGTGCTGGCCGAGCTGGACGTGTCGATGCCGGTCACGTCCTTGATGAAGTCTTCCACCGCCGGCGGCTTGGGGATGAGCGACGCGATGGCGGCGATGGCCATGTTGGCGAAGATGGTGAGCATGGCCAGCCCGAGCGCCTTCGGCACGTTCGTCAGGTGGCGGATGAAGAACGAGTGCATGTTCGCCATCGTCGGCGGGCTGGGCAGCGGGCTGGGGATGTGGACCGAGTACCCGATGGTGCCGACCGCCGCCGCCGGCATGCCGTTGATGAACACGTTCGTCTTCGGGAACGTCGGGCTGAGCCAGATGAGCAGCGGGCCGAAGTACGGGTGCGGGATCATCGGCACCACCGGCACCGGCGGGACGGACACGGCGTGGAAGTCCAACCCCATCACCGGGTGGGTGAGCGCGGTCGCGGGGAACAGGGGCATCGTAAACCCTCCACAATGTTCCGTGGCACCGGCGGGCCGCTCTTCACCTCTCCCCGTCGGGGAGAGGTCGTCACGACCGCAGGTCGTGGCGGGTGAGGGGTCTTTCTTACCGCCCCTCTCCCGCGCTCGGCTCCGCCGAGCTTGCCCTCTCCCCAACGGGGAGAGGGGGAAGAACCGCAACCGCTCGCGGAGCGAGCGGAACACTACCCGGTCACGCTCACAACCGCCTTCGTCATCTGCGGCAGCCAGTCCGGGCCGGGGTACGGCACCGCCGTCCGCCACACCAGATCGACCTCCAGCTCGCCGCCGCGGATCTGCACCGTGTGCAGCACCGTCGGCCCGCCCGCCGGTCCGTCGCCAATATCCAATGTGACGGCCGGGCGGTCGCCGGGCAGCCCGAACGCCAGCACCCCGTCCGGCGTCAGATTCGTCAGCCGCACCGCCTCGTCGCCCTTCAGGTACGGCAGCACCAGCCCCGGCGACGCCCCGTTGAAGAAGCGGAAATCGACCGTCGGCAGCGGGTGTTCCAGGTACTTCTCCTTCAGCCCCGGCGGCAGCAGGTCGGCGTAGGCCTTCCGCATCATCTGCTCGGTCGGCCGGTCCGCCGGCAGGATGCCGGCCAGCCCCGCCCGCGGCTGGTTGTACTTCGAGTACCAGCCCAGCCCGGTCGGCATCGGCTGCGTCGCCCACTCCTCGTACTTCCGCAGCACCAGCCGGTCCGGGGTGAGCCGGTCGGCCGGGTCTTCCACGTTCGGCAGCTGTAGCCCGTCGATCGCCGCCTTGCCGTCGCCCGCCGCGAACCCGCGGCCGAGGGTGTTCCGCGGGTACGGGAACGGGCACCGCGGGTTGGTGTACACGTCGATGCCGCCGTAGGCCCGGTCGTACCGTAGCGGCATTTCCTTGAACGGCTCCGGCTCGGTAAACCCTGGCGCGGCCCCGGCCCGGTGCCGGCACACCCGGTCGCCGATCACCGCCACCGCCTTCTTCGCCTTGCCGATCTCTAGCGACGCGGTCAGCTCCCGCACCGCCTTCCCGCCGGGGGCGAACGCCGACCCGTCGAACGCCACGTCCGTTGCCAGCTTGAACGGGATGAAGTCGGCCTCGAACCGCGGCGGGGTGTTCAACGGGTCGCCGTAGTGTTCGTCGCCCCCCAGTAGCGGCCGGTCCTCCTCCACCCGTTCGCACGCCCCGAACGGCACGATCTTGTACGTCCGCTTCAACAGCACCGCCAGGACGTACTTCCCCTCCGGGGTCTGGCCGGGCAGCAGGGCGTGGACGCCGGGGCGGGGGGCACTCACGGCCACACCACCTCGGCCGCCAGCCGGTCGATCACGGGCAC
>JALHQU010000146.1 GCA_022841795.1 Fimbriiglobus sp.
CCGCGAGCCTGCGAGCGGAGCCAGCCACCCCGCTCGCAGGCTCGCGGCGACGACACCGAATCGCTCCCCGCTTGAACACCCCCTCTCCGGCTCGGAGAGAGGGCCGGGGGGTGAGGTCGCATTCGCAACCACTTCAACATACGGACGGCAAGCCGGGCGGGCTGTGCCGGTCGTGCCGGCCGGGTGGGGTGTGGCACAGGCGAGAGGTCGGTTACAATGCGGGCCGTGTTCGGCCGGTCGGTCGAAACCGACGGATGTCGATCGCTCCGCCCCGCAGGACGCCGCCATGTCCGACCCCGTTGCCCTCGCCCCCGCCCCGAAGAAGCGCCGCTGGCGGCGGCTGGCCGTCGTGTTCGTGCTGTTGCTCGTGCTGCTGGCGGTCGGGGTGTGGGCGGCGCCGGGCTTGATCGCCAAATCGTCGTACCGGCACAAGCTGATCGCCGACGCCACGAAAGATCTGAACGGCAAGGTGGAGGTCGGCGCCATCTCCCTGGCGTGGCTGCACCCGATCGAGCTGTTCGACGTGACCGTCACCGACCCGGACGGGCGGCCGGTGCTGACCGCGGCGAAGGTGTCCACCGAGCGGACCCTGCTCGACTTCGCCCGCGATCGGTCCGACCTGGGGGTCATCACCGTCGAGCAGCCGCGGGTCGAGGTGGTGGTGGCGAACGGCACCACCAACGTCGAGCGGCTGCTGGAGAAGTACCTCACCGATCCCACCCCGCCGAAGCCGGAGCGGACGCCGGTCATCGTGAGCGTGAAGAACGGGACGGTCGTGTTCACCGACCCGGCGAAGAACGAGACGACCCAGCTCGACGCCGTCGGGGTGGAGTTGGTGGTGCCGCGATCCCGCGACAAGCCGATCGCCGTCGGCCTGACCGCCCTCGCCGCCCCGGACGGCAAGCTGACCGCCTCGTGCGGGTTCGGCGACGCCGGCGGCAGCGTACAGGTGGACGCCGCCCGGTTCCCGCTCGCCCGCCTCGGCCCGGCCGTCCGCCGGTTCGACCCGGCCGCCGTGATCGACGGGGAACTGGCGGCCGAGCGGATGACCGTGGAGTGGAAGACGCAGGGCGACCCGTCGCTCAAGGTCGAAGGCTGGGCGAGCGTCGCCGGCCTCGCCGTCGGCGGGGCGCCGCTCGGGCCGGACGTGTTGCGGCTGAAGTCCGCCGACCTGTCCGCGTCGGCCGTTTACGCCGGCGGCAAGCTGACCGTCGCGTCCGCCGCCCTGAAGTGCGACGCCGGCACCGCCGAGTTCGCCGGCACCCTCGACACCGCCGCCCCGGACAAGCTGCTCGACCAGACCGGGCTGAAACTGGACGCCGACGTGGACGTGGCGGCGGTTGCCCGGCTGCTGCCCAACCTGCTGCGGGTGAGGCCGGGCACCGAGCTGACCAGCGGGCGGCTGGCGGTGAAGGCGACCAGCACCGCCGGCCCGGACGGGCCGACGTGGACCGGCAGCGTGTCCACCACCCGGCTGGAGGGCCGGCGGGACGGCAAGCCGCTGGTGTGGGACCAACCGCTGGCGGTGTCGTTCCGCGGGCGGGTGCGAACGGACGGGCTGCCGGTGTTCGACGAACTGTCGGTCGAATCCGAGTACCTGCGGGCGCGGGGCCGGGGCGGGCCGGAGGCGTTCGCCGTCGCCGTGAACGCCAACCTGGACCACCTGTCCGCCCGGCTAAACGACTTCCTCGACCTGAATCTGACGCTCGACGGCGAGGTGCGGAACCTGATCGTCAAGTCGCAGGCGAAGGACGGCGGCGGGTACACCGTCACCGCCGAGGGCACGGTGCGGAAGCTGGCGGTGCTGGACAAAGCCGGGAACGGCGTCCGCGAGCCGAGCCTGACGCTGAAGGCGACGGCCGACGGCGACCTGCTGAAGCCGGGCGGCAAGTTCACCGGCGCCCGCATCGACTCGGGGAACATCACCGTCACCGCCGAATCCGACGTGCTGGACGTGCAGCTGCTCGAACCGATCGCCGACGCGAAGGCGGTGTCGTCCGGCAAAGCCCGGGTGAACCTGACCGGCGACCTGGGGCGGTGGCGGTCCCGCGTCGGCCCGCTCGTCGGCTTCCCGAAAGAGTGGGAGCTGGGCGGCACGGCGCGGCAGGCGTCCGCGGTGGTGTCGCTCGGGGAAGTCATCACGGCCAGGCAGGTGAAGCTGAGCGTGGCGAACGCCGTGTTCCGCGGCGCCGGCATGGACATCAATGAGCCGCTGCTCGGGTTGGAAACGGCGGACGAAAAAGGCGGGGCGATCACCTACGACCGCAAGTCCGGCGTCACGGCGTTCACCTTCACCACCGTCAACTGCGACACCGTCCGCGGAGCGGTGAACCGCTTCGAGATCAAGCCGGACGCGAAGGGCGAGTACGGGGCGAGCGGGACGGCGAACGTGGTCGCCCGGCTGGACCGCCTGCAACGCACGCTGAAGTTACAATCCGACCCGGTGCTCGCCGACCAGTTCCGCGGCACCGCCACCGGCACCGTCGCCCTGGCCGCGCCGACGTTCGACCGCCTCGGGCTGACCGGCGACCTGACCGTGACCGGGTTCGAGTTCGGCCCGCCGAAAACGCCCACGTGGGCCGAGGCGAAGGAGATGCAGGCCAAGTTCGACGGCGAGTACACGCTGTCCGCCGACACCCTCACCCTGAAGTCGGCGACGCTGACGCGGGACGGGTTGACCGCCACCGGCAAGGGCAGCGTCGGCAAGCTGACCACCAGTGTGGACCTGGACCTGGCCGGCGACCTCACCTACGACCTGGCGAAGCTGGAACCGCAACTGAAGCAGTACCTGGGCAAGTCGGCGGCGGCGGCCGGCCAGGACACGCGGCCGTACCGCATCGCCGGCAGCCTGAGCGACGGCGGGAAGACACTGACCGCCACCGTCGGCGGCAAGCCGGCCCGCGGCGACCTGACCCACCTGAACGGGAACGCGGCGGTGGCGTGGACGGCGCTCAAAGCCTACGGGTTCGACGTCGGCCGGTCCGAGGTGAAGGCGACGGTGGACAACGGGCGGGTGACCATGACGCCGGTGGAGGCGACGTTCGGCGGGGGGAAGATTCGCGTCGAGCCGACGGTGCGACTGAACCCCGGCGCCTACGACCTGACGTTCCAGAAGGGGAAGGTGATCGACAACGCCAAGCTCACCCCGGCGGCGTGCGCCGACGCCGTCGGGTACGCGCTGCCGGCGTTCGCCAACTCCGCCCAGGCGGACGGCACCGTGTCGTTCGACCTGGGCGACCACCGCATCCCGCTCGCCGACCCCACCCGCGGCACGGTGAAGGGCAACCTGACCGTCCACGACGCCACCGTGTCGCCGGGGCCGGTGGTGACGGAGCTGATCGAGGTGTTCGGGCTGGCCGCCCCGAAGCTGCAGGTGAAGAAGAACAGCGTGGTGCCGGTGCGGATGGAGAACGGCCGGGTGTACCACTCCGACTTCGTGTTCAACGTGGGCAACACGCCGGTGACGACGGCCGGGTCGGTGGGCACGGACGGCACGTTAGACATGACGGTGAGCGTGCCCATCGGCAGCACCCTGGCCGAGAAGCTGGTGCCCGGTAATCGCCCGCTCATCCACAAGGCGCTGGCCGGGCAGACGATCACGGTGGCCATCGGCGGCACGCTGCAGAAGCCGGCGCTCAACCGCGAGGCGATGAAGGGGCAGTTGGCGAAGGTGGTGCAGGGGGCGATGAAGGACGCGGTGAAGGACGCCGGCGCCGGCGTCGCCGACGACCTGCTGAAGAAGGGGCTTGAGGGGTTGTTCAAGAAGAAGTAGGGGCATCGGTCCGGGTGGCCGACTGTCTCCGACAGTCGGCGCCGACTCCCGGAGGGAGTCGGCCACCCGCTGGCACGCCGTTTGGGTGGCCGACCGTCTCCGACGGTCGTCGTCGACTCCCGGAGGGGGTCGGCCACCCTGGGTGCCGCTCGGCTCGGGGTTCACCCGGACCCGCCCCGCCCCTACACTACCCCCGGCCCGAACAGGGCGTGCCCCGGCCTACCGCAGCCACCTCCGGCTCCGTATCCTCTCCCCCATCTCGCCATGCCATCCCACCCCGCCGGGAGCCTTCCGGCCATGCGTTCGGCGCTGTTCGAGTCCGCGCTCAAAGGGCTGTACCTCACCCTGTGGGCGTACCTGGTCGTCCTGCACCCGGACTGGCCGACCATCGGCCGCATCCTGCTGTGGACCGCCGGCGGCACGGCCGCCGGGCTGCTCCTCGGGTGCGTCCAACAGGTGTTCCGCGGGTTCCGCCCGTTCCGCAACACGGGCGGGTTCCTGCTGCTGGTGCTGCTCGACAGCCCGTACGTCATCTACCTGGGCACGGTCGGCGGCCTCGCCGCCGGGCTGGTGATCGAGGCCGACCCGCCGGAAGACCGGGCGAACTGGCTCGTCTACTTCACCGCCGCCGGCGTCGCCCTCGGGCTGGTGTTCGCCCAGGTGCGGCGGCTGGGCACGCCGGCGGCGCGGCTGGTCGTCGGCGGGGCGCTCGGGGCGGCGCTGGTGGCCGGCTGCCTGTACGGAGCCGAGCAACTCGGGCTGGACATCTCGAACAAGGACCTCGGCGGCATCCTGCTGGCCGGGCTGCCGTTCTTCTACCTGCTGGTGTTCTGCGGAGAGACGGACGAATCGGAAGTGGAGATCGCCGCCCTGTGCGCCGTGCTGGGCGTCGGCCTGTACCTGCTCACCCGGAGTCAGGCGCTGGCGTCCGGGCTGGAGGAGTACGTTCCGGGGTTCGGCGACAAGCTCATCTTCCTGGTGCCGGTGCTGGTGTACTTCCTGTACGCCACGCGGGTGCTGCCGAAGCTGCGGCCGTTCAAGCACACCCTGCGGGGGTTCGCGTACCTGTCGCTCGGCCGGGTGCGGGCCAGCCTGGCCAGCTTCGGCCGGGCGCTGCACCTGGACAAGCGGAACGAGCTGGCGACGAAGGGTCTGTACCAGCTTCACCGCCAGCTCGACCTCTCGACACTGGACGCGGACACCATCCCGCTGCTCAACTTCGACTTCTGCCTGAAACTGGCGACCGACACCCTGATCGACGGCGAAGCCCCGACCGAGGCGAAGCGGGCCGAGGCCCTGCGGCTGCTCGATCTGGTCGAACAGTACCGCCCCCCGCTGCGGGCGAAGGTGGACTACCTGAAGGCTGTGGCGCTGACGCATGCGAAGGACTTCGACCTGGCCGCCGGCTACCTGTCGCAGTTGCTCGACCCGGAACACCCGGCCGACGCCGACGTGCGGAAGACGGTGCTGTTCCCGGGGTGGGATCTGGCCCTGCGGCTGCACCCGGAGATGGTCCGGCGGCTGGGCGAGGCGGAGCTGGCGAAGCCGGGTCGGCGGATGGACGCGATCGCCGCGGTGGAGCGGGCACTGGCGAAGACGCCGGACGACCCGACGGCGCTGGAGTTGAAGACGCTGCTGTACGCCGGCCTCACCGAACCCGAGTTCCTGGCCGCGGTGCCGCCCAGCCCGGCCGCCCCGCCGACCGAGTTCAACTACGAGTACGCCGAGCAACTCGGCCTCGCGCTGGTGGACGCGGACGAGCCGGAGCGGGTGGACCGCGGGATGGCGTTCCTGCGGATCGCCGGCCGCGGGCTGCCCGAGCGGGGGCCGTGGATCTTCACCCGCCTGGCACAAGCCGCCGAACGCCGGAACGACGCCGACTCCGCCCGCGGGTACCTCGAACAGGTGAAGCGGGCCGGCCTGCTCGTCACCCCGCAGCGGCTGGCGGCCGATCAGCAGGCGCTGTACTTCGCCGCCTTGAAAAAGCTGGTCGATCTGGCGACCGCCCGCGGCGACTTCCAGGCGGCGGTGGACGACCAGCGGACGTACATCGAGGGCGGCAAGGAGGACGTGAACAGCCTGCGGCAACTGGCCGAGCTGAACGCCAAGAACGGCGACGTGCTGAACGCCCTGCTCATCACCGAGCGGGGGCTGATCTACTCGAAGACCGACCCGGACCTGCTGGTGAAACGCGACAGCTACTACTACTCGGTGGACGTGGACCAGGTGCGGGCGGCGAAGGAGAAGATCGCCCCGTGGTTCGACGTGCCGTACTGCCTGAAGAAGGCGAAGGCGGTGGCCGACCAGAAGGAGCCGGACCTGGACACGATCGAGTACGGGCTGCACCTGGCGAAGCTGGCCCGCGTGATGCAGCCCGAGTCGCACGCCGGCATGGTGGCCGAGGCGCGGCTGCGGCTGCGGAAGGGCGAGCGGGACGTGGGGGTGAGCCTGTTGGAAGACGTGCGGGAACAGAAGCGGGGCAGCGGGGAGGAGGAGGACGCCTGGTTCCTGGCCACCCGCATCCTGGGCGACCTGTACCTGAACGAGCTGAACCGCCCGGACCTGGCGGTGGCCGCGTTCGGCAGCTACCGCGAGTACCACCGGGCCGGGGCGGACACGCTGTTCCAGTTGGCGCGGGCGCACGAGGCGGCGGGCAACACCGCCGCCGCCATCAAGTGCTACGACGCGGTGACGGCGTACAAGGACCACCCGAAGTACTGGGAGTCGACCGAAGCCGTGCGGCGGCTGAAGGAGGGGGCGGGGTGAGGCCGGACCTGCCGCTGATTTCAGGCCCGAAGGGCCGTGTTCCCTCAGCCCAGGGCAAGCGAGGCGAAGCCGAGCGTCGCCCTGGGTAGGACGAGCCCATTCTTCAAGCCCCGACGGGGCGGCCTGTGGTAGCCCGCCCCTTCGGGGCTTGTTCCCATTCGCCTCGTTACCCAGGCCTGCGCTCGCTCCGCTCGCTCCGACCTGGGCTAAGGGAGGACGGCCCTTCGGGCCTATCGGTGCGAGTAACCGCCCGCCGCAAACCGTTCGGCGGCAACGGGTTGCCCATTCCAACGGTTTTTCGTACCGTAGAGTGAGATGAGTTCACTTTGGGGTGGCGCACCCCGAACGACACAAATCGCGGTTCGAGCGACCGGCCGGCGGACGGCGTACCCCTGTTCTGCCCGGTGGAGATCCGGGTCCGGTTTCGCCAGACCCGGATCTCCACCGGGCAACCCCAGTCACAGCAGCTCGCGGATCGGCTCTGGGTCGTCGAGCACGTTCACCGGCCGGCCGCTCGGGTCGAGCAGTTGCAGTTTCGGGTCGATGCCCAAAACGTGGTAAATCGTGGCGTGGATGTTCGACGGCGTCACCGCCCGCGTGTGCGGCCGCTGCCCCAGCTTGTCGGTGCTGCCGACGAGTTGCCCGCCCTTCACCCCGCCGCCGCCCATCAGGCAGAACATGGCGTGGCCCCAGTGGTCGCGGCCGGGGGTGCCCTGGCTCATCGGCGGGCCGCCGTTCCCGCCGTCGTTCATCTTCGGCGTGCGGCTGAACTCGCCGCACAGCACCACCAGGGTGGTGTCCAGCAGCCCGCGGTCGTCCAGGTCCTCGAACAGGGTGGCCACCGCCGCGTCCACCTGCGGCAGGTAGTTCTCGTACCCCTTCTTCAGGTCCCAGTGGTGGTCCCACCCGCCCAGGTGGACGGTGACAAACGTGGACCCGGCCTCGGTCAGCCGGCGGGCGAGCAGGCAGCTCTGGCCGGCGGACGTCCGCCCGTAGCGGTCGCGGAGCTTGCCGTCCTCCTTGCCGATGTCGAACGCCTTCCGCGCCGTCGGGCCGGTGACGAACTCGGCCGCCTCCCGGCTGAACCTGTCCATCGCCTGCGCCGTCGGGTGGGCGTCCAGGTGTTTCTCCGCCCGATCGAAGTGGGCGAGCAGGTTGCGGCGGTCGTCCAGTTTGTCCAGCGTCAGCCCGGCGGCCAGGTTCAGGTTCCGCACCTGGAAGGTCGGGGTGTTCGCCTCGCCGGTGAGGAACGGGTTGTGCTGCGCCCCGAGCATGTGCCCGCCGAAGTACCCCGGCGCCAGCCCGATGCTGGCGGCGTGCGGGGCGGCCACGTACCCCGGCATGCCCGCCGCCCGCGGGCCGAGCTCGCGGTTCACGATCGCGCCGATGCCGGGGAACTTCTGGCCGGTGTTCGCCCCGCTCACCCCCAGGTCTTTCGCGGTCAGCATGCGGTGCCCGCCGGCGAAGTGGTCGCCGGTGTCGTGGTGCAGGCTCCGCACCACCGAGAACTTGTCCGTCACCTTCGCCTGCTTCGGGTACAGTTCGGTCACGTCGAACCCCGGCACAACGGACCGGATCGGCTGCCAGATGCCGCGGTACTCCGCCGGCGCGTCCGGCTTCAGGTCGTACATGTCCATGTGCCCCGGCCCGCCGTCCAGCCAGATGAGGATGACGGACGTGTCCTTCCGCTCGCCCGGCGACGGCGTGGCACCCGCCGCCTTCGCACGGAACAACTCCGGCAGCCCGACCGCCGCCATGCCGGCCACGCCCAGTTGCAGGAAGTCGCGGCGGGAGTGGCCGTCGCAGTACCGGGCCGAAGTCGAACCGAGGTTCAGGCGGAACATGCCGAGCTCCGGGAGAGGTCGAGGCGGCGGGAAGATGACACCAGGCAGGAGCTGAACTGTCTCATGCGGGCGGGGCGGAGTCAAGGGTCTTCGGCGAGCCGCCATCTCGTGAACCCCGACCGCAAGGTCGGCGGGTACGTGGGGCAAGATGGCATCTTGCCACGGCAAGTTGGAAACTTGCCCCACACCCGACGGCAAGTTGGAAACTTGCCCCACTGGCTCGCACCCACCGACCTGGCGGTCGGGGTTCGCCAAAAATCTTGCACGCGCCGCGGGGGGTGCGGGCAGGGTTATCATGACCACCCCGGCCCCCGCCCCGACCCGAGGTCCGCTTGGCCCACCGGCACGCCGCGTTCGGCTCCCTCCTCCGCTCCGTCGGGCAGGCGATCGACGCCCGCACCGACGCCCGGCTGCTCGCCGACTTCTACGCCCACCGGGACGAGGCGGCGTTCGCCGCGCTCGTCCGCCGGCACCAGCGGGCGGTGTGGGCGGTGTGTTCCCGCACGCTGCCCGAGCCGGCCGACGCCGAGGACGCCTTCCAGGCCACCTTCCTGGTCCTCGCCCGCAGCGGGAAACTGCTGGCCGACCGCGGCGGGGTCGGCGGGTGGCTGTACCGGGTGGCGGAGCGGGTGGCCCGCAAGGCACGCACCATGAGTCTCAACCGCAAGCGGTACGAGCGACGGGCCGGGCGGACGGAGGCCGTGACCGAGCGGCCGGCGGACGACCTGTTCGAAGCGGTGTCCGCCGAACTCGACCGGCTGCCGGAGAATCACCGGCTGGCGGTGGTGCTGTGCGACCTGGACGGGCTGAGCCGGTCGGACGCGGCGGCCCGGCTGGGGTGGAACGAGGGCACCCTGTCCGCCCGCCTGCACCGCGGGCGGAAGGAGCTGGGCGAGCGGCTGCGGGCGCGGGGCGTGACCGCCCCGCTGGTCGGGCTGGCGGCCGTGTTCGTTGCTTCCCCACTACCGGCGCGGGCGGCGGACGCGGCGGCGGCGATGGCGTGCGTGGTGGTCGAGTGCGGGCTGACGAGTCGGGCCGTGCCGGCGTCGGTGGCGGCCCTGGTGTCCCAAACGACGAGGGAGATGGCGATGCGAATCACGACGAAGGTGCTGGCCGTGCTGACGCTGGCCGCCGGGGTGGTCGGGTTCGGCTGGGTCGGGCTGCCCGGCGGCACCGCCCCGCGGGCGTCCGCCGCCCCGGTGCCGGAGGTGAAGAAGGAGGCCACGCCGGACGTGCCGCCGGCGGCGTACCAACTGCTCCGCACCCGCAAGGTGCTGAAGGAGTTGAAGTGTACCCCCGAGCAGCGGGTGACGATCGAGGACTATTTCGACGAGCAGGCGGAGAAGGCGAGCGGCGGGGGCGGCGAGGGCGGGGCGGTGGTCCGGTTCGGCGTGCCGCTCGCCCCGCCGCCGGCCGGGAGTGACGCCGCCAAGGCCAACCAGGAGCAGTTCGAGGCCGAGTGCGCGGAGGTCAAGAAGGCGGTGGAGAAGGTACTCAAGCCGGCCCAACTGCGGCGGCTGGCGGAGGTCGAACTCCAGATGCGGGGGGCGGAGGCGTTCGCCGACGCGAAGGTCGCCGACGCGCTCAAGCTGACCGACGACCAGAAGGGGACCGTGACCGCGGCGGTGGAAGAGGTGCAGAACGGCACCAGCACGCAGAACGTGCCCCTCGCCGGCGGCGGGCCGGGGCAAGGGGTCGTGCGGGTGAGCATGTCGAACCGGAGCGACCCGAAGGCGCACAAGGCGGCGATCGAAAAGATCGAGGGCACGCTGACCAAGGAGCAGAAGGCGGCGTGGAAGGGCCTGACCGGCGAGGCGACCAGCTTCGACCCGATCGCCGTCCGGTTCGGCAACTACGGTGCGGGCACGCTACGGGTTCAGGGGTTCATGGCCGCGCCGGCAATGCCCGCCGCGCCGATCCCCGTGGGCGGTGTTCCGCTCGTCCCGCCGGCCGCCCCGCCGAAGAAGGACGACAAGTAGCGGGCCGCTTCTGAAGTAGCCGGCCTCTGTGAGGCCGGGCCGGGTGGGTCGCTCTCTCCGAGAGCGACATTCGATCCGACTCCCGGAGGGAGTCGGCCACCCGGAAGACAAACCCCGGCTACAGAAATATTGCCGCATCGCTCATAATGGCGGCATGGCCGAGAACGCGCTCGCCCTCGTCGTCCGGGGCACCGACTGGTCCGAGACCAGCCGCATCGTCACCCTGTTCACCCGCGAGTTCGGCAAGGTGCGGGCGCTGGCCAAGGGCGGGCGGCGGCTGCGGTCCAACTTCGAGCAGGCGTTCGACCTGCTCACCGTCTGCCGGATCGTGTTCCTGCGAAAAGCGCACGGCGGCCTGGACCTGCTGACCGAAGCCCAGGTCGCCGAACGCTTCCCCCACCTCCGCACCGACCTGCACGCTTTGAACGTCGGGTACTACGTCGCCGAACTACTGTCGGATGGCACCCAGGACTACGACCCGCACCCGGAGCTGTTCGACGCGGCGATTGCGACGCTGCGGACCCTTGCCCCCCTCTCCCCTGGAGGGAGAGGGGGGCGAAATGGTCTCCGCATTCGAGCTTGTTTGGCTCAAGGAACTCGGGTATAGCCCGCGGCTCGATGCGTGTGCCGTGTGTGCGCGGGGACTGCCCGTGCCGTCGCCGGAGCCGACTCGGGTCGCTTACAGCCCCGAAGCCGGCGGGGCGGTGTGCCCGGACTGTCACTCCGCCGCCCGCGACCGCCGACCGCTGTCCGACCCGGCAAGGCTCGCTCTGATCGCGCTGGCCGGCGGAACGTCGGACGCCCGCGGCCCGTCCGCTCTCAGCCCGCAAGTCCGGACTGAGGTGCGGGCGGTCCTCGGGCAGACGGTCAGTTATGTGCTCGGCCGCCGCCCGCGGCTGCTCGGGTATGTGGACGGGGGATAGGGATGTCTTCGAGGGGGAACGGACTCATGCCCGCCGACCGCCGATCATCGTTCGCCCTGCTGGCGGTCGCCGCCGCGGTCGCCCTGTCCGCCGGGTGTACGTCCACCATCGGCGGCAAGCGGGGGCAGAAGAGCTTCCGCCAGAAGGTGACCGACTCGATCAAGTCCGCCCTGAATTCGTCGTACCACGACCCGGACGCGGACGACAAGTTGGCCCAAGCCGACGAGCTGTTCGCCGCCCAGGATTACAAAACCGCCCAGGCGGTGTTCGGCGACCTGGCCGACAACACCTACAACCCGAGCCAGATGACCGAGAAGGCGCGGTTCCTGGAGGCCGAGTGCTGCCGCCTCCAGAACAAGCTGCCGCCGGCGGTGGCGACGTACAACCGCTACCTGCAAGACCACCCCGGCGGGGTGTACAGCAAGCAGACCGCCGAGCGGATGTTCGCCATCGCCGAGGTGTGGCTGCAAGACACCCTGCCGGACGTCGAGGGCGCGCAGGCGGGCAAGTTCTGGGCGAGCCTGCCGAAGCTGCCCAACCCGTTCGACAGAACCCGCCCGACCCTGGACGCCGAGGGCGAGTTGGTGAAGACGTTCGAGAACATCGCCGTCGGCGCGCCCACCGCCCCGTGCGCCGAGAAGGCCATGTTCTGGGCCGGGTATCTGCACTACGCCCGCGGGCGGTACGAGGACGCCGACCACTTCTTCAGCACCCTGGCCGAGATGTACAAGGACAGCCCGCTGCGGCAGGAGGCGGTGAAGTACGCCATCGACGCCAAGAACCGGGTGATCGGCGGGGCGTACTACGACGGGCAGAAGTCGAACGAGGCGCTCCAACTGGTCCACAACCTGGAGGCATCCGAGCCGCAGTACCGCTCCGACCCGGCCAAGCAGGAGTGGGTGACCAAGCAGAAGCTGATCATCCGCGGCGGGCAGGCCGAACGCGACTTCGAGGACGCCGAGTACTACCGCCGGAAGGGGCGGTACGGGGCGGCGTTCTTCTACTACGAGATGGTGAAGCGGCGGTACCCGGGCACCAAGTTCTCCGACCTGGCGGACGAGCGGATCGCCGAGGTGAAGCGGGTGCAGGCGCAGCGGGCGGCGGACAAGGCGGCCGGCAAGGTGGACCCGCTGGAGGCGTTCCAGGAGCGGATGGACCGGGTGTTCGGCAACACCCCGAAGGAGGAGGGCGAGCCGTCCGCCGCCCCCGCCCGCACCCCGCCGCAGGACCGCCCGGCCCCGGTCGTCCCGGCCGGCGGGCGGTGAGCCTGTTGGCGAGCCGGGAGCGTGAGCGACTGGAGTCTTCCGCACCTCCGGTCGCTCACGCTCCCGGCTCGCTACCCCGCTCCCGGCTCACCTGGAGACCCCGATGACCCGCCGCCTCTTCCTCGCCTTGCTGCTCGCCAGCACCGCCGCCCTCGCCGGCTGCCGGAACGGCGGCAACTTCAGCCTGCTCGGGTACACCACCGAGCCGCCGTTCGACCCGAACATCGGCAGCGTGTATGTGCCCACGGTCAAGCTGGCCCAGTTCACCACCACCCCGCTGCGGGGCGTGGACGTGGACCTGACCGAGGCGGTGGTGCAGGAGCTGGTCGCCCGCAAGTCGCCGCTCAAGGTGATCTCCGACCCGGCCCGCGCCGACACCGAACTGATCGCCACCATCGTGGACATCCGCAAGAACGTGCTCAACCGCAACCCGCAGAACCTGCCGCTGGAGAGCGAGATCGTGCTGGTGGTGGACGTGGTGTGGCGGGACCTGCGGTCGGGCGAGATCCTGTCCAACTCCAAGCTGCCGACGCCCGCCCCCAGCCCGGCCGGTGCGTTCGACCCGAGCCTGACCCCCGACCCGCCGCCCGCCCCGGACCCGACCCCGCGGCCGATCCGCATCACCGCCACCGGCCGGTTCATCACGCAGAACGGGGAGAGCGCCACCACCGGCGAGGACTTCGCCGTCCGCCGCGCCGCCCGGTCGATCGTGAACATGATGGAGCGGCCGTGGACCGTGAAGTGACGACTTGAAAGTAGTAGGCACACTCCGTGTGCCGTTCTTTTCACCCCCCCCCCACCCGCTGCCGTCGCTTCGCTCCCGGCATCGACCTCCCCCGCAAGGGGGAGGTGAAGAGGGCCGCTGGTGTTGGTGTCCCGGCTTTAGCCGGTCTTCTTCGCACCCGCAGACCGCCTGAAGGCGGGACACCAACGCAGACACCTCCCCCCTTGCGGGGGAGGTCGGCGACGGCGCCAGCCGACGACGGGTGGGGGGGTGGAATCCGATCGACCCGGTGAGCCATCTCCGTGCGCCGTTCACTTCACCACGCCCCGCGGCCCCATCCGCGCTTCACCCACCGGGCCAGCAACTCCGCCCGGCTGTTCACCCCGAAGTGCCGGTAAATCACCTTCGCGTACTGGTTCACGGTGTACCCACTGATCCCTAGCCGCAACGCCACCTGTTTGTCCGAATCCCCTTCCAGCGCACACCGCAACACGTCCCGCACACGCGGCGGCAACGCCGCCGGACTCGGCTCGTCGAACCCGGCCAGCGCCCCGCCCACCAGCGGGCCGGTGAGCCGCTGGACTTCTTCGACGATCGCCCGCTCCCGGTCGGTGAAATCTCGACGGGCGGACGACCGGCGCGAGACGGCGATGCCGTGGCACACACCCGGCCGGCCGGGAATAGCGACGAACGACATCACGGTGTGATCGTTGCCGATCGTCTCGTGGATCAGTTCGTAATACCGGGTCGGGTACCACTGCCGATCCGGAACGAGGTCACACCGGCGGAAGCACGCCCCGTCGGCCCCCGCCGGGCGGCGGAAGTATGCGGCCATCATCGGAGAGACTTCCATCCTCCCCCCGTACGTCTGGATGGCGCGGTTGAATGCCGCCCGGTTGAACCCGTTTTCCCAGCCGCATTCGACGCTGCCGATCATCTGAACCTGACCGCCCCGTGCGCACAACTCTCCGCCGTTCACGAGGCCGTCTCCGCGGTTCAGTCGGCACACCCCGGCGCACAGGTGTTGCCGCCACACCGCGACATCATCCCCCAGGTCGCGGCACTCGTTCACCAGTTCCCAGATGGCTCGATGGTCGGCGAGGCGGAGTCGGGCAGATTTGGACATGCGGCACCTCAAACGAAAATCGCGTCACTCCCTTATTTAAGGGACTGGTGGTGCCCGCTGTCAAAGAGATATTGTTGCGATGAGGGCAAAAGTGATTGCCCACGCCGGAAGTCCGAGGTGCGACTCGGCACCGTTCGCCCGGCCCGCGGGGCGAACGGACCCCTCTCCGCGGGCCGGGAGTTCGCCATGTCCAAGCCCTCCTTCCTCGACCGACTGTTCGGCCGCGACGACCGCCCGGCCACGCCGCCCGGCCGGTTCACCCCTCACCTCACACCACTGGAAGACCGCACCACCCCGACCACCGTGCCGTTCCACGAGACGCTCACCCTGGTCGGCCAGTCGCCCGCCGGGGTGCTCAGCTACGTCGGGCACGCCACCCAGTTCGGGAAGGTGACCGCCACCCTGGACGTGCCTAACGGCAACAAGTTCGTCAAGGTGGCCGCCAACGGCGACACCGCGTTCGGGTTCGTCACCCACGCCTCGCCCACCACCGGCAGCATCACCCTGACCGGCGGCACCGGGCGGTTCACCGGCATCACCGGCGCTTCCACCTACGTCATCACGGTGAACGGCGGCACCACCACCGTGACCGTCACCGGCACCCTGGACAAGCCCGACCTGGGCGGCGGGCAGAACGGCAACGTGACCGTCCCGTTCTCCCTCACCGGCGGCGGCCCGGCCCCGTTCGGCATCCCGTTGTTCGCCGGCGGCACCGCCCCGCACTCGTCCACCGGCGTCGCCTCACTGCTCGGCAAGCACACCGGGTCGGGCACGTTCAAAGTGGAGTCGCTGAACATCTCGCCGACCGGGGCGGTGACCGGCACTTTCTCCGGCTCGTACACGTTCGTGGCGGCCAACGGCGACAAGCTGGTGATGAACTACGGGGTGGGGGGCACCGGAGTGTTCAGCGGGCAGATCTCGGCCGACGGGCTGTCGGTGCTAAACGTGGTGTTCGACGCCGTGTTCACCGTCGATTCGGCGGCCAGCACCGGGCGGTTCGAGGGGGCCACCGGCAGCTTCCGGATGATCGCGAAGTCCCCGTCGATCTCGCTGGTGTCGGACACGCCCGGGTACACCGCCCCGTTCGAGTACACCTGGGAGGGCGACGGCGAGTTGACGCTCAAGAAGGGCAAGAAGTGACTGCCCGGGCCACCGGGCCGGTGCCGGTGGCCGTGCCGGCCAACAGAAGGCGACCCCCGCTGGGTCAGCAGCACGGGGCGGTTCCCGAAGAAGTGACGACACACCCGACGCTCGTGGCGTCGGGCGGCCGGCGGGACGTTCCCGTTGGCGAATGGGATTGAACGCACACGCGGGATCAAGCTCAACGACCAGCAGCATCAAGTGGTTGCCATCCTCAAGAGTAAGGAGCCGAATCATGCCCGACGCCTCGTTCATCGAAGACGAACGCAACATCACTCACATCCCGGTGCAGGAAACCGGCGCTAACGGTCAGGTCGTAACGAAGTATGTGGCTCGGAAGTGGTACTTCGGTGCCCGCATCTTCCAGGCCCAATTCTTCGACTTCACCTACCAACAGTATTACTGGGGCATCCACATCAGTCAGGTCTTTCCGGGCACGCCGGCCAGTTCCAAAGTCGAATTTGGCGACATCATCACCCGCGTGAACGGCGTCCGCGTGGAGACGGTCGCGCAGTTCGTCCAGCAACTGGAGGCATCCACCTCTGGCAACGTCTCGATGCGGGTGCGTGACGTGAACTCCGGGGCGTACATCGACTTCAACGTGCAACTGCTCCCCTTCCCGTCCTCTGGCGGAGGCGTAGGTCCGATAGGTCCATGACCCGGCATCCCTCTGCCCAACACTGTAGAAGATCTGTCGATGCAACAACAAGCCAGCCTGGTGGACGGAGCGTACCCGTGCAGTGCCACGCTCCACATCAAGGACGGAAAAGCCATGGTCGTACTACACACCATGTTCGACCTCGCACCCGGTACGACCATCCCCCTGTTCCGAAAGGAACACGAGATGAAAGGAACCGGGTGGGGGCGAACCGAGCGGGATCAAGAACGGCCACGCCATCATCTGAGCGACAACGCCGAACCGGCTGCGACCGCGGCCGGTTCGTGGCGGGGCGTTACGAGTCCATCCAGTTCTCGAACCGCAGGCCGGGGACTCGCTCGAAGTGCCGCTTGTTGGCGGTGAGCAGGATGGTGTTCTGTGTACTGATGTCGGAAGACGACTTCGCCCGGGCGAGCGGTTGTGGTAAACTTCGGTCATGCCTACCACAGCCACCCGACCGGCGATGACCGAACTGCTCCGGCCGCTCGGCCAGAACCTGACGCCCGAGTTCGCCCGCACGCTGGTCCGGTTGAAGGCGGACGCCGCTGTCCAGAAGCGGGTGTCCGCGCTCGCCGCCAAGGCGAATGAGGGCACGCTTTCGCCCGCGGAAAAGGAAGAGTACCACTCCTGCGTGCTCGCGGGCAGCATGATCGCATACCTGCAAGCGCAGGCCCGCCTTCTCCTGGCCCGCCGCGAGTCATGACCACCGCCGCGGACCGCCGGTTCGTCCGCCAACGAGCGGGGCGCCGCTGCGAGTACCGTCGGATGCACGAGGACGACGAGCCGTTCTTCGCCTTCCACCTCGAACACGTCATCGCCAGGCAGCACGGCGGGACGGACGAGTTGGACAATTTGGCGTGGAGTTGCCACGGGTGTAACGAGTCGAAGGGGCCGAACCTGGCGAGCGTGGACGAGGTGAGCGGCAGGGCTACTCAGAGGTTGAAGGTGGGTTCTTGAGCAGGTCGAGGGCGCGGCCGGGGAAGGCGACCATCTCGCGGATGGCGGCGGGGACGCTCGGGTGGTCGGAGTTCCGCAGCAGG
>JALHQU010000147.1 GCA_022841795.1 Fimbriiglobus sp.
AACAGTGGGCGCCCCCTACGCCTAAAAAGCCCGCTTCGTAGGGCCGCCCTCTGTGGCGGCCCGCTGGTCTGGCAACGCCAGACCAGGATTTCGACCGAGCATGCCGACCACTTTGCCTCACGCCGCCGTCACCGCCACCGTGCCGCCGGCCGCTTCCAGCTTCGCCTGCCACGCCGCCGCCTGCTCCGCCGGTACGCTCCGGGCCAGCACCTGCGGCGCCCGCTCTACCGTCGCCTTCGCCTCGGCCAGCCCCTGCCCGGTCAACTCCCGCACCGTCTTGATGACGGTGATCTTCTTCGCCGGATCGACCCCGCTCAGGGTCACGTCGAACTCGGTCGCGGCCGGGTCGATCACCACGTCCGGCTCAATTTGTTCGGTTCGTTCGGCCGGCCACGCGGTCGCTTCAATCCCGTATTCTCGGCTCAGGTACGTCTTCAGCTCGACCGCCTCGGCCAGCGTCAATCCGGCGATGCGGTCCCCCAATTCGATGACGGCGGTCATTGGCAACCCCCCGCGGGTGTGAGATAGTGGGCGTGTTCTTGTTGGACCGGGGACGGACGCGGGCCGACGCCCGCGGGTTCGCCAACGCCGGCCCGGTCATTCCGTTCATTCCGTCGGATCGCCCCGGGGGGAAATGTCATGCGGACGCTGCCGGTCCTCTTACTCGCGGTCGCCCTGACCGCACCGACGCGGGCGGACGACCCGCCGCACATGGCCGCCGCCAAGAAGCGGGAACAGGCCACCGCCGCCTTCGAGGCGAAGCTGGCGGTGGTGCAGGAGTGGCGGAACGTGGTGCAGGTGAAGCCGGCCCCGCCCGCCCGGCGGACGGTGACGGACACGTCCGCCGCCCGGCTGGTCACCGATGGCGACCTGTACTGGAGCGAGCTGAACGACCCGGTGCTGTCCAGCCTGGGGCTGAACCGGCACGTCCTGCAGTCCGCCTACGACGGCACCTGGCTCGGCCAGCGGTCCGAGTTCGACACGACGGAAGTGAACCAGAGCCAACTCGTCAAGTCGCCGGCCGCGCGGGCGGACGGGCCGTACCGCCCGCGGTGGCACGGGCTGTTCGACCCGCTGCGGTGGGCGTACCGCGGCGGGGCGGCGCTGGCCGAGGTGAAGGCCACCGGGAAGGAGGAGACGATCGGCGGGCGGGTGTGCCGCGAGTTCGCCTGGCCGCCGCGGGTGGGCGGGGGCATCAGCGTCACCCTGGACGGCAAGCCGCCGCCGCCGCCGACCGACCCGCCGGTCGAGCGGGTGTGGCTGGACGTGGAACGGGAGTACCTGCCGGTGCGGTACACCGACCGCGGTGGCCGCGTCACCAACATCGAGTACCGTTCCGACGACCGCGGCGGGTGGGCGCCGGTGCGGTGGGCGGCCGTCGAGCCGTACCCCGGCGACGCGGAGGCCACCGCCCACGTGGCGGTCACGGTCGAGTCGTTCGCGGTGCGGGAGGCGGTGCCGGCGGACACGTTCCGGGTGAAATTCCAACCGGGCGGGCGGGTGACGGTACTCGGGGACAAGGACACGTCGGCGGCGGCGGTCGGGGACGACGGCTACCCGCTGCTCGGCGAACAGGCGGAGAAGAAGGAGGCGGAGAAGGCTGAACCGCCGACGCTGAACCGCACGCTGTGGGTGGTGGGCGGGGCGGTGGCCGCGTTCGCCGTGCTGGTGGTGCTGGTCCGCCGCCTGGCGCGGAACCGGGCGGACGTGCCGACGCCGACGAGGTGACAACTTCAACCCGCGTGGGTCTCGGTCCTCACCGGACCGGACCCACCCTACGAAAACCGGCGGCGCCGCCATGCCACCCGTCCTCGCCTTGCTGCTCACCGCCGCCGTGGCGGGCACTCACGACCCGCCGTTCGTGGCGGCGGCGCGGGAGCGGCAGGCGAAGGCGAAAGCGTTCGAGGTGACGCTCACCGTCCGCAAGGAGTGGATCGGGGTACAGCCGGTCGGAACGAAGGTGCGGAAGGACTTCGAGGGCGTCGAGACGGTGAAGCTGGCGGTGGACGGCGAGCGGTTCTGGTACGAGGTGGACGGGCAGCGGCTGACCGGCATGGGGAACGGGCTGACCCGTTCGCACGCCGAATCGTCCTTCGACGGGTCGCAGATCTACACCCGTTTCGGCAGCGTTCGGGTGAACGGTCCGCAGGCCGGTGAACTCGAATACCACTACGGCGTCAGTTTGCCGAACGAGTCTTCCGTCTGGAACGAACCCGTCCTCGTCCCGCTCCGCTGGGTGTACCGCGGGACGGAGAGCCGATCCCGGCCGAACAAAAACACGCCGCAGGTGAGTTGGCATGAATTGACCCGGGCAACGGGGCGAGAGGAGGTGATCGGCGGCACGCGATGCCTGGAGGTCGAACGGGTCAGCACCCTGGACTGGATCCAGTCCATTCGCCCGCTGTGGCTCGACGCCAGAGACTTCTTGCCGGTGCGGATCGGCGACACGACGATCGAGTACGCCCCGCACCCGACACTGGGCCGCGCGCCGACCCGGTGGACAATCACCCCGGCCGTGACCCACGGCCAAATGCCGACCCGCACGACGGTGACGGTGGACTCGATCGAGCTGCGAGACGCGATCCCGGACGAGCGGTTCGTCATCCGATTCCCGGTCGGGAGTCGGGTTCTTCGTGTCGTTCAGAACCGCTCTGAGGAACTCGTCGTCGCCGTGGACGGGTCGCTAGTGCCTGACATCAAAGAACTGCCCGCTCCGCCGGCACCGGAGCCGCCGACGCGGTCGCTTCAGCACTCCCTCTGGGTGGTGGGCGGAGTGGTGGCGGTGTTCGTCGCCCTGGTTGTGCTACTCAAACGGCTGGCGAGAAACCGGACAGACGATTCCCCAGATTCCGGAGATTCACCCCGCCTTCTCACTTGACCCGTCCATTTTTTCTGGCTACCTTCCCCACCAATCCACCAGGAGTAGCACCGAGAGGCCGGCGCCGCAGGTCGATGCCAGCACCCCGACCGGCGGCCATCGCTTCCGATTCCGACCGACCACGGACGGTCTCACGTCCGCCCCACGCCAGCCCACGGACGGGTTCCCCGTCGCACCTCCGCGACCCGTGATCCCCGATGCCGAGCCGACGCGCGAGCGACCTGCCGTCCGACGGAACACCCGCCGGCGATCCCGGCGTGTGCCCGGATGACCGGCCGCACCCCGGACTACCCACCGGGGCGTCCGGCCGCGTCATCCGGGCGGCGGCGAAGGTGAACCTGTTCCTGGAGGTGCTGGGCAAGCGGGCGGACGGGTTCCATGAGATCGCCACGCTGATCGTGCCGGTGAACCTGTACGACACGCTGGAGGTGCAGCCGGCGGCGGGCGGCGAGCTGCGGCTGGTGTGCGACCCGCCGACCGTGCCGGCCGGCCCGACGAACCTGGTGTGGAAGGCGGCGGATGAATTGCGGCGGGCGTTCGGGGTGACGGCCGGGGCGGACATCCGGCTGACCAAGCGCATCCCGCACGAGGCCGGGCTGGGCGGCGGGTCAAGCGACGCGGCGGCGGCCATCGCCGCACTGAACGCGGTGTGGGGGCTGAACCGCGGCATCCGGGAACTCGCCCCGGTGGCCGCGGCGGTCGGGTCGGACGTGCCGGTGTTCCTGACGGTCAGGCCAGGGTGGGTCGCTCTCTCCGAGAGCGACATCCGATCCGACTCTCGGAGAGAGTCGGCCACCCTGGGAGGGTGGTGTACCGGCCGCGGCGAGATCGTGACCCCGGTGCCGGTGGGTGCCCCGCTTCACCTGGTGATCGTGAAGCCGCCGGTCGGGTGCCCGACGGCCGAGGTGTACAAGCGGGTGACGGTGCCGCCGTCGCCGCGGGCCGGCGGTGCGGCCCTGGAAGCCCTGGCGTCCGGCGATCCGACACGGGTGGCGGCGGCGCTGCACAACCGGCTGCAGCCGGCCGCATTCGACTTGCAACCGGCGGTGCGGCGGGTATACGACGCCCTCAACTCGTGCGGGCCGCTCGGCTGCCTGCTGAGCGGCAGCGGGGCGTGCGTGTTCGCCGTCTGCCGCGACCGCCGAGACGCCGCCCGCGTCGCCCGCCGGTTCGAGACCGAAACCCGCGTCGAACTGCCCGGCTGTCGGGCGTTCGCCGTGACCACCCCCGGTGCCATGACCTGACCGTCTGCCCCACCTCTGCAAAGGAGTGCCCCCCGTGACGATCACCGAAGTCCGCATCAAACTGTGCGAGATGAACAGCGAGCGGCTGATGGCGTTCTGCTCGGTCACGTTCGACAACTCGTTCGTGGTGCGAGACCTGAAGATCATCGAGGGCACGCGGGGGGTGTTCGTGGCCATGCCCAGCCGCAAGCTGATGGACCGGTGCGGGTGCGGGTGCAAGAACCACCTGCGGGCGCGGTTCTGCAACGGGTGCGGGCACAAGCTGGACGAGGCGCGGGCGGCCCGCGACCCGGACGGGCGGGCGAAGCTGCACGCGGACATCGCCCACCCCATCCACGCCGCCGCGCGGGAGATGGTGCAGGCGGCGGTCATCCGCACGTTCCACGAGGAGAAGGAGCGGGCGCAGATGCCGGGGTACGTGTGCCGGTACGACGACTACGACGCCGGCGACTACGAAGACCACCCGATGAGCTACGGCGGGATGGTGGCCGAGATGGGCGGCGGGCGGCGGGTGGCCGCCCACGGCGGGCACGGCCCGGTCCCGCGGGGCACGCACCTGAGCGACGCCCCGGCCCGGCCGCGGGAAGAGTTCGCCGACGGGATTCGGTAACTTCTTGGTGAACCCGGCCCGCGAGGGCCGTGGGTGCGAGCGCCTGGCTCGTGCCCACGGCCCTCTTTATCATGACGGGCGGCCTGGAGGGTACGTCATGGCGGTCGCCACACCTGCGCTCGTGTCCGGGGATGAGTTCCTGCGGCTGCACGGGGACGAATCCGGCATCGAGTTGGTGGACGGAGTCATCACGAGGCTGCCCATGCCCGGAAGCGAACACGGCGAGGTGTGCGTGAACACGGTCCTCGCCATCGGCGGCTTCGTGAAAAGCCACAACCTCGGCCGGGTGATGAGCAACGACACGTTCGTGCGGACCCGCATCAACCCGGACGGCTGCCGCGGGGCCGACGTGCTGTTCGTCAGTTACGAAACTTTGCCCGCCGATGTGCCCACCCCGAAGGGGCCGCTCACCCCGCCGCTCGAACTGGTGGTCGAGGTGCGGCCCCCGTCGGACTCGTACTCGCAGGTGTCGGCGAAGGCGTTCGAGTACCTGGAGGCCGGGGTGAAGGTGGTGCTGGTGCTCGACCCGGAGACCGCGTCCGCCGGGGTGTTCCGGCCGAACGAGCTGCCGCGGCGGTTCCACAACGGCGACACGGTGACGATGCCGGACGTGCTGCCGGGGTTCGCCGTCCCCGTCGCCAAGTTCTTCGAGTGAGCGC
Organism: Fimbriiglobus sp.; assembly: GCA_022841795.1. Taxonomy (GTDB): domain Bacteria; phylum Planctomycetota; class Planctomycetia; order Gemmatales; family Gemmataceae; genus JALHQU01. The sequence goes on from JALHQU010000147.1 coordinate 5,392, forward strand.
GACTCACCCCGCCGGCTGGCCCGCCTCCCGCGCCTTGCGGGCGTCGATGAACGACTTCACCGCCAGCCCGACCAGGATGCCGCACGCCAGCGACATCATCACCCCCACCTTCACCCCCGTCTTGCTCCAGTCGAAACCGCCGCGGAACACCGGCATGAACCCGCCGACGAACCCGATCACGCCGATCGCCGCGGCGGCGTGCATGGCGTGCTTGAGCAGGTTGTTGTTGAACACGACCGCCGCCACGCACAGCAGCAGCGCCGCCCCCACCCCGGCCGGGATGAGCGCCGTCTTGCTCACCGCCTCCGGCTCGACCGCGGGGACGGTCTCGCCGGGCGGGGCGGCCTCCTTCGCCTTGAGCGTCGCCTCCTCCGCCTTCTTCTTGCTCTCGGCCACGCCGTTGAAGTAGCCGTACAGCCCGAGGATGACGAGCGCGACGCCGACGAACAGGGTGTTGTTGGTCATCGGGGAGAGGTCCGTAAGTGGTAGGCACACTCCGTGTGCCGTTCGGAACGGCACACGGAGTGTGCCTACTACTTATTGACGGCCGCTCAGCGCCGCCAGCACCCGGTTCACCAACTCCTCCGAGCCGGCCAGGTCCACCACCCACGCATCCTTGAACACGGTCAGTTCCTGATCGCCGAGGCGGTGGCGGGTGAGGCCGGTGCCGAACCCGGGTTCGTCGTGCCAGGTGTCGTCGGCGACGATTCCAAGTTCACGCAGCACGGCTTGCAGCCGGGCCTGCGTGTCGTGGTCGTCGGCCGCGCAGATGTCGATGCGGAGCATGTCTTGAGTGTAGCCCGCACGCTCCGTGTGCGGGTCGGATCCGCACACGGAGTGTGCGGGCTACACTCTATTCCCATTCGATCGTCGCCGGCGGCTTGCTGCTCACGTCGTACACCACCCGGTTCACGCCCTTCACCCGGTTGATGATGGCCGTGGACACGCGGGCCAGCAGGTCGTGCGGCAGGTGGCTCCAGTCGGCGGTCATGAAGTCGTCCGTCTGCACGCACCGCAGGGCCACCGTGTTCTCGTAGGTGCGGCCGTCGCCCATCACCCCGACGCTCTGCACCGGCAGCAGCACGGCGAACGCCTGACTCGTCTTGCGGTACCAGCCGGTGCGGTGCAACTCTTCGAGGAAGATGGTGTCGCACTTCCGCAGCACCGCCAGCTTCTCCGGCGTCACCTCGCCCAGGCACCGCACGGCCAGCCCCGGACCGGGGAACGGGTGCCGCCACACGACTTCTTCCGGCAACCCGAGTTCCAGCCCGAGCCGCCGCACCTCGTCCTTGAACAGGTCCCGCAGCGGCTCGATCAGCTCGAACCCGAGTTCCTTCGGCAGCCCGCCGACGTTGTGGTGCAGCTTGATCGTCGCCGCCGGGCCGTCGGCGCTGCCGCCGCTCTCGATCACGTCCGGGTACAGCGTGCCCTGGGCCAGGAAGTGCGCGTCCGGGATGGACTTCGCCTCGTGCTTGAACACGTCGATGAACACCCGGCCGATGATCTTCCGCTTCTCCTGCGGGTCGGTCACGCCGTTCAGTTCGCCGAGGAACCGCTGGCCGGCGTCCACCGCGTGCAGGTCGGCCTTGAACCAGTCGCGGAAGGTGTGCCGCACCACCTCCGTCTCGCCCTCCCGCATCAGCCCGTTGTCCACATAGATGCACGCCACCTGCGGGCCGATCGCCTTCACCAGCAGGGCGGCGCACACGCTCGAATCGACGCCCCCGCTCAGCCCGCAGATCACCCGCTTGTTCCCCACTTTGGCTTTGATGTCGGCGACGGTGCGGTCGATGAAGCTGGTCATCTTCCACGCCCCGGAACACCCGCACACGTCCCGCAGGAAGTTCGCCAGGATCTGCCCGCCGTGCGGGGTGTGGCTGACTTCCGGGTGGAACTGCAACCCGAAGACTGGCTTCGACGTGTGCTTCACCGCCGCCAGCGGGCAGGTGTCCGTCTCGGCCAGCGGGACGAACCCGGCGGTGGCCTGCACCTGGTCGCCGTGGCTCATCCACACGGTGGACTCGACCGGGTAGCCGCGGAACAGGGTGTTCGCGTCGTTCACCTTCAGCGTGGCCCGGCCGTACTCGCGGGTGTGCGACCCGCCGCCCACCTTCCCGCCCATCGCCTGACACACCAACTGCATTCCGTAGCAGATGCCGAGGACGGGAATGCCCAGGTCGAAGATGGCCGGGTCGCAGTGCGGGGCGCCGGGTTCGTACACGCTGGCCGGCCCGCCGGACAGGATGATGCCCTTCGGGTTCAACTCCTTCACCCGCTCCGGCGACAGGTCGTGGCGGACGATCTGGCAGAACACGTTCAGCTCCCGCACCCGCCGGGCGATGAGCTGCGCGAACTGCGAGCCGAAGTCGAAGATGAGGACGAGTTCGTTATGCATGGTCCGACCCACCACCTTTCGCCGCCGTTTGGGCGTGTTCGAGTAGCTTGCCGCCGAGGTCGTCCACCGTGTTCGCCGAGTTCGCCAGCACCGCCACCGCCACGTCCGGGCCGCGGCTGAACGCCACGAAGCTGGCGAACCCGCCGGTGCCGCCGTTGTGCCACCACACCTGCTGTCCGCCCACGGTCGACTCCTGCCAGCCGAGCATCACCCGGTTGAGCGGCCTCATGCCGGCGAACACCGCCGCGTACCCGACGGCGGTGATCGTAAACGTGCCGGCCGCCTGCCACCCGAAGTTCTGCCCCCACAGGGCGTAGCTGCCGCCCCAGACCACGGCGAACGCCAGCACCCCCGGCCAGAAGCCCAGCCCGATCAGGCTGACGAGGATGGGCAGGAAGAAGGCGACCAGAAAGTTCATGCTGCCGGGCGGCACCGGCACCGCCTTCTGCACGGCGAGCGAACCGACCGCCAGCGCCGTCGCGATGCCGAGGCCGATCGGCAGCCCGATCCGCCGGGCCGACCGGCTCGGCTGGAGGTAGCCGGCGAACTTCGCCACCGTGCCCAGCAAGACCAGCAAAATGACCCCGGCTTCCACCCACCCGAACTCGTTCTTCCACAGCAGCAGACTGCCGGTCCAGATGACGACCGCCGCCGTCACCCCGCTCCAAAGTCCCTTCCAGAACAGGCAGACGACGATCGGCAGCACGAGGGCGGTGAAGAACTTCCAACTGCCCGGCGGCACCGGCGCCCACCACTGGAGCAGCAGCGAGACCGCGGCCAGCGCCACGGCCACCCCGCCGCCGACCGGCAGCCGCCGCCACCACGCCACCGGCCGATCCGCGTGGCACGCCTCCAGCGCCGTCTTCAGCGGCGTGGCCGCCGGGGTCAGGTTGGCCTGGAGGTACGTCAGCATCTCGGCCACCGTGGACCGCAGCGCCCCGGCCCCGCCGAGCGACGGCGTGTCCCAGTTCGAGGTCGGCTTGCCGCTCTCGTCGTGCCCCTGCGCCATCCGCCCCTTTTGGTCGTCGGACAGTGTCACCGCGGTGTCCGTCATCCCGAGCGGCCGCAGCACCCGCTCGGCCACCAGCTCCTCGAACGGCTTCCCGGCCTTCAGCCCGAGGGCGTGGCCGAGCAGCCCGGTGCCCAGGTTCGAGTACGCCGCCCCGCTGCCCGGCGGGAACGCCAGCTTCGCCCGGTTCAGGTACTCGTGCAGGTGGCCCACCTGGTAGTCCTTGTACGGGTTCTGCGGGTCCGTCATCGTCGAGTTCAGGTTGTCCGGCAGCCGCGGCAGCGACGACGTGTGTTCAGACAACTGGGCGAGGGTGATCGGCCGCCCGCCGTAGGTCGGCAGCTTCACCTCCGGCGGCAGCAGTTCCTGCACCGGCTGGTCCAACGTCACCTCCCCGCGGGCGGCCATCTCCGCCAGCAGGGAGGCGGTGAACGTCTTCGTCACCGACGCGATCTCGAACACCGTGTGCTCGTCCGGCACCCGGTCCGAGTCCCGGCTGAGTTTGCCGTACCCGAACGCGAACCGCTCCCCGCCGGCGATCACCCCGACGGCCAGCCCGACGTTCGCCCCCTCCTTGAGGAACCCGGCAGCCAACTCGTCCGCCTTCTGTCGGATGTCGTCCGCGAGTGTGGGCATGGGCGGCTACCTCTTCCCGAGTTCCGCGGCCCGTTTCGCCGCGGCTTCGACCGCGTCCATGGCGGCGGCGCGGAAGGCGGCGCGCTCCAGCGCGTGCAGGCCGGCGATGGTCGTCCCGCCGGGGCTGGCGACCGCGTCCTTCAGCGCCGCCGGGTGCGTGCCGGTGTCCAGCACCATCTTCGCCGATCCGAACACCGTTTGCGCCGCCAACTTCAGGGCCACCTCCCGCGGCAACCCGACCCGCACCCCGCCATCCGCGAGAGCTTCGATCAGCACGTACACGAACGCCGGCCCGCTGCCGCTCAGCCCGGTGACGGCATCGAGCAGGTGTTCCGGCACAGGAAAAGCGGTGCCCACGGCGTTGAGCAGTGTGCCGACCAGTTCCACATCGTCTTTCGTCGCCGTGCTACCCGCCGCGAATCCGGCGGCACACGCCCCGACCAGCGCCGGGGTGTTCGGCATGACGCGGACGAGCCGGGTAGACGAGCCGAGGGCGTCGGCGAGCTGCGGCAGCGTCACCCCGGCGGCGATGGACACGACGAGATGATTCGGCGTCAGAAGTGGGCGAACTTCGGCCAGCACCGCCGGCAGAATTTGCGGCTTCACCGCCAGGAACAAGATTTCACACGCCCGCACCACGTCGGCGTTCGACTCGACCGCCCGGACGCCAGTGTCGGCAGTGAACTTGGTCCGCGCCGCCGGGTACGGGTCGGCCGCCAGGGATTTCGCCGCGTCCAGCAGCCCGGCCGCGATCCACCCTTTGGCCAGGGCGGTCGCCATCTGTCCGGCGCCGAGGAACCCGATCGGGGGTGCGGTCATGGCGGCACGCGGGCGGGAAAGGAATCATGATAGCGGGTGCGGCAAGGGGTGGGGGAATTCTTGGTGAACCCGGCCCGCCAGGGCCGCGGGTGCGTGAAAGCTGGCTCGCACCCACCGACCTTGCGGTCGGGGTTCACCAAAGATGCCCCGTTACGTCCCGGCCTTTTGCCCGCGGGCCGGGGGTGGTAAAATCCCCCGTGTCCCCCGCCTGCCGGGAGCCGAGTATGAAGTGCCAGCGGTGCTCGAAGCCGGCCACCTTGCACATCACCGAGGTGCTCCCGCACGACAAGTTCGACGAGCTGCACCTGTGCGAGGAGTGCGCGAAGAAGTACCTGTACGCGTCCGCCGGCAAGAAGGCGGGGAAGGGGGGCGGCGAGATGGACGACCCGGGCGGCAAGGTGTGCGAGGCGTGCGGGCTGAAGTTCGTCGAGTTCCGCAACTCCGGGCGGCTGGGCTGCCCGCACGACTACGACTCGTTCCGCGACGAGCTGGTGCCGCTGCTGGAGAGCATCCACGGGGACGCCAAGCACGCCGGCAAGGGGCCGCGGCGGGGGCCGAAGGGGAAGGCCGACCAGCACGAGCTGGCGCACGCCCGCCGGCAGCTGCAGAAGGCGATCACGGACGAGGACTACGAAGCCGCGGCCAAGCTGCGGGACAAGATCAAGCGGCTGGAAGACCAGGGCTGAGACCCCCGCACCGCCAACGGCAGGACGTGCCCGCATGAACAACCCGTGCCACTTCTGCGGCCAGCCGGCCACCATCCATTACACCAGCCTGCTGAAGAAGAAGAAGGTGCAGCAGCACCTGTGCGAGCGGTGCGCGCGGGAGAAGGGGGTGGTGTCCGGCGAGGCGGCCGAGGCCGGGCCGGTACCGCCGCTCAACCTGCAGGCGCTGGTGCAGCTCATCATGGGCCAGCACCCGGCGGCGGACGCGGCGTCGTTGAAATGCCCGGCGTGCGGGCTAAAGTATGCCCAGTTCCGGGCGGACGGGCGGCTCGGGTGCGCCCACGACTACGACGCCTTCCGCCCCACCCTGGAGCCGCTGCTGGAGCGGATCCACCGGGCGACCGCCCACGCCGGCAAGGTGCCCCGCACCCGCCGCCGGCGGGCCGAGTTGGACGACCTCCGCGAGCGACTGGCCGCCGCCGTCGCCGCCGAACGGTACGAGGATGCGGCCACCCTCCGCGACCTGATCCGGCGGAAGGAAGGGGCGGGATGAACCTGGACAGCCTGCTGCAGAACCTGGGCGAGTGGCTCCGCGGCACCGGCGCCGAGTCGGACGTGGTGGTGTCCACCCGCATCCGCCTGGCCCGCAACCTGGCCGACGTGCCGTTCACCACCCGCGCCTCCCCCGCCCAGAAGGGGGAGATCGAGGGGCGGGTGCGGGAGGCCATCGCCCGCGCCGACCACACCCCCAAGCTGGACTACCTGAGCGTCGCCGGCCTGCCCCCGCTCGACCGCCTGTTCCTGGTCGAGCGGCAGCTCATCAGCCGCGAGCTGGCGAACGCCCTGGACGGCCCCCGCGGGGTGGCGTTCGACCCCCGCGAGTCGGTCAGCGTGATGGTGAACGAGGAGGACCACCTCCGCATCCAGGTGATGCGGAGCGGGCTGGCCCTGGACGAGGCGTGGGACACCATCGACAAGGTGGACGACGCGCTGGAGGCGCGGCTGAGCTATGCCTACCACGAGCGGTTCGGGTACCTGACCGCCTGCCCGACGAACGTGGGCACCGGGCTGCGGGCGAGCGTCATGCTGCACCTGCCCGCCCTGGGCATCACCAAAGAGATCGAGAAGCTGTTCCGCTCCCTCCAGAAGATCAACCTGGTGGTGCGGGGGCTGTACGGCGAGGGCAGCCGCGCCAGCGGCGACCTGTACCAGATCTCCAACCAGGTGACGCTCGGCAAGGACGAGCACACCCTGCTGGTGGAGATCCGCGAGGTGATCGACGTCGCCCTGAAGTACGAGCGGCGGGCGCGGCAGGCGCTGTTGAAGGAGCGGCGGCAGGCCGAGCAGGACCGGGTGGCCCGCGCCATCGGCACCCTGGGCAGCGCCACCATGATCACGTCCGAAGAGACGATGGAGTTGCTGTCGGCGGTGCGGCTGGGCATCCACCTGAACCTGATCGGCGACCTGCCGCCGACCACCGTGAACCAGCTGTTCATCCACTCCCAGGCGGCGCACCTACAGAAGCTGACCGGGCAGGTGCTGGACGGCGAGGAGCGGAACGCCGCCCGCGCCAAGTACCTGCGGAACCGCCTGCGGGACCTGGGGGCGAACAAATAGCAGGCAAGGAACAAGGAAGAAGGGACAAGGAACAAAGATGACGGTCCTTGATCGCCGACCGCGGACGTGTGGCCGCTGATGCCTCTTCGGACTCTTCCCTTGTCCCTTGTTCCTTCTCACTTGCGACTTGCCTTTTGGGCTGCCTTCACCGTCTGGTCGTGGCTGCTGGTCAAGCCACAGCCGTTCCCCGAGTTGTCGCAACAACTCTTCGACTGGTACGCGCTGCTCCCGTTCCTGGCCGCCAAGGCCCTGCACATGACCGGGTACGCGACCCTCGCCGTGCTGGCCGCGGCCGGCTGGTCGGCCCGCTGGCGGTGGTGGGTGGTCTTGCTCGTGGTCGCCCACGGCCCGCTCAGCGAGCTGGCCCAGTACCTCGGTAACCTGTGGTATGACACCAAGCGGTCCGGGTGTGTGCGGGACGTGATCGTGGACTGGGTCGGGGTGTCGGCCGGGCTGGGCGTCTGGTTCGGCGTTCGCCGGTGGTGGCCTTCGCCGTCGCCCGTCGATTCGCCCGCTACTGAGTTTTCGTCCACCCCGCCGGCGTGATACCGTTTCCCCGAATTCGAGGGGAAGCCATGCGACCCGAGCCTGCCCGCCTTGCCTGCCCACACTGTGCCGCCCCGCTCGAAGAGCGGGACGTTCCCCCCACCCAGTGGTTGCGCTCGCCCGACTGGTCCGAGATGGACACCCCGCGGGTGTGTCAGCGGTGCGGGTGGGAGTTCGTCACCCTCGGGCCGGAGGTGGTGGACGACGGCGACCCGGACACCGAGTGCGGGCTGACGGTGAACGCCGACGGCGAGCCGATCGCCGACCCGGAGCCGGACGCCCACTGCCCGCGGTGCGGCCGGCGATTGGACGTGGCCGAACCGGGCGTGCTGCGGTGCGGGTTCTGTCGGCGGACGGCCGAGTTCGTCGAATCCCCCCGCCGCGGACTGGTCGAGGCGATCCGCGGTCGCAACCCGGACTGGCCGGCGGACGACTTCGACATCCCGGATTACGAGTACGGCGACGAGGACGAGTACGACCAGTTCGAGCCGTGCTGCCCGAACGGGTGCGAGGACTACGACTACCACGGCGGGGCGGCGCCCGTGAGCGCGCTGGCCGACGGGTATGTGCTGTGTACCGGATGCGGCGAGCCGTTCCACCACCCGGAGTTGTTCGACCACGTTCTCGGCGAGTGGGCCGAGTACCACGACGAGCCGCGGAACCGCCCGCGGGTGCGGGTCGATCCGGCCGGCCGGGTGCGGACGCTGGGGGAGGCGTGCCGGCGGCTGCAACCCGGCGGGGTGGTGCGGCTTCCGGCCGGCCGGTACGAACCGCCGGACGCCCTTCAGGCGCACGACATCACGCTCGAAGGCCGGGGCGCGGTGAAGGTGGCCGGCCTGCACGCGGTGTGGGGGCGGGTGTGTGCGGTCGGGGTCACGTTCACCAAGCCGGTGGTGCTGCACCACGCCCGCGGGTGGTTCGTGCGGTGCCGGTTCGAGAAAGGGCTACAGGTGATGGGCTGGCGGTCGGCGGTGCGGGTGCGGCGGTGTGTCGGCGAATCGCTGGCGGCGTCCGAGGCAGCGAAGGTGGAGGCGTTCCACTGCCGAATCGACACCGCGGCCGTGTCGTCCGGGGCCTGGGCGTCGTTCGACCGCTGCCGGCTGACCGAGGTGCGGAGCGAGCGGCACACCGGCGTGTTCCTCACCCGCTGCCGGGCGGAGAGCGTGACGGTCGGCGGCCGTGGCGTGTTGACCCGCTGTCGGGTGGCGGCGGTGGAGGCCACCGAGCGGGCGCGGGTGGTCCTCCGCCGGGGCGAGGTGGCGAGCGTGCGGCGGGCGAAGTCGGCGCGGGTGCGTCGGCTATTCCCGTAGCCAGCGTGTGGGTCGGGTGAAGTTACGGAACTGCGGTTGCCCCCCGGGCGAACCTGTACATAGAATCAGACCACCGCGGCGGGGAATCGGCCCCGCCCGCGGGCACCTCGTTTCTACCAGGAAGGCATGTCATGACGCGGATTTTCGGGCTGACGGTGGCGGTCCTGTTCGCCGGGGTCGTCGCGGCCGACGACAAGAAGGACGCCAAGTTCGACGCCGGCAAGCTGGAGGGCAAGTGGAGCATCACCGCCGGCACCAAGAACGGCGAGAAGACGGACACGGACAAGTACAAGGACGCGGTCGAGATCACCAAGGAGAAGATGACCCTGAAGACGCCGGACGGCACGTTCGTGTTCAAGTACACGATCGACGACAAGACCAGCCCGGCGACGGTCAACCTGGAGATCCTGGAGCCGGAAGGGTTCAAGGGGACGAAGGCGGTCGGCATCGTGAAGATGGACGGGGACAGCCTGGTGCTGAGCTACCCGGCCATGGGCGGGGACAAGCCGAAGGACTTCGACGCCAAGAAGGACAGCGGCAACTACTCGTTCACCATGAAGAAGGCGGCCAAGGAGGAGAAGAAGAAGGACAAGTAACACCGCCGACGCGGGTGAACGCGAACGCCCGGAGGGTTTCCCCTCCGGGCGTTCGTCGTGGCGGGCCGCGAACGACCAGTGGCACAGGTGGTTCGCCCTGCTCACGCAACGGTTAACGGGCCGTTCCGATAGGTTACAGGTGCGCCGGGTGTGGGCCCGGCGTTCCCGTTCGGAGGACGAGAATGCGAACCCTGCTGTCGATCGTGTCGGCCGCCCTGTTCCTCACCCCGGCGTTCGCCGCCGACCCGCCGGAGGGGAAGACCGGGCTGAAGGTGGGCGAACAGGCCCCGAAGTTCACCCTGAAGGACCAGGCCGGGAAGGAGCGGAAGCTGGACGAGTTCCTGAAGGACGGCACCACCGTGGCGGTGGTGTTCCACCGCTCGGCGGGCTGGTGACCGCACTGCCAGAAGCAACTGGTTCAGTTGCAGAAAGACCTGGCGAAACTGGAACAGAAGAAGATCGTGGTGGTCGCCGTCAGCTACGACTCGACGGACGTGCTGGCCAAGTTCGCCGACAAGCAGAAGGTGACGTTCCCGCTCCTGTCCGACCCGGACAGCAAGGTGGTGGACGGGTTCGACCTGCGGAACAAGGAGATGAAGGGGAAGAAGATCGGGAGTATCGAACTGGACGGCATCCCGTACCCCGGCACCTTCCTGCTGGACAAGGACGGCGTCGTCCGCGGCAAGCTGTTCTTCGACGGGTACAAGGACCGGCACACCCCCGACGCGCTGGTCGAGGCGGTGGACAAGCTGAAGAAGTGACGACCGGGAAGCGCCGAACACCCGGAGTGACACTCCGGGTGTTCGGCGTTGCTACCCGATCACCTCGCTCACCACGCCGGACCCGACGGTCCGCCCGCCCTCGCGGACGGCGAACCGCCCGCCCACGTCGAGCGCGATCGGCTTCTCCAACTCCACCTCGATGCGGGTGTTGTCCCCCGGCATCACCATCTCCACCCCGGCCGGCAGCGTCACCGCCCCGGTCACGTCGGTGGTGCGGACGAAGAACTGCGGCTTGTACCCGCCGAAGAACGGGGTGTGCCGCCCGCCCTCGTCCTTGCGGAGGACGTACACCTCGGCGGCGAACCGCGTCCGCGGGGTGATGCTGTTCGGGGCCGCGACCACCTGCCCGCGCTCCACCTCGTCCGCCTTCACCCCCCGCAGCAGCAGGCCGACGTTCTGCCCGGCCTCGCCGACGTCCAGCGGGCGGCGGAACTGCTCCACGCCCGTCACCACCGTTTCGGCGGCGGTGCCGAGGCCGAGCACGTCCACCTTCGCCCCGACGCGGACGGTCCCCTGCTCGATCTTGCCGGTGACGACCGTGCCCCGGCCCTCGATCGTCTTCACCCCCTCGACGGCCAGCAGGAACGGCTTGTCCGTGTCCCGCACCGGGTCGGGGATGAACGTGTCGAGCGCGTCGAGCAGCTCGGTGACGCAGCGGCTGGCGGCGGGGTCGCCGGGGTTGTCCAGCGCCGCCTTCGCGTTCCCGCGGATGACCGGCACGGCGGTGCCGTCGAACCCGTACCGCGTGAGCAACTCCCGCGTTTCGAGTTCGACCAGGTCCACCAGGTCCGGGTCGTCCACCAGATCGACCTTGTTGATGAACACCACCAGCCGGGGCACGCCCACCTGCCGGGCGAGCAGCACATGCTCGCGGGTCTGCGGCATCGGCCCGTCCACCGCCGAGAGCAGGAGCACCGCGCCGTCCATCTGGGCGGCCCCGGTGATCATGTTCTTCACGTAGTCGGCGTGCCCAGGGCAGTCGATGTGGGCGTAGTGCCGCGTCGCCGTCTCGTACTCGACGTGCGAGGCGATGACGGTGAGCGTCTTCGTGTCGTCCCGGCGGATGCCGCCGGCGGCGATGGCGTCGTACCGCTTGGCGACGGCCAGCCGCCTGGTGGCTTGCACCGCCAGGATGGCGGCCGTCAGGGTGGTCTTGCCGTGGTCGATGTGGCCGATGGTGCCGACGTTGACGTGAACCTTCTTCAAGGGAACACCAGACTCCCGGCCGCGACGAGCGGCCAACGGGTGAGCCGGGGTCGTCCTCCCAACCGCGGGTGCGGTCTTTTCGCTACGACGAGCAGACTCCAGGGAGGCACGCCCGGCAATGCCGAACGGCGCCCCCAAAGACACGGTCCGGGCGGGCGAGGTTCACGAATCAGATTCCCGGAAATGCCCTCTGGTGTTGGAGTTGTCCCATGAACGGGTGATACGCTCCCG
>JALHQU010000148.1:0-11371 GCA_022841795.1 Fimbriiglobus sp.
GCTGGCCGGCGGGCTGGGCCAGCCGGCCAGCAGCCGCGCCCAGGCCCCGGCCCCCCTCCCGCTCGACGCCGATTCCGTGCTGGTGATGAAGACGGCCGGCCAGCCCGACCGCCGCATCCGCGTGCTGAAGGTGTCGCAGTACCCGGACGGCGAGTCGGTGGCGGACGTGCAGGACATGACCACCGGCGAGAAGTACACCCTGCCGGGCAAGATCGTCGAGGCGCTGAAGAAGCAGGCCAAGACCGCACCGCCGACCACCGTTCCCACTCACACCCCGCCGGCCGCACCGCACCCCGCGCCGACTCTGCCTCCGGCCGCAGCCGTCGCCCCGCCGCCGGTTCCACCTGCGTCTCCCGCGACCCTGCCGCCGCTTCCGGCGGTGAGCGTTCCGCAACCCCCGCCTCTGCCCGTCGCCGCTCGGTCCGTCGGTCCGACCGTGCCGCTCGCCCCGACCCGCTCGGCGGACGTGTGGCGAGCCGTCATCGACACGCCGCCCGTTCAACCGCAACCGACTTCGCCTCAACCCGTGGACCGCCGCGACCCGTGGCGGGCGGTGCCGCCGTCGGCCCCGGCCGCGGCTCAGCCGATCACCCCGCAGACGCTGCCATCCGCCGCCACCTCGCCGCCGGTCGTCCGCGGGCAGGCGCCGGACGACGCCATGGGGTACGCCCGCCCTCAGTACAACGGCCCGCCGCCGGCTCCGCCCCCGCCGCCCGTACCGACCGTGACCGAGGAGCGGGGGGCGGTGGTGCCGGCCAACTACCCGCAGGTCCGCCGCCGCACGTTCGAGCAGCAACTGGCCGACGAGACTGCCCCGCTGATCCAATCACTGTTCACCGCCGTCCGCCCGTCGGTGCGGGAGGACGCGGCGACGGCCCTGGCCGAGGGGCGGTTCGGGTCGCGGCCGGAGGTGAAGCGGGTGCTGGCCGGGGCGGTGGTGGCCGACCCGGCGCCGACGGTGCGGGCGCATTGCATCCGACTGCTCACGTCGCTCGGGTATCACGACCCGGAGTACGTCGCCCACCTGCGGGCGGTGGTGAACGCCGGCCCGCCGGCGGTGCGGCTGGCGGCCACCCTGGCGCTGGCCAAGCTCGCCCCGCGGGGGTGAGGGGAAGACCTCACCCCCCGGCCCCCACTCCGAGCCGGAGAGGGGGAGAAAGCCCGTCTTCGCCGCGACCTCCGGGAGCGGAGGACGCGGCCGCTCCCGGAGGTCGCGGCGAAGACCGGAGACGATCCTCCCCTGAACACCCCCTCTCCACTTTGGAGAGGAGGCCGGGGGGTGAGGTCGTACAATCCCCGGCATGTCCAAGCTCATCGTCATCACCGGGGCCACCCGCGGGCTGGGGCGGGCGCTGGTTCCGCAGTTCGAGGCCGCCGGGCACACGGTCGTCGGCTGCGGACGGAGCGGGTCGCACGTCGCAGAGTTGGCGAATCTGTTCCCCGCCCCGCACACCTTCGCGGTGATCGACGTGCGGGAGGATCGCTCCGTGTGGGGGTGGGCGCAGGAGGTGTTGCGGTCGCACGGCCCGCCGGACTTGCTCGTCAACAACGCCGCCGTCATGAACACCCCGGCCCCGCTGTGGGAAGTCCCCGCCGACGAGTTCGACCGCCTGATCGACGTGAACGTGAAGGGGGTGGCGAACGTGATCCGCGGGTTCGTGCCGGCGATGGTGGCGCGGACGAGCGGGGTGATCGTGAACCTGAGCAGCGGGTGGGGGCGGAGCACGTCGCCGCAGGTGGCCCCGTACTGTGCCAGCAAGTACGCGATCGAGGGGCTGACGAAGGCGCTGGCCCAGGAACTGCCGGCGGGGATGGCGGCGGTGCCGCTCAACCCCGGGGTGATCGACACGGACATGCTGCGGCAGGCGTGGAGCGCCGGGGCGAGCGCGTACCCGAAGGCGGACGAGTGGGCGAAGCGGGCGGCGCCGTTCCTGCTCGCGCTGGGGGGGAAGGACAACGGCAAGTCGGCGAGTGTGGGGTAGGGCCGCTGTCTGGTAGGGCGGGCCGAAGCCTGCCGTCAGGCAGGCGAGCCCCGCCGGGTTCCCGGTAGCAATCCGCGTGAGACGGCGGGGCTCGCCTCGCTCACGCGAGGCTTCGGCCCGCCCTACTAAAATCCCGCCTCCCGGTACTCCGCCCGGCAGGCCGAGTCGAACGCCACCCGCACCCGCCGCGAGCGGGCGAACAGTTGCAGCGTGGCCGTCGTCGCCCAGTACGCCCCGTGGACGCACGGCGAGTAATCGTCCGGCGTGCCGGACGGGCCGTGGTCGGCCATGATCGCCCCGAGTTCGTCCGGCCCGAGCGGGCCGTTCATGTTCCGCAGCAGCTCCGCGAACCGCTTGTCTCGCTCCTCCGAACTGCGGTGCAGACGCCGACCGCGGAGCGGCGTCGGGGCGCGGTCGGTGTACACCGACTCCCACGGGGCTTGCACCTCCCGCATCCGCGAGTCGGCGAAGGCGTTCGTGTGGAACAGCACGTCCTCCCCCGGTTCGGGCCGACGGAGGTGGCTGCGGGTACTCGACAGTTCCAGCGAGGCGATGTCGCCGGTGGCGTCGGCCAGCATCAGCAGCCCGCCGCCGAACCGCGGGCGGTTCGAGATCCACCCGGCCGCCTCGGCCACGGTGCGGCAGCGGGCGAGCGCCTCGGAGATCGCCATCGAGATGGGGGCAGCCGGGCCGGGCGGGTCGTCGGTGGTGAAGGCGTAGTCGTAGGTGATGCACAGGCCGTCTTCGTTCACCCCGTCCACGGTGCCGGCGAGCGGGGCGGTGGTGAACTCCAGCGCCCGCCGCTCGCCCGTCGGCCGGCAGTCCCGCATCAGGTAGAACGGCTGGACGAGCGGCAGGTAGTCGAAGTTGCGGGCGATGACCGCTTCCCCCGTCGCCGACCGCTTCCCCCGCACGGCCACCGCGGAACACGCACCGGGGCACGCCGTACATCCGCCGACCGACGACAGCATCGGCTCGACGGCGTTGAACAGGGCGATGGCGTTGCGGCTCAGCCCGGACCCCTCCGCGAGGCCGGTGATCCGCCGGCTCATGGCGGGGTAGTCGCGGTCGAGGGCGGCGGCGAGGAACTTGGCCGCCTTCCCCTCGGCGATGCGGCGGTACAGCGGGTATGGCAGCCACCACGGCTGCTGGAGGCGGAACGCTTCGAGCCGGGCGAGGGCGTCGCGGGCGGCGAAGATCTTCGCCTTCGCCCCGGCCCCCTGCGCCGCCCCGACCTCGTGCGGGTCGCCCGCACACACGACGTCGATGGCGGCGGGCGGGGTACGGGTGGCGATCATGAGGGCACCCGGCGGCGGACGTGTGAACGATATGGTGGCGGCGCCGGACGGGCGGGTCAAGGGAAACCCGCTCCACGGGTGTGCCTGTCAGTTGGGGCACCCCACCCCCGCCGTCCTCGCTCCGCTCGGCCTGGCGACCCCTCCCCGGCGGGGGGGGGGGGGCTCGCTCTCGACAGGGAAAGCCCCAACCCTCCCCGCCGGGGAGGGGTCGCCGGAGGAACGCAGTTCCCCGGCGGGGGTGGGGTCGCCCCCCAACAATAGGGACACCCCCGCTCCACCTCCTTCCGTTCAGTTCACCGGGGTGTTCGCCACCTCGGTCTGCCCGCTCTGATGCGCGTGAGCGGCGGCCGCCTGGATTCGCAAATGCACGTCGGCCGGGTCGCCGGCCACTTGTGTGCGGGTGCCGTCCGGGGCGAGTACCACCGCCGTGCCGGGGTCGTCGCCCGGCATCACCACCGACTGCGGGTCCGGGGTGACGGGCACCTTGACGCCGGGCTTGGTCGGGTGGTCGAGCAGCAAAGATGCGACGGACATGAGCAATCTCCGGATGGTGTCGGGGAGAGTAGCCGGCCCACGCCGTGGGCCGAACCCCCGCTCACGGCGTGAGCGGGCTACCTTTAGTCCGCGGCGGTCGCGGGCATGGAATCGTCGAGCGCCTGGAACCGGCCGATCAGCCGTTGGGCCACCTGTTCGGTGATCGCGTCCAGTTCCCCGGCCGCGCACCCGGCCTGTTCGGCCGCCCGTCGGATGGCGTCGCGGTCTTCCCGCCCGAGTAGCCCGGCGGCCACCGCCACCGGCGTCGGGTCGGTCTTCGCCCACGCCTTCTCCCGCTCGGCCGCCACCTCGTCCGCCAGTTGCTGAACCGTCGCTTGCATGGCAGGTCTCCTCGGAACGTGTCGGGGTATTTCTGGCAAGCGGTGTGCCGTTCGGACGGGAACCGTGGTGCCGGGTCGGGTGGGTCGCTCTCTCCGAGAGCGACTCTGCACCGACTCCCGGAGGGAGTCGGCCACCCGGGGTGCCCTACTTCCGGTTGTCCCGCACGTAGTACACCGGCTCGCTGAAGCGGTGCGGGTCGGCGCCGGTCCGCCGCGTCGTGTACGCCCCGCCTTTCCCGCCCCGCTTGTCGATCACCCCCACCCGCACGAACCCGGCCCGCTCGAAGAACGGGTTCGCCCGGCCCATCGCGGTCAGCGTCTCGACCCACGGCACCGGGCACAGCTCGCACGCCCGCCGCACGAACCCGGCGGCGATGCCCGCCCCGCGGTACGTCGGGTGCAGCACCACCCGCGTGAGCACCCACAGTTGCTCGTTCAGCGCCCGCAGGGCCAGCGAACTCCGCGGGTCGGTCAGCCCGAAGTGCTGCGTCCGCAGCGTGAGCGACGCCGCCGGGGTGCCGAACACGCACACGCCCACCGGCTGCTCGGCGTGCCACAGCAGGATCACCCGCTTCACGAACGCCAGCCGGTGCGAGCGGTAATGCCACCGAGCGAAGTGCGGCCAGTCGGCCGCGGTGCCGTCCGACAGCCACAGGTCGTCGTGGAAGCTGATCCGTTTTTTTTTGCCGGGTGACGGGTGACGGTGACGTCCCCGTCGCCGTGACAGCGGACTGTCACATCGGGGTTCAGGTCGTCGAGCAGGTCGTCGTGGGTGGTGGCGAGCAGCGCCCCGACGCCGGTGCGGGTGACCAACTTCCGCAGGTTGAACGCCAGCACCTTCGCCAGCGTGCGGTCGAGGACGGCGGCGAACTCGTCGAGCAGAATCGGCGAACGGCGTGACAGCGCGAACGCCGTGCGGAACCGATACCGTTGCCCGTCGCTCAGTTCGGCCGGCGTGCGGAGCAGCAACCGCGCTTCGCCGAGGCCGCACGCCGCCAACAGCCCGAGGCGTTCTTCGACCGTCCCCGGCAGGGCATCGATCAGCGGCACGTCGGGCAGCGGCAGGGCCGCCGCGTCCACTGCGTTCAACTGCTTCCCGGCCTCTCGTAGCAGCGAACTCTTGCCCGACCCGCTCGGCCCGGTGAACAGCACCAGGTCTTCGGGGCGGACGTCGAGCGCCAGGTTGTCGGCGACGGTGTGTGGCGGCTCGTCCCCGGTCAGGCCGAACAGGTCGGCCACCTGACCGGACACGAGGCTGCGACGGGCCGGGCGGAACGGGTAGCGGACGGTGACGGGCGCGAGCATGAGGGATCTCCGAAGTGGGAAACGTGGGCCGTCTAACGCCGAAGCCCGCGGGGTCGGCCCGCGGGCGGAGGTGAATCATCGTTTCCGGCGGGAGCCGCGACCCAACGGGGAGCGCGGGTTTCGCTGGTGTCCCGCCTTCAGGCGGTCGGCGACACGGAAGACCGGCTGAAGCCGGGACACCAACACAGCCCCGTCCTCCCTACTTCGCCGACGCCGCGGTCAGCCCCTTCACCGGCTTGTCGTCCTTGCCCACGAACCGCGCGCACCCGGTCCAGTCCAGGATGCCGTTGCCCACCTTCATCACCAGCACGTTGGTGCCCTTCTTGAGCGCCAGCTTCTCGTAGCTGTTCTGGTCCTTGTCCAGCGCGCGGTCGTCCGTCACCTTGCCCACCTCCTTGCCGTTCAGCCAGATCTTGCACCCGTCGTCGCTGCCGATCTTGAGCGTCACCTCCTTGTCGGCGTCGGCGGTGATGTACGTCACCGCGTACCCGACCGCCTGCTCGGTCACGTCCCCGGCCGCCTTGTTCAGGTCGAAGAAGTAGTCCTCGGCCGTCTGCTTCTTCCACGCCAGCTCCTTGTCCCCGACCTTCACCTTGTCCCCGTCCTTCGGCTCCAGCTTGGCCTCGTCCTTGATCTTCTCCTTGTCCAAGGAGTCGGCCTGGCTCTCGCCGTCGGCCAGCTTGATCGGGGCGAGCAGCACCCACTCCTTGATGAACCCGTCGCCGTCGAGGCCGGACTTCTTGTCGTCCGCCGCCCGCACGAACGGCAGCGCCGCGACCAGACCCGCCACCGCAACCATCGCGAAGAATCGCTTCGACATGACCCGTCCTCCGTGGGAGATAGGAACCGGCCGCCGAGGTGAGCAGCACGAGGCCGGCGGGATTAGGATAGGGAAGAAACCTCACCCCCCGGCCCCCTCTCCGAGCCGGAGAGGGGGTGTTCAACGGCAAATCGACTCGGTGTCGTCGCCGCGAGCCTGCGAGCGGGGCGGCTGGCTCCGCTCGCAAGCTCGCGGCGACGACCAGATTGTTCCCCCGCTTGAACACCCCCTCTCCACTTTGGAGAGGGGGCCGGGGGGTGAGGTCTTCCCCTCACACCCACACCCGCGGTTCGCCCCGTGCCAGCAGCTCGGCCGCCCCGAGTGCCGCCGCGTCCGCCAGGTCGTCGTGATCGCCGAACGGGTAGCTGGTCAGCTCGGCCCACAGCTCCTGTTGGGTCGGGTCGGCGATGCCGTCCGCGCCCCGCAACCGCACCGCCCCGGATTGCACCCGCACGCTCAGCGCTTCCATCCGCGACCGCTTGCTCCCGGACGCCGTCCGCCCGACCACCTTCGGCCCGAACCCCGGCTCCTTCTGCAGCAACTCCAGCACCGCCGCGAACGCCCCGTTCGACTCGAACAGGATGACGTCGGGCTGCCACTCGCGGTCCAGGTCAGCCACCCACGCCACCAGTTCGGACGGCCGCACCCGGCGGGCGTGGGCGTGCAGGATGTGGACGTTGGAAGAAGACCCCTCCCCCCGGCCCCCTCCCCCGGAGGGAGAGGGGGAGAAAGATCGGACTCCCCCTTCCCTCCCAGGGAAGGGGGCCGGGGGGTTAGGTTCTTCTCCGTCTCCCCCCTTCCTTCCCAGGGAAGGGGGGCCGGGGGGGTGAGGTTCTTCCCGCCTCAACCCCGCCACCACCGCCGCCGTCCGGTCGGCCGTCGCCTTCTCGCTGATCGCCGGGTCGATCGCCAGCACCACCCGCTCGTACCGCCCCGCGTCCGTGCCCCAGAACTTCACCCACTCCGGCCGGATGACCAGGTCCTTCTCGCTCACCGGGGTGAGCAAATATCCACGGGCGAACCCGGCGTCGCCGATCTCCGCCCGCCGCTCGGCCAGCTTCTCCCGCGGCCACTTGGCCGCCCATACCGGCGCCAGGTCCGGCCCGACCGCCCGGCGGAACAGGGCGTACCGCTTGTTCCGCTTCAACTCGGCGTTCACGTCCCGAGGGTGCCACGGGGTACACAGCCCCCAGAACCGGCCGTGCGGTTCGAGCAGGTTCATCAGGTTGTTGCGGAAGTAGTCGGCCACCCGCCGCCGCTCGGCTTCGCTGTGCAGGCTCCGCACGTCCACGATGTCGTCGCACACCAAGAGATCCGCCCGCGAGCCGGTGCTGCCGGTGCCCACGCCGATGGCCGACACGCTCGGCCCGACCACGTCCGCCGGCCGCCGCACGGTGAACGCCCCGGCCGCCCACGGGTCGGCCGCGAACAGGTGCGGGAACACCTGCCGGATTCGCCCGTTGGTGTGGATCTGATCGCGGATGAACCGCCCCCGCTCGTGGGCCACCGCCTCCGTCGCGCACACCAGCTTCACCCGCAGGCTCGGGTTGTTCCCCAACTCCCAGATGATCCGCCCGCACACCTGCACCGTCTTGCCGTGGTCCCGCGGCAGTTCGATCAGCGCGCGGGGGTGGTCCGTCAGGAACTGCTGGAGGTCGCGGTGCACCTTGGCCATGCGGATCTCCCGCCCGCCGGGGTCGAACAGGGCGAACGGGATGAACGTACTCGGGTCGTGCCGGGCCGCGAGGATCAGGTCGTCAATCATCCGCCCGGTGGACGTGTTCGGTGAGGGCGACGGCCTGCTCATGGGTGACGGTCTCCACGGTGACGGGTTTGGTGAACCGGGCGAACAGGCGGTCGAACTTCTGGGCGGCGGCCCGCCGGCGGTGCGGCTCCAGCTTCAGCCGGTAGTGCAGCAGCACCTTGGCCGCCCCCTGCACCACCTTCGCGTCTTTGTCCCGCAACTGCCCCCGCAGGAACAGCACCGCCTCGTTGGCGGCGTCGACGGTCAGCCGCCGCTCGGCCTCGCCGTGGACTTTCCGCCACCGCGTCGGATACTTGACCGGCCACTTCCGCACCGTCTGGGCGGAGTACCCGAGGTCGGCGGCGACGGCCTCCCGCGTCTTGCCCGCCGCCCGCCGGTCCGGTCTCGCCGGACCGGGTATCGGGTCAACTTTCGCGGGCGGAGAATCCGCTCGCCCGTTACAATCCGGCCAAAAATTCCCCGCCCCGTGTCCGCCCGCCGCCCGCCGTTTGCATCACACCGGCAACCCCCCGACCGGGTTGACCCGCCGCCTACCCCTCGAACACGAGCGCCCACATGAGCAAGAAGTCCGCCGCCGACCGCTGGACGGAGATGATCACCTACCTGAACACCGCCTTCCCGGCCGCCGCCGGCGGGCTCATCGGCAACCACATCAACACCATCGTCGGCCTCGGCCAGCGGGACGCCATCTCGAAGGAACTGTCCCTGGGCAGCACCACCGGGGTGCACAAGAACACCACGGCGAACAAGCCGGCGCGGAACGCCCTGCGGGCGCTCTTGCTGTGCCAGCGGGTGTACTTCTCCGACCTGTGGGCGAAGATGACGGTGCTCGGCGACGACCTGAACACCGCCACCATCCCGTGCAGCTACCTGCCGGCGGGGTGGAAGGCGCAGAGCCTGACCCACTGGGGGATGCAGAGCGAGGCGAGCATCAAGTCGGCCATCGGCATGTTCGCCACCGTGTCCGGGGCGACGGCCGACCGGGTGTCGGACGTGGCCCAGGACGACCCGCCGAACGGCGGCATGCCGGCCGGCGGGGCCACCCCGGCCATCGCCGGCAACCTGACGTACTCGCGGGCCCACTTCCCGCTCACCGGGCCGCGGGAGACGTGCTACCGCGGGGTGATGGCGTGGCTGCTCAAGTCCGGGGTGATCTCGTACCGCTGGTTCATGCGGAACCCCGGGCCGAGCGGCGAGGAGGCGCTGGACGACCTGTTCGGCACCGGGGTGGACGTGTGGCCCCGCGGCACCGCGTTCACCGCCCGCAGCGTACTGCCGCCGGTGCCGAAGGGCACCGTCCTGCACATGTGGGCGGAGGAGTCGGATAAGGGCGGGTGGAACGGGCACTGGGTGATCAGCAACGGGGACGGCACCATCTGCGGGGTGAACAACGGGGAGATCCTGAGCAAGGGGATCCGCAAGGAGTACACCAAGATCGGCACCCTGTGGGACCAGTTCGAGGGGTACGCCCAGATCCGCAAGCGGGACAGCCAGACCGAGTTCATCACCGCCACCTGCCGGCTGGTGGCGTTCGACCCGATGACCCTGCCCGGGCGGATGTAGGCGAACACCGGCGGGCCGCCGGTGCCACGAACACAGACCTCCGAACCCACTCGCGGAGAGCGGTCATGAAGCTGTGTACGAAGTGCAACAGCAAGAGCTTCAACGAGACGCTGAACAGGTGCATGAACCCGGCGTGCGGGGCGACGTCCGCGCCGCCCGCCAAGGCCACGACCGTCACCGCCAGCCCGCCCAAGCCGGTGGTGACGGACATCACCCGCGGCGGCGCCCGGCTCATCAACCCGCCCAAGCCGGACGATCTGGCCAAGCCGCCGTTCCAGCCCAAGCCGAGCGACATCGCCCCCGTGTTCACGGTGAAGAAGTTCACCCCGCCGCCCACCGCCAAGCTGCCGGCGGTGGTGTCGTCCGTCCCCACCCCCACCGTCGGGGTCACGGCGGTGAAGAAGCCGAGCTGGAAGGAGAAGGAGGCGGCCCTGGCGAAGGAGTATGAGGAGCGGGCGGAGGAGGCGCGGCGGAACGAGGCGGAGATGGTGAACGAGGTCATGGCCAGCTACCCCACCCGCGTCGTCCTCCAGCCGCCGAAGGGGGACAAGCGGCACTTCTTCCGCAGCACCGGGGCCGGCCAGGAGCCGTGGGACGTGCTGGCCGCCGGCGGGTTCCAGCACCGCTGGTGGAAGACGAAGAACGTGACCGAGCTGAAGGCCAAGCTGAAGGGCATCTACGGCAAGACCAACAAGGGGGCCGAGGCGTACATGACCGGCTACCGGGGCAACCCGGACACCAACCCGGCGCAGGCCCCGTTCGTGTCGTTCGGCAAGTCGAACGACGGCGGCCAGGGGGCGTCCAAGAACGACTGGCACTTCTACATCGAGGTGACCGGGCTGACCGTCGTGCCGGTCACCCCGCACCTGCTCGGCGTGGGCCCGGACGACCTCCACCCGCTGACCGACGAGGCGGCGGTGAAGGTGGAGCTGCTCACCGACACCGGCGACCTGGACAACGCCGCGGTGGTGCTTCTGCTGCACGGCCCGATGCCCGAGGCCACCTTCCTGAACTGCTGCCCGGTGGGATACGTCAAGGCGTGGAAGCGGCTGACCGGCAAACCGTGGCAGCACCACTGGCGGGCGTTCGACGCGGCCACCGTCGGCGGCATCCAGAAGATCGCCAAGGAGTACGGCATCCAGATCGGCGTGGCGTAGGGCGGCTGGAAACCCTCCCCCAGTCGGCGGAAGTGCCGGGAATCGACGAATCCCAGATGGCATAAACCGGGCGGACCGTCAGCCCGACCGCCCACACCCTTCGGAACTCCTGTCGCGGACGCGAGTAAAAACTTGACGGCGATCTCCGGCGGCCGGTACTATCCCAATCCGCGCGGCGGTTTATCCCACTCGCCGGGATTGGGATAAGTATCTGTACGGCGGCGGAGGGAGAAGCAGATGGCGGAGGAGTCAGCGACGGCACGAGCGATCTTGCCTCAGGTCCGATGCTGGATCCCTGGCGGCATCTTCCTCTACTGCACGACACGGGGTTGCAGGAACTACACCTGTGCGCAAGGGCCACGCCCGGCGTTCGCGGCGGCCGAGGATGCGGATCGGTTGGTTGAGCGACTGCGTTGGCGGGCGGCGGTCGATTTCGCGGCGGCGGGTTGGGGTTTCCGGCACGGTGCGATTTGTCCCCGTTGCCGCCACAGAACAGAGGCCGAACCAGGTCGCGCGTTGTCAAGTGGGGATTCGTGACGCCCGGTTGGGGTCGAACGGGGCGCGGGCTTTCAGCACCCCATCATGTTCCTGGTGAACCCTTCGGGG
>JALHQU010000148.1:11381-16922 GCA_022841795.1 Fimbriiglobus sp.
ACGGAGTGCGGCCCCTACAAGAGGGCTGATCTTGTAGGGGCCGCACTCCGTGGCGGCCCGCCGAACGCGCCCGCGTTCGGCTCTTGGAACCGTCTCTTAGACCAAGTTGATCTCCACCCCGATGTTCCCGCGGGTGGCCTTCGAGTACGGGCAGATCTGGTGGGCGGCGTCCACGATCCCGCGGGCGACTTCGCGGTCCAGGCCCGGCAGGCTCACGTTCAGCCGGGCGCGGAGCAGGTACCCGCCGTCGGCCGTGCCCAGGTCCACCTCGGCGTCCACCGCCGTGTCGGCCGGTAGTTTCACCTTCAGTTGGCCGGCGGCCACCCCCATTGCGCCGATGAAGCAGGCCGACCAGCCGGCGGCGAACAGTTGCTCCGGGTTGGTCCCGCCGCCGGGACCGCCGGGGGAGCTGAGTTTCACGTCGAGCCGGCCGTCCGAGCTGCGGCTCGCGCCGTCCCGCCCGCCGGTGGTGTGGGTCTTGGCCGTGTACAGCACCTTGTCGATCGTGGTCATGACGGTCTCCGGGTGAGGGGTCGGGTGGGCCGCCACGACCAGTTGCGGTTCGCAACTGCCGAGGGATACTGCGGGGTGCGGTTGCACCTTGCAACTAATTTGCCGGTCGCCATATGTCATCGGGTGCGGTGGCAGGTGGCGGTGGGTTCGGGCGGAAGACCTCACCCGGCTCGCTCCGCTCGCCATTCTCTCCCTGCTCCCTCGCCGCAGGCGAGGCGGGAGAGGGTTGAAAACCAATCACCCTCTTCCTCCCCCTCTCCCGCCGGAGCGGAAGCTCCGGAAACAGGGAGAGGGGGCTGGGGGGTGAGGTCTTCCGCCCGAACCACCACCCGCCCTCGCACCCGCGGGCAGGACAACTGGGCCCAAACAGGGGGAACCACGAATAGAACGAATCTCACGAATCAACCCGGAGGTCGTCCGATGTCCCGTCTTCTCCGCTCCCATTCGTTCGATTCGTGTTATTCGTGGTTCCCCCTCTTCCTGCTCTTCCTTCCCTCCGCGGTGTCGGCCGCCGACGCCCCGAAGCCCAACATCATCGTCATCGTCGGCGACGACATGGGGTACGCCGACGTCGGGTTCCACGGCGGCAAAGAGATCCCCACCCCGCACCTGGACGCGCTCGCCAAATCCGGGGTGAAGTGTACCAGCGGGTACGTGTCCGGCCCGTACTGCTCGCCGACGCGGGCCGGGCTGCTGACGGGCCGCTACCAGACGCGGTTCGGGCACGAGTTCAACCCCGGCGGGATGGGGCCGAAGCAGGGGCTGCCGCTGACCGAAACGACGCTCGCCGACCGGCTGAAGGCGGCCGGCTACCGCACCGCGCTGGTGGGCAAGTGGCACCTGGGCAACGGCGAGCGGCACCCGCAGAAGCGGGGGTTCGACGAGTTCTTCGGGTTCCTCGGCGGGGCGCACGACTACTTCAACCCGATGGGCGTGCTCCGCGGCACCGAGCCGGCCGGGGACAAGACGTACCTGACCGACGCCCTCGGCCGGGAGGCGGTGGCATTCATCGACGCGAACAAGGCGAAGCCGTTCTTCCTGTACCTGGCGTTCAACGCCGTCCACACGCCCATGCAGGCGGACGACCCGCGGCTGAAGAAATTTGAATCGATCAAGGACGAGCGGCGGCGGAAGTACGCGGCCATGATGAGCGCACTCGACGACGCCGTCGGCGCGGTGACGAAGAAGCTGGCCGACGACAAGCTGACCGCGAACACGCTCATCACGTTCATCAGCGACAACGGCGGGCCGGTCATGCAGGGCACGTCGATCAACGCCTCGGTCAACACCCCCCTCCGCGGGTCGAAGCGGACGACGCTGGAGGGCGGCGTCCGCGTGCCGTTCGTCCTCTCGTGGCCGGGGATGGTGAAGCCCGATACCACCGACGACCGCCCGGTGATCCAGCTCGACCTGCACGCCACCGCCCTCGCCGCCGCCGGCGTTCAACCGAAAGCCGAGTGGAAGCTGGAGGGCGTAGACCTGCTGCCGTACCTGAGCGGGAAGGAGAAGGGCAACCCGCACGACGCCCTGTACTGGCGGTTCGGCAAGCAGATGGCCATCCGCCAGGGCGACTGGAAGCTGGTGCGGTACGACCAGGCGGCGGACGGCAAGAGCGGGGCGTCGGCGGCGAAGCTATACCACCTGAAAGACGACGTCGGCGAGGCGACCGACCTGAGCGCGAAGCAGCCGGACAAGGTGAAGGAGTTGCAAGCCGCGTGGGACGCCTGGGACAAGGCGAACGTCGCCCCGCTGTGGGGCGGCGACCCGGTGAAGTGAAACGAGGGGGACCACGAATGAAATCACGGGCGGGGAGGAAGGCGGGTCGGCGTTCGGTCGAGACCTGCACCAGGCGATTTGTTCGGAGGCCCGAAGGGCCGTCCTCCCTCAGCCCAGGTCGGAGCGAGCCGCAGGCGAGCGCAGGCCTGGGTAACGGAGTGATTGGGGACAAGCCCCGAAGGGGCGGGCTACCGGAGGCCGCCCCTTCGGGGCTTGTCGGAATGGCCGGGTCTACCCAGGGCGACGCTCGGCTTCGCCTCGCTTGCCCTGGGCTGAGGGAGGGCGGCCCTTCGGGCCTGATAACGGCGGATGCCGATCGCGCACCGGGTTCGCTCCGCCGTCTCTTCTGCTCTCATTTGTGGTATTCGTGAGATTCGTGGTTCACTCTCTTCCCGCCGGAGAAACCCGCCGGCGGCGATCACCCCATCTTGAACGGCACGGTCACGGGCTGCTTCACCATCTTCGTGACAGTCTGTTGCGCCGCCTTGAACGCCGGCACGGTGTTCTTCAGCTTCATCGCCAGCGCGGCCCGCTCGAGCGGGGTGGTGAGGCTGAGGAACCAGGCGTTCGCCTTGATGCGGTTGTACGACGCCGTCGCCTTGGACGTGTCCGACGACAGGTTCGACCCGACGACGACCGCGTTGTTGGCCAGGCTCACGCTCAGCCCGTCCCCGGCCCCCCACAGGAACCGCAGCACCTGGATGAAGTCGGCGAAGTCCTGGCCGGCCAGCGACGCCGTCGTCGTGCTGCCGACCGTCGGCTTGGACGGGAAGCAGTGGATGTTCGCCCCGAGCGTCACCGCGTCGCTGTGGAAGTAGCACTCGGCCGCCGCGTCCGCGAACTCGTACTGGGCGGCCTTCGGCTGGAGGGCGAACCCGTCGGTCTGGATGGCGGCGGCCAGCGTGTCGCAGTACCGCTCGAACGCCGCGTGGAACTCGTCCAGCTTCAGGCGGACGATGGTGTGGTTGACGTGCTGCCCGACCTGCGGGGTGTAGTTCTCGTTGTTCTTGTACGACTCCACCACGTGCTTCTTGTGCGCGGTGTGCATCAGGATCGGGTGCACCGCCGCGTCGTCCATGGTCACGTTGTACCGCACCTCGATCCGCTGGGCGGTGATCTGCGAGCTGGTCCGGGTCACGCTTTGAACGGCCATGAGTTGCCTTCCGGAGGTCGGGGTCGGCGGACGGGTCTGCCAGGATATGCGGAACGCCCCGGCCGACCGGACACCACTTCGCCCCGCCGGTTGACCCGAACCCCGCCCCGTAATACCGCGCGAACCGATGACCCGTTCGGCGGGTCTGTCGGAATACGAGTTCGACCGCAGGGGGTGTTCGGGTGGCAGCGGCACACGAGATCCGCGCGGACTATGACCGGGACACCATCGCCATCTACCAGGCTTACTCCCCGGCCATCGCCGACGCCGCCCTGGAGGCCGGCCGGTTCGTGCCGCCGTTCTCGTTCCACCGCATGACCTGGATCAAGCCGTCGTTTCTGTGGCTCATGCACCGTAGCAACTGGGGGCTGAAGAGCGCCCAGGAGCGAGTGCTGTGCGTGCGGGTCAAGCGAGTCGGGTGGGAGAAGGCGCTGTCGCAGGCCTGCCTGACCTCGTTCGTGCCGGGGGTGTTCGCCGACCCCGACGAGTGGGCCGAGCAGTTCGCCGCCGCCCCCGTGCATCTGCAATGGGACCCGGAGCGTTCATTGCGGGGAGCCGGGTTGCCGTACTCCAGCATCCAGGTCGGGCTGAGCCGGCACGTCATCCGCGAGTACGTGGACGAGTGGGTGGCTGAGATCGAGGACATCACGCCTCGCGTCCGCAAGATTTACGACCTGCTCCAGTCGGGGCAGGCGGACAAGGCCAAGCGGCAGTTGCCGCCCGAGCGGGTGTACCCGGTCCGCCCGGAACTGGGCCGCCGGCTGCTGATCGGCAGGTAGCACCAACCCGCCGACCTCGGCGCCGCATCCCGTGGCCCGTGTACCAGCTCTGTAACACCGATCCGGGGGTGCTGGAACCGCGGCCGTCGGCCTCGCGTACAGGGGTTGCCCGACACCTGCCTCGCGGGGAACGACATGGTCCCTCTCAACCGCGCACTTCTCGCTCTCGCTCTCGCCCTCGTCGCCGCGCTGTCCAGTCCCGTCGCCGCCCAGGACAAGGCCCCGCCCGCCAAGGGCGAGGTCGTGTTCGAACTCGACCCGGCGACTCTGCACGTCTTTCAAGCCAGGAACAACGACTTCTGGTTCGGGAGCCAGGGCCGGGGCGTGTACCGCTACGACGGGAAGACCCTGGTCCGCTTCACCACGAAAGACGGGCTGGGCTACAACCACGTCGGCGGGATTCAGGAAGACAAGGCGGGCAACATCTACTTCACGACGACCTCCGACTTCGACACCGACCGCCGCAAGTTCACGCAGGCCATCAGCCGGTTTGACGGCAAGACGTTCAGCACCCTGGCCGTGCCGGAGAAGACCGCCGCGGACGGTTGGAAGCTGCAGCCGGACGACCTGTGGTTCGGCGGCGGGCAGGACTCCGGCGTGGTGTTCCGGTACGACGGCAAAACCATGCACCGCCTCGAATTCCCCCGGACCAAGGAGGGCGACGACTTCCTCGCCGCCCACCCGCGGTCCAAGTACCCGAACATGAAGTTCAGCCCTTACGACACCTACATCAACTTCAAGGACAGCAAGGGCCACATGTGGTTCGGCACCGCCATGCTCGGCGTCGTCCGGTACGACGGGAAGACCTTCACCTGGCTCACTGAAAGCGAGTTGCGGAACGGGTCGTTCGGGTCGCGGTCGGTCGTCGAGGACAAGGACGGCAAGTTCTGGTTCTGCGACTCGCGGCACCGCTACACCGTGGACGCGACCAACAAGGCCGGGCCGAAGTTCACGAAGGAGGACGGCATCCGCGACGCCAAGGATGCGACCAAACCGCGGATCGAGGGCATCATCTCCGCCGTGCGGGACCGCGACGGGGTGCTGTGGCTGGCGACCTACGGCGACGGCGTGTGGCGGTACGACGGGAAGGATGTCACCCGCTACCCGGTGCAGGACGGCGGCAAGGACATCACCGTGTTCACCATCCGCCAGGACAACCGCGGCTGGCTGTGGCTCGGCACGCACGCCGCCGGGGCGTACAAGTTCACCGGCAAGACGTTCGAGAAGTTCAAGCCGTAGTTCCGAAAGTGGTCCGGCGGGGCCGGACCACGGGCCGCCACAGAGGGCGGCCCCTACAAGACAACCTTCTTGTAGGGGCCG
>JALHQU010000149.1 GCA_022841795.1 Fimbriiglobus sp.
CGGGGTCGTCACCCAGTCGTGGGCGAGGGTGCCGAGGATCAGCGGAATCGTCCACGTCAGGAACCCGAGCGGCCCGCCGTCGATGCCCACCGGCGGGGTCAGGTTCCACTGGTAGTACCCGAGGTGCGACAGCCAGATGTGCAGCCCGCCCGACATCACCGCCCACAGCACCCGCACCCACCCCGCCGCGGCGATCACCGGCAGGCACCACAGCGAGGTGACGCCGATGTGCGTGAGCGTCTCGAACGGGTGCCGCTTGACCGCGGCCAGCAGGAACTCGCCGAGCGGCTTCGCCGTCAGGTCGGCGAACTTCTCGGCCTTGCCGGTCAGGTGGTACAGCAGCACCCCGAGCAGGATCAGCCCGCCGCACCGCCCGAGGAAGTGCAGGTACGCCCGGCGGCCGTCCGCCGCCCGCCGTCGCAGGAACGACAGCCGCATGCCGAACCCGACGGCGAACAGGAACGCCGGCATCACCGTGTCGGCGAAACTGCAATAGGTGTGGTGGTGCTTCAGGCCGGCCGGCACGTTCGCCAGCCCGCCGACGAAGTTGACGGCGAACATGGCCAGCACGGTGGCCCCGCGGAACTGGTCGAGCGAGGCGAGGCGGGGCGGCACGGGGAACTCACGGGGTGCCGAGCAGGTCGTCCCAGCTGGTGGCGTCGAAGATGCGGTCGGTGATCCGCTCCAGGCGGTCGATGTCGGCGATGGCCCGGAGCCGCGGTTCGGCCGTCGGGTCGGCGCCGAACTTCTTCGTGCCCTGCCGCAGGAGTACGTTTTGGGCCTCGGCCGACCGCCCCTCCTGCCGCCCCTCCTGCCGCCCCTCCTGCCGCCCCTCCTGCCGCCCCTCCTGCCGCCCCTCCTCCCGGCCCTGTTGCAACCCTTGCTGCCTTCCTTCCTGAAGGCCTTTCCGGACGATCCACTGGTACGTCGTCGAGTCTTCCAGGGTCATGTTCAGCCTCCGGTACAGGTCGGTCAGCCGCTGCTCGTCGTACCGCAGCCCGCCCAGCACGAACGCGGCCGAGAGCAACTCCTCCGTCACCTTACCCGACACCGCCGGCGGTCGCAATTGCCGTTCGATCCGCCCGAACGCGGCAGGCAGGTCCCGCTCCGCCTCGTCCGTCAGCAACGCCAGCGGGGCCAGGCCGACCCCGCCGGCGAGCAGCCGGTCCACCGGCTCCTCCCACACCCGCACCACCGTGTAGTGGAACTCGTGGATCAGCCGCCCGCCGGCCCCGCGCTGCTGGTACACGCCGGTCTGGTCGGAGGCGTGTGCCTTGCGGCGGAGGAGCAGCAGGACGCTGTGCACCGGCAGCCCGGCGGCGCGGCTGAGCAGGTCGTTGTACCACATCAGGTCGGCCGGCATGCCGAGGTGCCCGGACGACTCCATCTCCAGGTGCACCAGCGCCGGCTCCGGGCCGTCGATGCGGAACACCTTGTCCGCCTGGGCGGTGACCGACAGGTCGGTGTCGAACGCCGTAGCCGGGCCGGGCGGCACCCCGGCCCGGTCGGCCAGGAACGCCGCCCAGTCGTCGGCCCGCAGGTCGATGAGCGCGTTCAGCGTGGCGTCGAACGGCTTGGACACGGCCGCCTCACTTCTTGGCCGGGGTCACCACCACCAGGCCGGCGTCGATGTACTGCCCGCCGCCGGCGTTCTTCGCCCGCACCGCCAGCGTGTTCGTGCCCGCCTTCAGCGCCTTCGCCGCGTCCGCCGAGAGCGGCACCTCCACGTACTCGGTGGTGTACCCCGGCAGCTTCGCCGCCGACACCCCGTTGAGGAACACCTCGCCGTCCTCGTCGCAGTGGACCCGCAGGAACACTTCACCCTGCGGCAGTTCCTTCAGCTCGAACGTGCGGCGAATCCAGATCTCCTTGCCCGCCCACTCGGTGCCGATGCGGGCGCCGGGCGTGCCCTTGCTGCCGAACCCGCCCGGCGCCTCCTGCCACTTCTTGTCGTCGAACTCCGGCTTCTCCCACCCGGCCAGCGGTGCGTGCGTGACGTAGTTCCACATCTGGGCCTTCGTCTCGCTGGTCGGCACCAGGTCGGTCACTGTCGGCGGCGGGGTGAACAGCGTGTCGTGCCACTTCTTCATGTCCGCCGGGTCGAACTTGAGCACCTCGCGGTCGTAGGTGAGCAGCCCGTTCACCTCGATCTCCACGTCCGTCGTCTGGGTGTACACCGCCGCCGCCAGCCCCTTGCCGATGAGCGGGTGCATCCGCTTCATCAGCGCGTGGTAGTTGGTCCGCAGCTCGTCGGTGGTCTTGTAGGTGCGGTAGCCCCAGTTGCCGGTGTCCTTCCACAGGTGGCCCTTCACCGGCAGGCCCAGCCCGCCGAACTCGCCGAGTACGCTCACGCGGTCTTTCATCACCGGGAACATGCCGGGGCCGGGGTAGATGTGCGCGTCCTTCATGTCCCCGTACCCGCGGTCCTCCCACCCGCTCGGCCCGTTCACCGGCCGGCTCGGGTCGTACTCCTTCACCCACTTCAAGGTGGCGTTCACGTCGTGCTGGCCCCACCCCTCGTTGAACGGCACCCAGCAATAGATACTGGGGAAGAATCGCAGGTGATCGATCATGGCCTTCAGCTCGGCGCGGAACTGCTTCTTCTCCTCGGCGGTGAACTGGTCGTCGGCGTCCTCCTTCGCTCCGACCCGCACGAAGTGCTTCTTGCCCGGCGCGCGGCTGATGGCGCTGGGCATGTCCTGCCACACCAGCAGTCCGAGTTTGTCGCAGTGGTGGTAGTACCGCGAGGGTTCCACCTTGATGTGCTTGCGGAGCATGTTGAAGCCGAGCTTCTTCAGCACTTCGAGGTCGTACTTCATGGCCTCGTCGGACGGCGGCGTGAGCAGCCCGTCCGGCCACCACCCCTGATCCAGCGGCCCGACCTGGAACAGCGGCTTGCCGTTGAGCAGCAGCCGCGGCACGCCCTTCTCGTCCGGCCCGACGCCAACGGTGCGGAAGGCGAGGTACGATTCGACGGACTCCGCTCCCGTGCCGGCGCGATGATCGCTGTGGCCCGTCACTCGCACCCGGTACAGTTGGGGGCTGTCCGGCGTCCACAGTTTGGGCTTTTCCACTTTGACCTTCAACGACTCGCCGACGAGGGCCTTCCCTTTCCAACTGGCACCCGGCTTCCCTTCTTCCCAGATTTCCACCTCGTTCCACGCCAGGAGGACATCCCCCTCCACGGTCACGCCGACCTCGCCGGTTCGGATATCGGGCGCGAACCGAACCGCCTTGATCTCCGGCACGAACTTGCCGCCCACCGGCTCCATCCACACCGTCTGCCAGATGCCCGTCACCGGCGTGTACCAGATGCCGTGCGGGTTGCGGATCTGCTTGCCCAGCGGCTGGCTGCCGGTGTCGGTCGGGTCCCACACCCGCACCACCAGCTCGCCCTTGCCGTCCTTCAGGGCTTCCGAGATGTCGAACGTGAACGGGTCGTGCATCCCCTTGTGCGTGCCGACCTCCTTGCCGTTCACCCACACCGTCGCCTCCCAGTCCACCGCCTCGAAGTGCAGCAGCGCCCGCTGGCCTTTCCACTTGCTGGCGTCGATGTCCCGCCGGTACCAGAGTTCGTCCTTCTCCGTCGGGTGCTTGCCCACCCCGCTGAGCGCGCTCTCGGCGCAGAACGGCACCAGGATTTGGCCGTCCCACTTGTCCGGCTTCTTCTCCCCCTTCGGGCGGATGGCGTAGTCCCACAGGCCGTTCAGGTTGGCCCACTCCTTCCGCACCAGTTGCGGGCGGGGGTACTCGGCCCACGGGGTTTTGTCGGCGGTGATCTGCTTGCCCCACTTCGTCATGAGCGGGGCCGACGCCGGCTTCCAGTCGGCGGCGAACGCCGGCACCGCCAGCAGCAGGGCGAGCAGCGGGAGAGAGAATCGCATGGGAAAGCCTCGAAGAAGATTTCACCGCGGAGGGCGCAGAGGGCGCGGAGAAGAAGAGTTAACCACAGAGGCACAGAGCCACAGAGAAGGCAAGAGGATGAGTTCTTCAGACCTCCGCTGGTTTTCTCTGTGGCTCTGTGCCTCTGTGGTTAGTCCTGGTTTTCTGTCTTCCTCTGCGCCCTCTGCGGTGAAACGATGGTTGCCGTCACCCGTACCGCTTGCGGATGTTCGGGATGAGGTACTCGCCGAACGCCGACGCCAGGTCGTATCTCGGGGCCAGCCCCCAGTCGGTTCGCGCCGCCGAGTCGTCCACGTCCGCCGGCCAGCTCGCGACGATGGCCGCCCGCTTGGCGTCCAGCTTGTAGCTGATGTCCGCCGCCGGGAACGCCCGCCGCACGATCGCCTCCACCTCGCCGGCACTCGGGGCGAACGCGCCGATGTTGTACACCACCCGGCTCAGCCGCGACTTGTCCGCCGCGGTCAGCTTCAGGATGGCGTCCACCGCGTCCGGCATGGCCATGAACGGGATGCGGGCGTCCGGCTGCACGAAGCACGCATACGCCTTCCGCTCGGCCGCCGCGTGGATCATCTCCGGCACGTAATCCGACGTGCCTCCGCTCGGCACGGTGTCGGCCGAAATCAGACCCGGAAAGCGGATGCACCGGAAGTCGATCTTCCCCGCCTTCGGCTCGGCGGAAAGCTGGCGGAAGTGCCGGTCGTAGTACCGCCCCAGGTGTTCGCAGTACAACTTGTTCGCCCCGTACATGGTGGTCGGGAAGTTGAACTCGTCCTCCTTCACCCGCCCGGCCCGTGTCTTGGTGGCGGCGTCCGGCAGGCCGTAGGCGGCGATGCTGCTGGGGTAGAAGAACACCACCGGCCGGCCGTGGCTCTCGCCCTCCTTCTGGGCGAACTCGAGCAGGTTGAGCGTGCCCTCCACGTTCACCTTGTGCGCCAGCGCCGGGCTGAACTCGCTGCGGGTGCTCAGCAGCGCCGCCAGGTGGAACACCCGGTCCACCTCGTACTCGGCGTGGATGCGGTCCAGGAGTTGCGGATCGAGGATGCTGCCGACGAACTCCTTCCGCACCTTCGCCCCGGTGCCCGGCGGGAGCGGGTTCAGGTCGAGGGTGATGATCGGGCGGTCCGGGTTCTGGCTCAGCCGGTCGATCAGGCCGTGGCCCATCTCCCCGCTCGCGCCGGTGATCAGGATGCTCGGGTGTCGGGACATGGAAGTCCGTTCGGGGGCAGGGTTTTCGGCACGGTGTCTTTTTACCCCGACGCGCGAGCGAGGGGCGGGGGCGGTTGGCCCCTCGCTCGCGCGTCGGGCTAACAGCCGTTGGTAAACGGCGACCCACTGCCGCTTACGGCACGGGCATGATACTGAGGCGGGGTTCCCACCGCCGCGACCCGCCCGCCCGCCGCGGTGAGTTTTCTTTCACGATTTCTTCACGAGAGGAAATGCGCGGGCGGATCGAGATGTATCATTCTGGTAGCCCGAATTCGGGCGGCTTTCTCATTCTTTTTCGCAGGTGACGCATGACCCGAATCCGTCGAACTGGGTTCACCCTGATCGAGCTGCTGGTGGTGATCGCGATTATCGCCATCCTCATCGGCCTGCTGCTGCCGGCGGTGCAGAAGGTCCGCGAGGCGGCCGCGCGGATGAAGTGCCAGAACAACCTGAAGCAGATGGGGCTGGCCGCGCACAACTTCGAGAGCGCGTACGGCACCCTGCCGGCCGGCGAGTGGACGCGGTCGTCCGACGGCGGCACCCAACGCCCGTCGCTCCTGACGGTCATCCTGGCGTACCTGGAGCAGGCGAACAAGTTCAACCAGTTCAACTTCGCGTTCGACGTCCACACCGCGAGTGTCAACTTCCCGGCCCAGAACCAGGACGTGCCCATCTTCCTGTGCCCGTCCGAGACGTCGTCCGCCGCGCTGAACAACGGCCTCGGACTGCCGATCGGCCGGACGAACTACTTCGGCAACATCGGGGCGGTGGCGGACAGCCGGCTGAGCGGGGACCAGTGGGCCGGCGTGTTCCACACCAACTCGGCCACCGCCGCCGGCGAGACCCCGCGGGGGATCACCATCGTGTCCCTCACCGACGGCACCAGCAACACGGTCATGTTCGCCGAGGTGATGCGGGCGCAGACGGCCAACTCGAGCACCGTCGATTACACCACCTGCGTCAGCTCCGGCGCCATCTCGGCCGCCCCCGCGCTGTACGACGGGCGGACGGTGAGCGGGTGCGCCGGTGGGACGGTGGCCCGGCTGATCAACTACGTCGGCCTGCAGTACCACCGCGGCGGGATCAACCAGAACAGCCTGTACTCGCACACCCTGCCGCCGAACTGGAACCGCAAACAGCAGGTGGTCGCCAACCAGCGGTACAACTGCGGGGACACGTCCTTCCGCCGGGCGCACATCGCCGCCAGCAGCTACCACACCGGCGGGGTGAACGCGTGCATGGGCGACGGCAGCGTGCGGTTCGTCCGCGACTCGGTCAACTTCGACGTGTGGCGGAACGTCGGCGGCCGCGCCGACGGCCAGGTGAACATCATCCTGGACTGACCGCCCTCACCCCCGCCACGCCCCGGGCCGCCCGCCCGGGGCGTGGCCGTTCCCGGAGACCCCTCATGCGCCGGATGTGTGTCCCGTTCGCCGTCGTCACCGCCCTCGCCCTGGCCGGGTGCGGCGGTGACTCCAAGCAGGTGGCAGTGGACGAGGTGCGGAAGACGGAGTTGACCGAACTCGGCGACCTGCT
Source organism: Fimbriiglobus sp. (assembly GCA_022841795.1). Classification (GTDB taxonomy): domain Bacteria; phylum Planctomycetota; class Planctomycetia; order Gemmatales; family Gemmataceae; genus JALHQU01. The sequence goes on from JALHQU010000149.1 coordinate 6,646, forward strand.
CAAGATGCTGGCGGGCGAGGGCAAACGGCCGCCGGCCCGGCTGGCCGACCTGGCCGAACTGGAACCCTTCCTGCCGACCGCCGGAGCCGGCCTCCGCAACGGGGAGATCGTGTACCTGTGGGGCGCTGGGTTCGTGGACGGCGGCACGGCCGTCGTCGCCTACGAGAAGAAGGCCCCGGCCGAAGGGGGGTGGGTGTTGCTCCAGAACGGGACGACGAAGACCATGACCGCCGACGAGTTCAAGGCCGCGCCGAAGGCGAAGTGACCGACCGGGGTTGGTGTCCCGGCTTCAGCCGGTCCTCGGGGTGAACCGCGGGCGTCAGCCCGTCGGGTGTGTTCCGAACCCGACGGGCTGACGCCCGCGGTTCACCCGATCTGAGACTGACGCCGCCGGTTCACCCCAGACCGGCTGAAGCCGGGACACCAACCCAGCCCGCTCCCTGGCACCTTCGCGTTCCGGTCGTACCATTTCCGGCATGAGCACCACCGCCCCGATGGCCGAACGGGCCGCCGAGTTCCGCACCCGGTTCGCTGCCCTCGAAGCCGAGATCGGCAAAGTGATCGTCGGCCAGCCGGAGATCGTCCGCGGCGTGCTGACCAGTCTGTTCGTCGGCGGGAACGTGCTCCTGGAGGGCGTGCCCGGCCTCGGCAAGACGCTGCTCATCCGCACCCTGGCGCAGGTGCTCGACCTGAAGTTCGTCCGCGTGCAGTTCACCCCGGACCTGATGCCGAGTGACATCGTCGGCACGGACGTCATCCTGGAATCGGACACCGGCAAGCGGGAGCGGCGGTTCCAGCCCGGCCCGCTGTTCGCCCAGATCGTGCTGGCCGACGAGATCAACCGGGCCATCCCGAAGACGCAATCGGCCATGCTGGAGGCCATGCAGGAGCGGACCATCTCGGTCGGCGGGACGACGCACAAGCTGCCGCACCCGTTCTTCGTGCTGGCGACGCAGAACCCGATCGAGCAGGAGGGCACCTACCCGCTGCCCGAGGCCCAGCTCGACCGCTTCCTGTTCAAGCTGCTGGTGCCGTTCACCACCCGTGACGAGCTGAACCGCATCCTCGACCGCACCACCCGGAACGAGAACCCGACCGTCAACAAGGTGATGGACGCGGACGAGATCGGCGGGTGGATGCAGCTGGTGCGGGAGGTGCTGGTGGCCGCCCCGGTGCAGGACTACGCCATCCGCCTGCTGCTGGCGACGCACCCGAACACCGAGTACGCCACCGCCGAGGCGAACCGCTACTTCCGGGCCGGCGCCAGCCCGCGGGGGGCGCAGTCGCTCATCCTGGCGGGCAAGGTGCGGGCGCTTTTGGAGGGGCGGTTCAACGTGTCGTTCGAGGACATCCGCAAGGTGTACTTCCCGGCCATGCGGCACCGGGTACTGATGAACTTCGAGGCCCAGGCCGAGGGCATCACGTCCGACCAGGTGCTGGCCGCCGTGCTGAACGCCGTCACCGAGAAGGACGAGGCGAAGCGATAAGCCGCTTGCGGCTTCGCCGCTCACCGGAAACTAGCCCGTACCCACCTCGAACCCGTCGCCGAAGCGGTCCCGCAAGCGGGCGTGGTCGTCCGGGGTGAGCCGCAGGTTGGCCGGGGCGAGAAAGGGCAAGACCAGGTTCCGAAGTCCCGCGAGCGCCGGGTTCGCCAGCAACTCGCTCACCGCAGCGCTGTCCACCACCACCCGATGGCCGGACACCATGAGGAATTCCAACCGCGTCAGGTATCGGCTCCGGGCCACCACCTGAAGCGCGTCCGCCGAATCTGACGTCAGTGTCGTCAGCCGTCCGGCGGCGGGGTGGTGCAGGACGCGGGCGAGGTCGAACCGCACCGGCTGTTCGGCCGTCAGCGCCAGTGAGGCGAACTTCGGCAGGCGGTCGCTGGCCACTACCTTCAGCACGCCCTCGGCGGTGAACCGCACCCGCCGGTCCGCCTGCAACCGCAGCTCTCGCAGGTTCGGCAGGTGGCGGGCGCGGGCGAGTGCGTCCAACCCCACGTCGGTGCAGTGCGGGTCGTTCAGGGTGAGGCCGGACAGCACGCCGACGTGCGGCGAGACGGCCAGGTCATGCAGACCCTGGTCGTCGGCCGTGGGCCCGGTCAGGCTGAGGGCTGCGACCGACGCCAGCACCGGGCTGGCTGTCTCTTCCAGGACGGGCCGTTCGCCGCCGGCGTACTTCCCTCGAATTGTGTTCACCAGTACACTCGCCAGCGTGCCCAGCTTGGACCACGAGGCGCGGACGGACGGGTACGCATCCCGCGTCAGGGTGAGCCGCTCGACGCCGTTGTCCGCCGCCCACGCCGTTAGGAGTTCCTGCACCTCCGGGCGGAGGAACTCGTCCTCCGGAACCCGCAGATCGCCCAGCACCCCGCGCCAGAACGGTTGCCGCCGGAGTTGCTCGATTCGGGACTCCCGGTGGTCGTTGAGCCGGACGTACCGGTTGACCGACCCCACCCAGTCGTCGTAGCGTCGGTCGAGGATGGCCGCCGCCTCCCCGAGCAACCGCTCGCGGTCATCCCCGGTCTGTCGCATCCCCTCCACCTGTAACCGGGTGAACGCGGCCCGGTCGGGGTGGCCGTTCTCGTCCAGCCAGTCGGCGAACACCAGCCGCGGCAGGTCGTCGGCCGGCTCGGCCAGCATCGCCTTCACCAGCGCCTGCCGCTCGGTCATGGGTCGCCCTCCCGTCAGCCATCATACCCGCGTACCCCTTGTGCGGGTTCGGCCCGGCGGTCACAATGCACGCACCCCGGAGGGTCCTCTCCCATGCCACCCCCCGACCCGTTCGACCTGGATCGGTTCGTGCAGGCGCAGGCCGACGACTACCCGACGGCGCTGAGCGAGATCCGATCCGGGCGGAAGGTGTCGCACTGGATGTGGTACATCTTCCCGCAACTCGCCGGGCTGGGGTTCAGCCCACTGGCGAACCGGTACGCCGTCCGCAGCCTGGACGAGGCGCGGGCGTACCTGACCCACCCGCTGCTCGGCCCGCGGCTGGTGGCGTGCGCGGAGGCGGCGGTGGCGGTCGAAGGCCGCACCGCCACGCAGATCTTCGGCACCCCGGACGACCTGAAGCTGCGGTCGTGTGCCACCCTGTTCGCGGTCGTGTCCCCGCCGGGGTCGGCGTTCGAGCGGGTGCTGGCCAAGTTCTACCGCGGCCAGCGGGACGAGCGGACGCTGGAGTTGCTGGGAGAGAAATAGGAGACCTCACCCCCCCCCGGCCCCGCCGCTGGTCTTCGCCGCGACCTCCGGGAGCGGCCCAGCGTTCACCGCTCCCGGAGGTCGCGGCGAAGATGTTACTCCTCCCTCCCGGACCTTCCCCATGCCTCGATCACTCCTCGTCCTCGTCCTCCTCCCTTTCATCGCCCATGCCGCCGACACCGACTGGCGGGCGTTCCGCGGGACCGACGGCACCGCCACCACCGCCGCCAGGCTGCCGACCAAATGGGGCGCGAAGGAGAACGTGGCGTGGAAGACCGACCTGCCGGGGGCGGGCACGTCCACCCCGATCGTCATCGGTAATCGCGTCTTCGTCAGCTGTTACTCCGGTTACAACGTGCCCGGCCAGCCGCAGGGGAAGCAGGAGGATCTGAAGCTGCACGTCGTCCGCCTGGACCGCCAATCTGGGAAGATCGAGTGGACCCGCGACGTGAAGCCGAAGCTGCCCGAGCAGGAGCGGATCCGCGACGGGCACGGGTACGCCAGCAGCACGCCGACAGCGGACGCGGAGCGGGTGTACGCCTTCTTCGGCAAGAGCGGGGTGGTGGCGTTCGACCACGCCGGCAAGGAACTGTGGACGGCCGACGTCGGATCGACGCTGCACGGGTGGGGGTCGGCGGCGTCGCTGCTGCTGGCCGACGGGCTGCTCATCGTGAACGCCAGCGTGGAGTCCGAGACGCTGTACGGCCTGGATGCGAAGACGGGGAAGGAGGTGTGGCGGGTGAAGCGGGTGCTGGAGGCGTGGAACACGCCGGTGCTGGCGAAGGCGGGCGACCGCACCGAACTGGTGCTGGCGATCAACGGCAAGGTGCTCGGCCTCGACCCGAAGACGGGCAAGGAGTTGTGGGCGTGCGGCACCGGCATCCCGGCGTACATGGTGCCGAGCGTGGTGGTAGCCGACGGGGTGGCGTATGTGATCGGCGGGCGGCCGGCCGGCGGGCTGGCGGTGAAGCTCGGCGGCAGCGGGGACGTGACGAAAACGCACCGCCTGTGGACGAGCAAGAAGGGGAGCATCGTGTCGTCGCCGGTGTACCACGCCGGGCACCTGTACTGGATGGGCGAGAACAACGAGACGGCGTTCTGCGCCGACGCCACGACCGGGACCGTGGTGTACGAGGAGCGGGTGCCGCGATCCGGGCAGGTGTACGGCTCGCCGGTGCTGGCCGGCGGCAAGATTTATTACCCGGCCCGCGACGGCAAGGTGCTGGTGGTGGCGGCCAACCCAAAGTTCGAACTGCTGGCGACGAACACCCTGGGGGAGGGCCGCGGGGAGTTCAACGCCAGCCCGGCGGCGAGCGGGTCGCAGTTGCTCCTGCGGACCAACAAGGCGGTGTACTGCATCGGGAAGGAGTGAGGTGCCATGCCCGATTCCCTCAGCCTGACCGCCGACGAACTGCGGGCGTTCCGCCGACGGATCACGGCCATGCGGGTGTCCATCGTCAGCGGGCTGGTGGTCGCGCTGGTGTCCGTGTTCACCCTGGGGCAATTCGGGCCGGTCCTGTGGATCGCCCCGGTGGTGCCGGTCATCATCCTCAGCCTCGGCCTGTACGTCCGGGCCAGCCGCTGCCCGCGGTGTCGGCGGTCGGTGTGGAGCAACCCGCCGCCGGGCGAGGACGGCAACCCGGGGTTGACCATCTTCGGCCACCTGCACCCGGACCACTGCCGGGCGTGCGGGGTGCGACTGAGCGTGACACCGGAATGAGGTGAGCGGAGTATTCTTGGGAGCGCGGGCCGAACTCACCTCTCCCCGTCGGGGAGAGGTCGTCACGACCGCAGGTCGTGGCGGGTGTGGGGTCTTTGCTGGTGTCCGGCCTTCAGGCCGTCTTGGGTGAACCGGCGGCGTGAGCCGCCCGGGTGAATCACACCCGACGGGCTGACGCCCGCGGTTCACCACCGAAGACCTCGGCCGTGGGTGACGAACTGGCAGCGGTGAGCCGAAGAGGGTCCGACATGCGCGGCCCGACGCCGTTGGAATTCGTCGTCGTCTGTGTCACCTTGGCCATACTGATCGATCTGCTGCCGCCGGTGGCTGTGGTGCGTGTCCCCGGCGCTCCGCGGCCGAAGCCGACGAGCTGTTTTCCGCTCGTGGCCGCGCTCGGGCTGGTCTTTCTGGTTGTTTGGTACGGGGTTCGTTGGGTCTGGTTCAAGCTGTGGGGTCGGTCGGAGTCGAACGGCGAGGCCCCCGATTCCTGATGGCGTGAAACTGGTCCGCCGCACGCGGCGGTGTAAACCTTCCCCATGCCGCTCACCATCAAGCGCGTCGCGCAACTGAAGACCCCGGCCGACCTCCGGGCGCACCTGCAATCCGTCGGCGCCGACATCCCGTTCGACGACGCCCTCACCCCGAACGGTCCGCTCGCGCAGCCGATCACGGTCCACGGCCGCGTCGTCGGCAACCGCTTCGCCATCCTGCCGATGGAAGGGTGGGACGGCACCCCCGACGGCAGGCCGAGCGACCTGACCGTCCGCCGCTGGCGGCGGTTCGGGCGGAGCGGGGCGAAACTCATCTGGGGCGGGGAGGCGGTGGCCGTGCGGCCGGACGGCCGGGCCAACCCGAACCAGCTCGTCATCAACCCGGCCAACCTGTCCGACCTGGCGAAGCTGCGGGAAACGCTGGTGGCCGAACACAAGGCTGCGTTCGGCCGCACGGACGACCTGCTGGTCGGGTTGCAGCTCACCCACTCCGGCCGGTTCGCCCGGCCGAACGACAAGAAGCGGATCGAGCCGCGGATCCTGTACCCGCACCCGGTGCTGAACCGCAAGTTCGGCCTCGCCCCGGACCACCCGGTGATGAGTGACACCGAGGTGTCACAGCTCGTCGCCGACTTCGTGACCGCCGCGAAGCTCGCCGCCGACGCCGGGTTCGAGTTCGTGGACGTGAAGCACTGCCACGGCTACCTGGGGCACGAGTTCTTGAGCGCGGTGGACCGGCCGGGCACGTACGGCGGCAGCTTCGAGAACCGCACCCGGTTCCTGACCGAGATCGTGCAGGGCATCCGGGCCACGTCGCCGAAGCTGGACATCGGTGTGCGGCTGAGCATGTTCGACTTCGTGCCGTACAAGCCCGGCGCGGACAACACCGGGGTGCCGGAGACGTGGGGCGACGGCCCGTACCGCTGGGCGTTCGGCGGGGACGGCAGCGGCGGCGGCACCGACCTGTCCGAGCCGATCGCGTTCCTGAAGCTGCTGTCGAGCCTCGGCATCAAGCTGGTCTGCACCTCCGCCGGCAGCCCGTACTACAACCCGCACATCCAGCGGCCGGCCGTCTTCCCGCCGTCCGACGGCTACCTGCCGCCGGAAGACCCGCTGGTCGGCGTGGCCCGGCAACTGGCGGTGACGGCGAAGCTGAAGGCCGCCGTCCCGGACCTGCTGTTCGTCGGGTCCGGGTACACCTACCTGCAAGAGTGGCTGCCGCAGGTGGGGCAGGCGGCGGTCGGGCGGGGGATGGCCGACTTCGTCGGGCTGGGGCGGATGGTGCTCAGCTACCCGGACCTGCCGGCGGACGTGATCGCCGGCCGGGAGGTGCAGGTCAAGCGGATCTGCCGCACGTTCAGCGACTGCACCACCGCCCCGCGGAACGGCCTCGTGTCCGGGTGCTACCCGCTCGACCCGTTCTACAAGACCCGCCCGGAGGCGCAGCAGCTGGCGGTGGTGAAGCGGGGGTGATTCTGTTGGTGCTCATGCCTCAGCGTGAGAGTCGCGCACCCACGCTGAAGCGTGAACTCCAACGGCCGGAGTAGGAGTTCACGCTTCAGCGCGGGTGCGCGACTCTCACGCTGAGACGTAAACCAACCGGCGGGGGTGTTGGAGTTCACGCTTCAGCGTGTTCTTCGTGATTCACGCTGCGGCATGCCCATCTCTGTGATTCGGAGGTTTTGGCCATGTACGAGTGGCGGCGGATGTCGCCGGCGGAGCGGGCGGAGGTACTCCGCGTACGCCGACTGGAACACCGCCCGTGGCACAGTCTCCCGCGCCGGATGTCGGTCGAAGGCCGGTACCTCATCACCGCCGCGTGTTACGAACACCGGCATCACGTCGGCGTGTCATCCGACCGCATGGCCGCGTTCGAGCGGGAGTGGATCGGGTTGTGTCGCCCGTTCGCCACCGAGATCACCGCGTGGGTGATACTCCCGAACCATTACCATGTGTTGCTCCACACCGAACACCTTCTGGACCTGTTGGCCGCGGTCGGCCGGTTGCACGGCCGCACGTCGCACGCCTGGAATGGGGAGGACGGCACCCGCGGTCGCAAAGTGTGGGGCGGGGCGGCGGAGACGGCGATGAAGTCGGACGGGCACTTCTGGGCGACGGTCAACTACGTCCACCACAACCCGGTGAAGCACGGGTACGTCGAACACTGGCAGGACTGGCCGTTCGGCAACGCCCGCGAGTACCTGGAAGCGATGGGGCGAGATGAGGCCGAGCGGATTTGGAGCGACTACCCGATCCGGGAGTACGGGAAGGGGTGGGACGATTGAGCCGACTTTGTTGGAGTTCACGCTTCAGCGTGATGGAGGAAGAACACGCTGAAGCGTGAACTCCAACAAAGCAGTGTGAACTCCAACCCGCCCGGTTTTCCCTGTAACCTCCCGCCGCCCGGATCGTCTAACATCACACCGTAACCCCTCCCGCCCGGAGCCTGCGATGCCGCGAATCGGGTTCTCTGTCCTCGCCCTCCTCCTCGCCGGGGGAATCGCCGTGGCCCAGCAGTCGAAGAGTGAGCCGAAGACCCCGCCGGAACTCGGGCGGGTGCCGTTCCTGCGGGACTACGCGGCGGCGGTGGAGCAGGCGAAGAAGGAGAAGAAGCCGCTGTTCGTGCTGTTCGACGAAGTGCCCGGGTGAGACACCTGCAAGCAGTTCGGCAGCGGTCCGCTGTCGCACCCGATGATCGTCGCCGCCGCGGCCGCCGAGTTCGTGCCGGTGGCGGTGTACAACAACGTGCCGGGCAAGGACGCCGACCTGCTGAAGCGGTTCCAGGAGCCGGCGTGGAACAACCCGGTGGTGCGGTTCCTGGGCGGCGACGAGAAGGACCTGATCCCGCGGAAGGACGAGGTGTTCCACGGCGGGGCGGTGCTGGCCCGCATGGCCGAGGCGCTGGAGAAGGCGAAGCGGCCGGTGCCGGCGTACCTGAAGCTGGCGGTGGCCGAGTTCGCCCCGAAGAAGACGGAGACGGCGGTGTTCGCCATGCACTGCTACTGGGAGGGCGAGGCGAAGCTGGGGGCGCTCGACGGGGTGATTTCCACCCGCATCGGCGAGCTGGAGAAGGCCGAGGTGGTGGAGGTGACGTTCGACCCGGCCGTCGTCGGGTACCCGAAGCTGGTGGAGGCGGCGAGGAAGCTGGACTGCACGCACAAGGTGTTCGCCCGCACCGACGCCCACCTGAAGGCGGCGGCGGCGGTGGTCGGCGACAAGGCGGTGCGGTCGGACAAGGAGATCGACGCCAAGACCCAGCAGCAGTACCACCTGGCCCACCACCCGCGGTACCACTACCTGCCGCTGACGGCGGCGCAGGCGACGAAGGTGAACGCGGCGCTGGCGAACAAGAAGTCGCCGGACGAGTTCCTGTCCCCGCTGCAACTGGCCATGCACACGCGGTTCACCAAGACCACCGACGACGAGGCGAAGCGGATCGCCCAACTCACCCCGGACCGCTCGCCGGTCGGGGTGATCGGGTACTGGGCGAAGCTGGACGCGACCCTGGCGGGGAAGTGAGCGGGGGTCTTTTCTTCCGTGGCACCGGCGGCCCGCCGGTGTCGCCTTCCACCGGCGGGCCGCCGGTGCCACGAAAACGAGCGGCCCCTCACCCCACCCCGCCGAGGCGGGTGGGGGTGTCGTCGGCGACGGACGTGGCGTTCGCCCCGTTCGCGGCGGTCACGAACCGGGCGTACTCGTCCGCCGCTCCGCCCACCCCGCACCGCTCCAGCGCCGCCGTCACCTCGGCCATCGACGCGAACCGCTTCCGCGGGTCGGCCGCCAGCATCCGCTCCAGCGCCGCGTCCACCGCCGGCGGCAGGCCGGGGCACACCTCGCCGGCCGGCGCGAACGCGGTGCGGGGGGCGGACGGGTTGGCGTCCGAGTCCGGGAACGGCACCAGTCCGGTGAGCAGGTGGTACAGGGTGGCGCCGAGCGCGAACACGTCGCTCCGCTCGTCCGCCAGGGCCGCGTTCACCGCCTGCTCGTACGGCATGTAGTGCGGGGTGCCGAACCCCTGGGCCGGGGCGGTCAGGTGCCCGTCGGTGGCGATCCGCTTCGCCAGCCCGAGGTCGGCCAGCTTGGCCGGCCCGGCGGTCGGCAGCAGCAGGTTGTCCGGCTTCACGTCCCGGTGGACCAGCCGCTGGCGGTGCAGGTGGGCGAGGGCGGACGCCGCGTCCAGGGCCACCCGCACGGCCACTGTCGGCGGGAACCGGCCGAGCCGGTCGAGGGCGGCGTGGGCGGTCGGCCCGTCCACGAACTCAAGCGCCAGGAAGTGGGCGCGGGCGTCCGGGTCGAACCCGTGCTTCAGCCCGCGGACCAGGGCCGGATGGGACAGCGAGCGGGTGAGTACGGCCTCGCGGTAGAAGCGGTTGACGAACTGCTGGTCGCCGGCCAGGTGGTCGGCCAGCACCTTGACGGCCACGGACGTGTGGGTGGCGGCGTCGTACCCCAAATGCACCACGCTCATCCCGCCGGTGCCGAGCGGGCGGAGCAGGGCGTACCCGCCGACGAAGCGGGGGGCGTGGACTGAGCGGGCCGTCGGACACATGGCCGCCCCCGGCAGCGTGGGTGGGGTCGCGGTGCGCGAACGGTAGGCGAGTCGCTGTACTGAACGCGATTTTACCGGATGCGTTGGCGCCGGGCAAAGGGAAA
>JALHQU010000150.1 GCA_022841795.1 Fimbriiglobus sp.
CGTGCGTGCGGGCGGCGGCGAACATTTGCAACGGGAAATACAACGGTGGGCAGATCGGCAGCAGCGTGGTGGTGTTCGAGCCGGGCGGCTGCCGCAGCGGGCAGTACTTCCTCGGGGTGAACACGGCCGGGGCGACGACGCTCATCCTGCACACCGTCTACCTGCCGCTGGCCCTGCGGGGGGCCGGCGAGAGCCGGATCACGATCACCGGCGGCACGCACGTGAAGGCCGCCCCGTGCTACCACTACCTGGAAACGACGTGGGCCGGGTTCCTGCGGCGGATGGGCATCGACATCGACCTGGAGATGGCCCGGCCGGGGTTCTACCCGCGGGGCGGGGGCGAAATCCGCGCGACCATCCGCCCGTGCGGCGAAGTTCGACCGTTGCACCTGACCACCTGCCCGGAGTTGACCACGGCCGGCGGGTTCGGGGCGGTCGCCGACCTGCCCGAATCCGTCAGCAAGAACATGACCCGGCGGCTGACGCACAAGCTGAAGATGGCCGGCGTCGAAAGCCACATCCCGCAGGAGACGTGGGCGAACGGGCCGGGGGCGGTGGCTGGTGTGCTGTTCCGCCAGGTGCCCATTCTGCCGTTATTCTTCGCGCTCGGCGAACGCGGCAAGCCGGCCGAGGCAGTGGCGGACGAGGCGGTCGAGCAGGCGATCGAGTTCAAGGAGTCGGGTTGCCCGGTCGATCCGCACGCGGCGGATCAGATCCTGTTGCCGCTGGCGTTCGCCGCCGGGTCGAGCGAGTACCGCACGTCCGAGGTGACGCAGCACCTGCTCACGAACATCGAGACGGTGAAGCGGTTCGTGGACCGGGAAATTGTGTGCGAGGGCCACCTGGGAGGAGCAGGCACAGTCAGGGTGATTTGATCTTCGCCGCGACCAACGGGAGCGGAAAAACAAACCCGCTCCCGTTGGTCGCGGCGATGAGTGTTCGGGTATAATCGGCCATGCTCACGGCCCAGCTCGCGGCGATCGTCCCCTGCACCGAAGCGGAAGGCCCCGGCAAGCGGTTCGCCCTGTGGTTCCAGGGGTGCCCTCTGCGGTGCCCCGGCTGCTGCAACCCCGAGTACCTGCCGTTCAACGGCGGGGCGACGCGGGCGGTGGACGAACTTGGCCGGGAAATCGAGTGGAGCCGGGAACAAAACGGCGTCGAGGGGATCACACTGCTGGGGGGCGAGCCGTTCGCGCACGCGGAACCGGCCGCCGCCCTTGCCACCGCCGCCCGCCACCTCGGGCTATCGGTGATGGTCTTCTCGGGGTTCACCCTCGAACACCTCCGCACGACGATCGACCCGCACACCGCCACACTGCTGGCCCACACCGACATCCTGGTGGACGGCCCGTACCTCCGCGAACAGCCGGACACCACCCGGCGGTGGATCGGCTCCACCAACCAGCGGATCCACTTCCTGACGGAACGGTACCGCTACGACGAGAGCTGGCGGCAGCGGAACACGCTGGAAATCCGCGTCCGCGGGAGCGACGTGATCGTGAATGGGTTCCCGGCGGGCGGGGCCGTAGGATTATGGAAGGGGTGGAAACGGAAGGCACGCACGGGCACGACCGATGGCAGCAACTGACTCCCCGCCGGCGTTCTCGCGGTTCGAGTTCAACCTGCTGAACCTGACCAAGTTCGCGGTCGGACACCTGCCGGCGGGGCCGGCGGCGAACCTGCTCACCACCCAACTGCCCCCCCCGCCGTGCCTGACGGCCGAGTGCGTGCGGATCGTCGAGGACACGCTGGCGAAGGGGACGGTGCTGCATCTGGTGCGGGCCGGCGGGTGGCGGAAGGAGCGGTTCATCCGCGGCAATGCCCCGGCCGTCGGCCGGGTGTGGGAGCGGATTCCGCCGGACGAGCGACAACTGACGTTCAGCGAAGCCCCGCTCGCGTTTCTCATGTGGCTGACGGCCGAGAAGCCGACGGCGGCGAAGGCGAAGTGGGACGTCAAGGCACACTACTTGACCGCGGCGGACGAGTTGTTCTTCGCCACCGTGTTCGAGCAGTTGCAGACCACGGAGAAGAACGCCGAGGCGGTGGCGGGCAAGTGGGTGTTCGCCGACAACCCGCTGTGCCGGCTGTACGCCCCGGCCGAGTTCGCCGACGCCGACCCGGTGTCGTTCGACCGCTGGGTGGTCGGCGAGCGGGCGGTGATCCTGGAGTGCCTGCAACCGCACCTGACGGCGAAGTGGGTGAAGTCCGAGCGGGCGAAGGGCGAGATCGACGACTGGGGGCGAATTCGGCGGGTGGGCACGAGCGAGGACCGCACCCTCCGCGACTTCCTGGCCGCGTGCGACAAGGCCGGCCGGCCCGACCTCGCCCGGTTTGTGCTGACCACCGCGAAGACGGTGCTCGGGGCCGGCGGGGTGGACCTGGACTTCTGGACGGGCGGGCTGAAGGGGCCGCCGCCGAACCGTCTGGCCGACCGGCTGAACGCCCAGCGGGCCGCCCTCGCCCTGCCCCGCCAGATGGACACCCTCCAGGCGTGGGACCGCAGGGCACGGTCGGTCGGGTACTTCGACGACGGGTATCAGGCCAGCCAGGTGTGGAAACAGGACTGGGAGTCGGCGAACGGCGAGGGGCTGACCGCCACCGCCCGCCGGCTGATCGAGCAGTTGGAGCCGTTGCGAACCTGACGTTAGCCCGACGCGCCAGCGAGGGACGAGCCGCCTGACTAACGAGAACGAGGCTGACGTTAGCCCGACGCGCCAGCGAGGGACGGATTGGAACCACGAACGTGATTGGCCCCTCGCTGGCGCGTCGGGCTAACGATCGAGGGCCGACCATGAGCCGAGCGTACCGCATCCGGGTGAAGGAATCGTCCCGCCGCGAGCTGAAGGGGTCGGACGAAATCTGCACCGACCTGGAGGTGCTGGAAATCCTCCCGCCCGAACAGATGGGCGAACTGCTGAAGAAGGAGTTGAAGGAGAAAGGGTTCGCGGAGGACGGCGGCAAGCTGGTCCGCAAGGACGGCGACGTCACCATCACCGTCGATCCGAAGACGTGCGAGGTGACGGTGCGGTCGGACGTGAGCGAGGAGGTGACGCTGGAGGCCGAGCGGGTCGAACAGGCTTACGACGACGTCGGCCCGGGGTCGAAGGAGGTTCGTGAGCGGGCGAAAAAAGAGCTGGCGAAAGACCTGGACCGCAAGGCGAAGGAGCGGACCGAAAAGTTGGAGGGCAAGGCGACCGAGCAGTTGGAGAAGAAGCTGTGCGACCTTCAGCCGGAGTTGAGCGAGGTGGTGAACCGCGTCACCCGCGAGGCGCTCAAGCAGAAGGCCCAGCAGCTCGGCACGGTGAAGGAGATTGCCGAGGACGACGAGACCGGCTCGCTGACGATCAAAGTCGAGGTGTGATGTAGGGTGGGCCTGTGGCCCACCGTTTCCGACATGGTGGGCCACAGGCCCACCCTACCCCAGGCCCCGCATGAGCGTGATCACGCCCGAATCCGAACTGCCCTCGTCCCTCGAACCCACGCAGGCGGTGGAGGCGGCGTACACGGCCGAGTTGGCCGAGGTAGCCAGCTACCTGGCCCGCGGACTGCCCACGCTCATCGAGTGCGACAAGGAACTCGCCCCGTTCCTGTTCATGAACGTGCGGTCGCGGCTGCGGGACCAGAACCTGCGGTGCGTGTACCTGGACGGTCGCCCGCGGGAGACCGACCAGCAGGGGCCGATGCCGGTCGGGCTGATCGGCACCATGATCGCCCAACTGCGGGAGGCGGTGCGGGGGGTGGTGGAGCGGCGGGTGGTGGTCCTCCCGCACCTCGATCTGCTCACCACGTCGCAGGGCGGGCTGACCGGCGAGGCCCGCGAGGTGATCCCACTGCTGTACGAGAACCCGGAACTGGTGTGGCTCGGGTTCAAGGACCCGTCGTTCCCGCTGCCGAAGGTGATCGAGAACCTGTTCCCACACCGGATGAGCATCCTGGGCGTCGGACGCAACCGGCTGAAGTCGCTCGTCACCCAGCGGGAGGCGAGGAAGTTCGGCCGCCCGTTCAACCCGTGGCAGCTCTACAAGTACGTGTCCGGGGTGAACGCCGTCCGCCTGCGAAAACTCCTGTCCACACTCGAAGGTGAGGACTACCCGACCGACCCGAAGCAGGTTTACCGACAGTTACGCGCGGCGACGGCCGGATCGTTGGAGATGCCCAACGTCGATCTGGAAACCGATATCGGCGGGTACGCGAAAACCAAGAAACAACTGCGGCAAGAAATCCTCGACGTGTTGGCTAAGCGTGACCGGAGTACCAACCAAGAGGACATCGCACGGTTAGAGGAACTGCTACCGAAGGGGATGATCTTCTGGGGGCCGCCCGGCACCGGGAAGACGTTCTTCGCCAAAGCGATTGCGACGGCGCTCGGGGCGGCGATCACGATCGTGTCCGGACCCGAACTGAAGTCGAAGTGGGTGGGGGAAAGTGAGGAACAGCTTCGTGCGGTGTTTCAACGGGCACGGCAGTCGGCGCCGGCGATCATCGTGTTCGACGAGCTGGACTCGTTCGCCACCCGCCGCGGGTCGTACACCGGCAGCGGGGTCGAGCACAGCATGGTGAACCAACTGCTGACGGAGATGGACGGGTTCCACAAGGAGGAGCTGGTGTTCGTGGTCGGCACCACCAACTTCGTGGAGAGCCTGGACCCCGCCCTGCTCCGCCCCGGCCGGTTCGAGTTCCACCTGCACATCCCGTATCCGGACGACGCCGACCGCAAGGAGATCCTGACGATCTACGACCGCAAAATGAAGCTACAGATGACGCCGGAAGCGATCGACTACGCCGTCCGCCGCACCGGGGAGAACTTCCTGACGAACACCGGCACCCCATTCAGCGGCGACCACCTGAACGCCCTGTGCCGCAGCGTCGCCCGCATCCGCCTGCGGGTCGACCTGACCGGCCCGACCACCCCGAAGGAGATCGAGCGGGGTTTCAACGAGTACGAGGAGAAGCTGGAACTGACCGACAAGGACGCCGGGCTGGTCGCCACGCACGAGGCCGGGCACTTCGTCGTCTCGCTGTTCTGCCCGCACCACCCGCCGCCGGAACGGGTCACGATTCAAAGTGAGATGCCGTGGGCGCCGTTCTACACCGGGTACAAGAAGGACGACACGCGGAAGGTCGGGTACAGCCGGGCGGAACTGCACGACCGCCTGAGTGTGCTGTACGGCGGGATCGAGGCCGAGCGGTTGCTAATCGGCGACGTGTCCAGCGGGGCGAGCGGGTTCGGCAGCCCGAGCGGCGACCTGTACCGCGGCACGCAGATGGCGCAGATGATCGTCGAGGTGTGCGGGATGAGCAACCTGGCCGCCCCGCTGCGGGTGTTCCGCGACGAGAAGGGCGACCGCGAGGTGATCTCCGGCACCATGGCCGAGGCCATCGACCGGCAGGTGAACACCGTCATCGCCGAGGCCCAGGCGCGGGCGGCGAAGATCCTGGCCGACCATAAGGACGAACTCATCGCCCTCCGCGACGAACTGCTGAAGGTGAAGACCATCGAACCGGACCGGGTGGGCGAGATCATCGCCGAGGTGCGGGCCAAGTACCCGGCCGAGTTCGCCGGCACCCCGCCGCTCGCCGCGGCCGAGACCACCCCGCTTGACAAGCCGGCCGGCAAGCGGGCCAAACCGACCACCAGCGGAGACCAGTAATGGCGGAAATGCTCATCATCCTTCGGCGAGACCCGCAGACGGGCCGGCAGAACATCGTGGTGAAGCTGGACAGCGACCCGGACGCCCTGCCGATCGAACACGAGCAGTTGCACAAGCGGCTGGTGGAGAAGCTGATCGGCACGGGGCTGAAGCCGGAAGACCTGGGCGAGGTGATCGTCGAGCGGGACGGCGAGGTGCGGCCGGTGCAGCCCACCCAGCAGCCGAGCGAGGGCGAACGACAGAAGGCGGCGCAAGGCGGGAAATAGTGTAGCCCGCACACTCCGTGTGCGGGTTCTTCATCCTCCCGCACACGGAGTGTGCGGGCTACACTCCGAACTCATGATCCTTTGCTTCCCCGACCTGGACACCCTCCGCCTCGCCGTCACCTCGGCCGCCGTGCCGCCGGAGGTGACGGCGACCGCGGCCGACGTGGTGCTGGCCGACGACGGCCGCGTGTTCATCGACACCTCCGCCAAGCTGCCGAAGAAAGCGGCGGGCGAACTCGCCAAGCTGAGCGTCACCCAGTCGAAGTCGCTGCCCGGCAAGCCGCAGCGGGTGAGCTGCTGGATCCAGGTGGTGCCGGCGCAGAAGAACCCGGCCCCGCCGCAGCCGACGCCGCAGCAGGCGGT
This sequence comes from Fimbriiglobus sp., assembly GCA_022841795.1. Taxonomy (GTDB): domain Bacteria; phylum Planctomycetota; class Planctomycetia; order Gemmatales; family Gemmataceae; genus JALHQU01. Next base: position 6,281 of record JALHQU010000150.1, read on the forward strand.
GCTGTTCGAGTTGCCGTCGGCCAAAGACCTGCCCGGCATGGTGGCCGAGATGCTGCGGCTGGGCAACGACCGGCAGAGCTTCCGCTGGGTTGCGTCCGCCGCCGATGCCGCAGACCGCCGGGTGCTGCTGCGGGTGATCGGCCCGCCGTACTACACCCTGCTGCGGGCCATTGACGCCATCACCGCCGGCAAGGGCGAGCCGGTGCGGGCGTACACCGAGCAGGCCCCGCGGGTGTGGGTGGAACTCGGGTACTCGCACCCGTTCGCCGACCGCGTCGCGCCGCCCGCCGACCAGATGCTGCTCGTCCGCCACCCGCGGGAGTGGGCGTTCCTGCCCGAGCAGCCGTACCAGGATGTGTACGACATCCTGAAGTTCGACCTGCCCAGCCCGCCGGTCGGGTGGCGGGCGATCGATCAGCAGTCCAAGCTGGCGGTGCCGTTGTCGCTGGTGCCCGGCAACGCGGCGGACACCCCCGAGTTGTGGGTGCTCCGCGGCGACGCGCTGGACCGGTTGGACGAGTTCGTCCGCGAGTCCGACGACCGCACCACCCAGCGGCTGCGGTTCGCCGTGGCCGACGCCCCGAACACCGACGGGGTGGTGGTATTGAAGGTGAGCGGCACCCGCGGCAGCCCGCCGACCGTGCCGCTGGCGAACGCCACCGGCTACCGCCCGCACCCGTCGCTCCCGCACCTGTTCATCCCGGTTGGCACCCGCCTGCACCCGCAGCTCCGCCGCGACGCCGTCCGCCAGTTGCTCGCCGACGACCCGGACCTGGTGGTGTGGCTGCACCCGACCGGCGGCGGCAAGTTCGTGCCCGAGAGCGTGCCCGACTCGGCGTTCCACCCGCTCGAAGACTGGGTGGACTATGTGATCGAGTCCGCCCACGCCCCGCTGAAGGAGTGGGTCGAGGCGGTGAAGTTCGACTTCGCCCACTTCGTGTGCGGGGACGACCGCCAGCCGAAACCGAAGGATCCCGGCAAGGGGTCGAAGCCGAAGGGCGGCGACGGCGACTCGCGGCCGCTCACCCAGGAGAAAGAAGCCGGCAAGGGCGGAGGGCGTAAGGCCGGGCCGGGTGAACAGCCAGCGGCCGAGCGGTTCGAGGCGGCGGCCGAGCCGGCGCGGAAGCCGAACGAGTGGAAGGTGCGGCGGGAAGAACTACAGAAGCGATTCCTGGCGGTGGACGGCCCGCTCGACCACCCGGACCGGGTGGCGCTGTGGCCGCAGTTGGCGGCAGCGAACGCCGGCGCCGGCGACCTGCACGAGGCGGCGCTGTGCTGGGTGAACGCGGTGTGGGAACAGTCGGATGTGGATGCCTTCCGCCAGTGGTGCCGCACCGAGTTCCCGGACACCGGCGGGGAGATTTCCGAGGCCGAGTTCGGCAAGCACCTGAAGCAGCCCGACCCGCCGCGGGGCGAGGTGCGGCGGTTCGCCGCCGCCGTGTGCCTGCTGACGACGCAGCCGAACCCGCCCCGCTGGTTCCTCGCCAAACTCACCGACGTGCAGAAGTTGATCGAGGCCAACGAGCCGAAGCTGCCGGTCCGCATCGCGTGGCTGACGGCCAGCCGGCTGGGGGCGGTGAGCGGGGCGGACGTGCTCGGCCTGGCGCGGATGCGGGACCGCCTGCTCCAGCGGCTGTTGGAGCGAGGGCTGAACCCGGAACTCGACCTGCCGTTCTTCCTCCGCACCGCCGGGCTGAACGACTCCGAGCGGGTGCGACACGTGCGGGACGAAGCGCACGCCCTGCACAAGCTGGTGCGGGCGTGGGCCGAAGCCGGTGCGAAAGGCGGGACCGTCCCCACACAGACGGAGGGGAACCCGACTGGCACCTACGCGGACCTACTGTTCGCTTACGGACTAGCCAAGCTCGGGGAGACACAGGCGGCGGCGAAGCTGGCCGACGCGGCGAGTGTGGTGTTCAACCGCCTGCCTGCCGAGAGCAAACCGGGCATCGCCGGCCGGCTCTTGTACCGGGCATTCCGCCACCGCGTCGATCAGGCGGCGAACGGGCAGCCGACGACCGGCCGGCTGCCGGACCAACTGTACGCCGAGCTGGGCGAGTACGACCGGAAGAGCCAGGGGGTGTCCAACAGCCCGTTCGGCGAAGCCCACTACGCCGTCAGCCGGATGCTCGAGCAGTCGCACGTCCTGGACCTGTACGAGCGACCAGACCCGTACAAGAAGTTCACGGTGGATTACGAAGGCGAACTCCAGAAGCGGCTCGTCAACGTCAGCAAGATCACCGACCCGGTGCGGCTGGCGAACGAGATCCGCAATGAGTACCGGGCGCACGCGCGGAAGGCCGACCCGAAGGAGCGGGGCAAGCCGTCCGGCGTGACGGACGACCAGTTCATCATCCTGTGGTACTGCCTGCCGCTGTCCGCCAGGTGCGGCGGGGAGTTCGCCGCCGAGATGATCCGGCTGGTGCCGGCCGCCCTGCGACAGTCGTACCAGAAGGTGGCGGACGTGCCGAAGAAGCAGGGGCAGTTGCTGGAGCGGGGACTGTTCCTGGCTGGTCACTTCGACCACCGCGACCTGGTGGTCAGCCTGATGGACGCGTTCGGCGAGGTGCTGGCCGGCGCCCCCGCCGACCGCAAGTTCGAGCTGGTGAACGTGGTGGCCGGCCAGAGCCTGCGGAGCCTGAGGAAGCTCGGCCTGCACGACCAGATCGACCGGCTGCTCCAGAAACTGCTTGTCACCGTCCTCGGGGTCGGCACCCTGGCCGATCTGAAAGCGGCCCACGCCTCCCGCCCGGACGTGTGGCTGAAGGCGCTCGCGTCCGCGCTCAGCGTCGCCGGCGGTTGGCTGATGTTCGGCCTGACGGACAAGGCCACCCCGATCCTGGACGCGGCCCGGGCCGAGCTGTTCGCCCCGCCGGGGTCCAAGACGCTCATGCAGGACAACACCCGGCTGGCGGTGGCGTACGCCACGACCGTCGGCCAGGGGGACGCCGAGGCCGGGGTGAAGCGGCTGAAAGACCTGTTCGGCAAGATGCCGGCCGGCAAGATCACGAACGGGTACACGACCGCCCCGTACTACTCGCGGTCGCACCTGAACGTGGTGGAGGCGGTGGTGCTGACGCTGGCGAGCGACGACTTCGCCCTGGGCGCGGCCGGCCGGCGGTGGCTGGAGGACGACGAGTTCCTGGTCCGCCGCCGCATCCACCGCGACATGCGGGCGCAGTTGACCGAACTCTGATTCGTGGCACCGGCGGCCCGCCGGTAGGTCCTTCTTCCGTGGCACCGGCGGCCTGCCGGTGGGTTGCAAACACCGGCGGGCCGCCGGTGCCACGGAAGAAAGACCCACACGACGAGCGGAACGACCATGTCCGCCCCCGCCGAACCCGACCCGATCCTCATCCGGATTCGCGTCCGGCTGGTGCCCGCGTCGCAACCGCGGGCCGGCCCGCGGCTGTGGGTGATGGCGGGCAACGATGACGCCGTCGCCGACGTGTTCCGGGTCGTCAGCCAGTCCGTCCTCCACCGCTTCGCCTTCGCCCGGGTCGCGTCCGCTCACGGAACACGGTTGGTCGCACGGGCTGACCCGTCCGCCCGCAATCCCGTCCTGCCGCCGCCGTTCGCCGAGTACACAGCCGAACCGCACTCGAACCTGTTCCTCCCGCCCGGCTACACGCCGTCCGTTCGACTCTCAGCGGACCGACTCGCTCGGGTGCTAGGTGTGAAGCCACGGGAGATCGCCTGGGCGGAACTCGGGCCGAACGGCGGGTTCGTACTCCACCGCCTGCCGGCGTCGGCGTTCCGGCCACTGGATGCGTTCGTCGAGTACGTCGCCCCGCCGATGAACCCGCGGTCGGACGCCCGATCGCCGCAGACCAATGTCACACTGCCGACGTTCACCCTGGAACAACCGGCCCGCTCCACCCAGCCGACCACACTGCCCGCCAAACCACAGTCGCGAAGCGGCTGGCTTGTCCGACTGCGGAAACGGTTTTTCGCCTCGGCGAAGAAGCCGGACCCTGCCACGACGGCACAGCGGATCGGTCCCACGCCGGGCCGTCCGGCTCGAAGCTCATCACCAAGCGAACTGTCACCGCGGGTCGCCCCGGACTGGCGGGTACTCGGCGAGACACTGCCGAAGCTGTTCGCCGCCGGCCCGAGCGGACGGGCGCGGGGCTGGGCGGCGCTGGCCGAACGGTGTGCCTCGCCGGCGGACGCGGCCGTCTGCTGGATGAATGCCGTGTGGGAATCGCGGTCGCCCCCGGCGGCGTGGCTAACGGCGTGGGTCGAGTGTGAACGGGCGGCTGGAAACTCGACCCGGGTCGCGGCCGTGGAATTGATCGCCGCGGTTGATGCGGAAGGCGTGGTGGACCGACTCCGGCAGATCAAGAAGCAGGAACGCCGCCTGCCGACACGGATGGTGTGGCTGGCGAGGCTGGCGGCGTTCAATCTGCTCGGCCCGGACGTGCTGGCCGCTAGCAGGTGTCATGACCGACTCTTCGCCCGGCTGGATGACCACGGCCCGGTGCTGGGTGCGGACGTGCCGTGGTTCGGCCGCTGTGTCGACGAGGCGGACGCGGCCCGCCACGAACAGGCCCGCCTGTGGCTGGTCGGGTTCCGCCCGGTAGTTCGGGCCTGGCTGCGGTCGTGTTACCGCTCCGACCACCGCCTGCGGCCGTACACCCGCCAGTCGTTCCGCGCCACCCTCGCGGTGGCGGACTGCATTCTGGCCCGTGCCGCAGGTCGGCTTGGCGATCCGGACACCGCCCGGCGGTGGACGACCGGGAAAGAGCGAAACCAACCGTCACCCGCGTCGAACGTCGACCTGCTCGTCCTGCTCAGGTCGGACGAGTTCGGCCTCCGCCTCCGCCGGTTGCTCCGGGCCGGCGACGGCGACGACGTGCGCTACGCCCTCGCGCTGGCGGCGGCCGAGCCGACCGCCCAGTTCCTGCCGCGGGCTGTGCTGGCGGCCGCTGAACTTGCCACAGACGAACGACTCCTCGCACTCATCCCGCGGGTAATCGACCTGCTGCCCGAAGCGGTGCGGGTACTCGGCGGGGAGCCGGACGCCGGGCGGGTACTCCTGATCCGTCTGTTGTCGCGGACCGTCCGCTCGGCCTGCCGGCTGGCGGTGGCGGGCGGCCGGTGGACCGCGATCGAGCCGACCGTCCGCTGCCTGATCGATCACCTGCGGCGAGGCGACGAGGTGGTGGCGCAGGTGGTGAACGCCCTGGCCGACACCCTCGCGCGCACCTTCCGCAAGTTGGACGCACCGGCCCTCTCGGCCAAACTGTTTGCCGCGGTCAAACGACCGGATTCCGCCCTCCTCCTCCTCCTCCGCGGGGAGTCCGTGGCCGCCACGTCCGCCCTCGATAAGCTGCGGGATCAGCTCGCTGCTACGGAAGCGACATCCGAGCGGACCCGCCACCGACTGGCGCTCGATTACCTCTCGGCCATCCGTTACGCTCCGTCGGAAACCGCCCAGAAACGGGTGAGCGAGTTGTTCCGCACCCTCGGCCCTTGCTGCCCGCCGACCGCCGGGGATGATCGTGTATGGCAGCCCGCCATCGAACTGATCGACCGGGCCGTTTCCGCCGCCGTCGGCGACGACCCGCTCCCGCCGGCGGTGCGTGCCTGGCTGGACGAGTACGCCCACCTCACCCGCGCCCGCATCGCCCGCGACCTGGAGCGGCTACTGTCCGACGCCCCGCAGTCGTAGGATTTCCCGAGCGAACCCGATCACCCGAGGAACGGACGACCCCATGCCGAAGACGTCGCCGGACGAGTTGTCGCTGGCCGAACTGCAGGCGGAGGCGGAGGACGTGCGGAAGCGGATCAACAAGCTCCGCACCTCGCTCGGCCGGTTCTTCGTGAACAAGCAGGAGATCATCGACCTGATGTGCGTGGCGGCGGTGGCCCAGGAGCCGCTGCTGCTGGTCGGACTGCCGGGTACGGCCAAGTCCGACCTGGTGCTCAAGTTCAAGGACGCGCTCGGGCTGGGCGAGGGCGACTACTTCGAGTACATGCTGACGCGGTTCACCGAGCCGAGCGAGATCATCGGGGCGATCGACATCCGCGAGCTGCGGGAGGGCAAGTACCTCCGCCGCAAGGAGGGCAAGCTGCCCACCGCCCGGCTGGTGTTCCTGGACGAGATCTTCAAATCCAACTCAGCCATCCTGAACATCCTGCTGACGATCATCAACGAGAAGAAGTTCTACCAGGAGGGCAAGCCGGAGCCGGTGCCCCTGCGGGTGATGTTCGCCGCGACGAACGAAATCCCCGAGCAGGGCGAGCTGGCCGCACTGAAGGACAGGTTCGTGCTGAAGGTGATGAGCCGGCCGGTGCAGGACGACCACTTCACCGAGCTGATCGACGCCGGCCTGCGGGGGGAGGCGTACAAGGGGCTGAACCAGAAGCCGTGGGCGGAGGGGCACGCCAGCCTGGACGACCTGCTGAAGGCGAACCGCTACCTGACGTTCCTGTTCGCCGCCCGCAAGACGGACACCACCGGGGACGAGCAGAACGACCGCACCCGGTTCTTCCCGGACGACGTGTTCCGCGAGTACCAGCGGCTGGTGAAGACGCTCATCCGCGAGGACAAGATCTTCATCTCCGACCGCAAGCTGGTGAAGCTGTACAAGCTGCTGCGGGTGCGGGCGTGGCTGTTCAGCGGGGGCACGGTCAGCCGCGACGACCTGCGGCTGCTGGCGTACCTGGGCGAGTCCATCGCCGAGATCGACCGCCTGCGGGAGAAGGTGCCGCAACTGCTGGGGGATTGAGTGGTCGATGGAACCGCGACCGGAGGGAGCGGGTGTGATAACTCACTCCACCCGCTCGCGGTCCCACACTAACCCCGCTTCGCCCTCGCCCGCCGCGGCAGGCTGGCCAGTTGCCGCTCGGCGTCTGATCGCAGCTTGCCGCACACCAGCTCGCACAGATCGAACACCATCGGGTCGGCGATGGCGTACCGCACCAGGTTGCCGTCCCGCTCGCGGGACACCAGCCCGGCGGTGAACAGGAGGCCGAGCTGCTTGGACACGTTCGCCTGCTTCTGCCCGGTGGCGTCGAGCAACTCGGACACGGTCAGCGGGCCACGATTCAGGTGTTGGAGCAGATCCAGGCGGGTCGGCTCGGCCAGTACCTTGAACAGCCGGGACACCGATTCCAGGGTGGTCGGGTCGAGCACGAGCGCCTCCGTTGACAATATTGCTATTTGGTGATATAGTCACAGTGCGTCGGCGGTATATTCTAGCAGACAGACCGACCCGGTGGAGCGGAATCATGCCGAAGCGTGTTCTGATCGTGGGCGGGGTGGCCGGCGGGATGAGCGCCGCCACCCGCCTGCGGCGGCTGGACGAGTTCGCCGACATCGTCGTCTTCGAGCGGGGGCCGTTCGTGTCGTTCGCCAACTGCGGGCTGCCGTACCACCTGGGCGGGGAGATCGCCGACCGCGGCAAGCTGATCGTGCAGTCGCCGCAGCGGCTGAAGCAGGTGTTCCGGCTGGACGTGCGGGCGAACACGGAGGTGGTGTCCATCGATCGCACGGCCAAAACTGTCACCGCCCGCAACGGCATTTCCGGCGAAGAGTCGGTTGAGAGGTACGACGACCTGATCCTGGCGACGGGTGCGGCGGCGGTCATCCCGCCCACGCCCGGCATCCGCCGGCCGGGGCACTTCACCCTCCGCACCATCCCGGACATGGACGGGGTGATGGAGTGGCTGACGAAACACCCGGCGAAGACTGCGCTCGTCCTCGGCGGCGGGTTCATCGGGCTAGAGGCGGCCGAGCAACTGCACCGTCGCGGGCTGAGCGTGACGGTGATCGAGAAGAACCCGCAGGTACTCACCCCGCTCGACCCTGAGATGGCTTCGCACGTGCAGATCGAGCTGAAAAAGCACGGCGTGCGGCTGGAACTGAGCAACCCGGTGGAGCGGTTCGAGGACTCGTCCGTCGGGGCGTCGATCGCGGTGCTGGCGAACGGCACCCGCATCCCGGCGGACGTGGTGATCGTCGGCGTGGGCGTGCGGCCGGAGTCGAAGCTGGCGAAGGACGCCGGGCTGGAGATCGGTACCAGCGGCGGGGTGAAGGTGAACAGCCGGCTGCAAACGTCCGACCCACACATCTGGGCGGCGGGCGACGTGATCGAGGTGACGCACGGGGTGACGGGCACGCCGGCGGTCATCCCGCTCGGCGGGCCGGCCAACCGCCAGGGGCGGATCATCGCCGACAACATCGCCGGGCGGGAATCGCACTACCGCGGCACGCTCGGCACCGCGGTGGTTCGCGTGTTCGATGTCACCGCGGCGGTGGTCGGGGCGAACGAAACGCTGCTGAAGAAGACCGGCACGCCGTTCCAGGCGGTTCACCTGCACCCGAACAGCCACGCCGGGTACTACCCCGGTGCGAAGCCGATCGCGCTGAAGGTGCTGTTCGATCCGCAGTCGGGCAAGCTACTCGGCGCACAAGCGGTGGGCGAAGACGGCGTTGACAAGCGGATGGACGTGCTGGCCACCGCCCTGTTCGCCGGCATGACGATCGACGACCTCGCCGAGCTGGAGCTGTGCTACGCCCCGCCGTTCGGCAGCGCCAAAGACCCGATCAACCTGGCGGGCATGGCCGCCCAGAACGTGACCGACGGCATGGTGACGGTGGCCCAGTGGCACGAGGTGCCGGCGCTGGTGGCGGCCGGAGCGGTGGTGGTCGATGTGCGGGAACCGGGCGAGCGCGACGGCGGGATTATCCCCGGTTCGCTGTCCATCCCGCTGGGTGACTTGCGGGACCGACTCGCCGAGTTGCCGAAGGAGCAGGAGTTACTTGTTCACTGTGCCAGCGGCCAGCGGTCGTACAACGCCTGCCGGGTGCTGACGCAGCACGGGTTCAAGTGCCGCAACCTGACGGGTTCATTCAAGACGTGGAAGGCGGCGAATTCGTAGGTGCCGCCGGGTTAGCCCGACGCGCCAGCGAGGGGCCGATCACCGTTTCCGACTTGTGGCTTGCCCCACGCTGGCGCGTCGGGCTAACAGGACGACCCCGTGACCACCACCGTTTCCCGCATCTCGCCGGCTGAATTGAAGGCCCTGTGCGAGCAGGGCGGCGTCGAACTGCTCGATGTTCGCACCCCGCTGGAGTTCGGCGAGGTTCACGTCGTCGGGGCGAAGAACGTCCCGCTCGACCAACTGAACCCGGCCGCGTTCGGGGACCCGAACCGCAAAATCTACGTCATCTGCCGGAGCGGCAGCCGCGGGCAGAAGGGGTGCGAGAAGCTGGCCGCCGCCGGGTTCACGAACGTCGTCAACATCGACGGCGGGACGCTGGCGTGCGAACAGGCCGGGGTGCCGGTCGTCCGCGGCAAGAAGGTGATGTCGCTGGAGCGGCAGGTGCGGATCGCCGCCGGCGGCATCGCGCTCACCGGGGCCGTTCTCGCGCTCACCGTCCACCCGTGGTTCGCCGGCATCCCGGCGTTCATCGGGGCCGGGCTGGTGTTCGCCGGCATCTCCGACTGGTGCGGCATGGGGCTGCTGATCGCGAAGATGCCGTGGAACAAGCGGGCGTGCCCGAAGTAGCCCGCGCACGCCGTGAGCGGAACCACACACGGCCCACGCCGCGGGCCGGACACTTTCAGACCGAGATGCCTCGGCCCACGGCGTGGGCCGGTTACTTACGGCCCGACCGGGATCATCCGCGGGCGGGGGAGTCGCACCGCCAGCACCCCGCCGTGGGCGGTACACATCTGGGCGAAGGTGAGGTGCAACGGGGCGAGGGCCGCCGGGTCCGGTTCCCCGGCCAGGTACTGCCGCACCAGCCGGCCCATCTCGTCGTCGTACCCCTTCTTCGAGTGCGTGTGGTACTGGTACCGGCCGTCGTGCCGCCGCAGGTCGCCGTCGAACCGCTGGCTCATGTGGTACAGCTCGTGGAACACCGTCACCAGCTTCTCGTCGAACGGCAGGTCCAGGAACCGCGGCAGGCACACCGCCAGCACGTACAGCACCTCCCGCCCGTCCACCACGAACCGCTGCACCTGATACAGAGTGCCGCGGTGACGGCGGTACAGGGTGCCGTCGCGGAACCGCAGCGGGGTGACGCGGGCGAGCAGGCCGTGCCGGCTGCGGGTGCGGGAGGTGGTGGCGGTGAACGCGACCGCCGCCGGGTCGATGTGGGCGAACGTCGGGCACTTCAGTACCACATCCACACACAGCCGTCGGAGCCACGCGGACAGGTCGAACCCGGTCCCCGGCAGCCGCGGGCGGTCGATCAGCCGCCGCCGCGGGAGCGGGCTGCCGCCGGCCCCCCACCGCCGTTCCGCCGCCGGCAGTGGCGGCGGTCGCTCGCCCGTTCCCATTCACACTCCTCACTGGCTTCGTGGGAACCGCGGGCCCCCCGGGTTGGGTATAAACCGCGGGGCCCCGGTGGCCCCGGAGAGAAACCCACACGCCGG
>JALHQU010000151.1 GCA_022841795.1 Fimbriiglobus sp.
GTTGGTAATCCCGCCCCCCCCCGCGGGGGGCCGCCGGGGGGGGGGGGGGCGCCCCACGGCGTGGGCCTGCTACTTCACCGGCTCGCTCACTTCTTCTGGTGGGCGTCGTGGCACGCCTTGCACGACTTGCCGAACGCGGCGGCCGCCTTCTCCACCCCGGCCGAGTCCTTCTTTTGGGCGGCGTCGTCGATGGCCGTCATCGTCTCGCCGAACACCTTGGTGTGCTTGGCCCACGAGTCCTTGCTGCCCTTGGGCGGGTCGTTCTTGCCCAGCGCCTCGCCGTACTTCTTCATCTCCGCGCTGGCTTTCTGGGCGTCTTCCCACTTGCCCGCCTTGGCCGCGGTCGCGCAGGTGACGCACAGTCCCTTCTTACCCGGCACCTTCTCCATGATCTCGTGGATCTCGATCTTCGCGTCCTTCTTGTCGTCGGCGAACACCACACCCGACACGGTGAACAGGCCGGCGGTCAGGCACAGGCCCAGAGCGGCGAACTTACGACCCATCGGCGGACACTCCGTGGAAAGAGGATGGCGGGCGGGGCACCGAGCGGCACCCCGGCGGTCGGCAAAACTATATCGGCAGACGGCGGGCGGTGGAACAGAATTCGCTTTTTCCGTGGCACCGGCGGCCCGCCGGTGTTGTGAACCCACCGGCGGGCCGCCGGTGCCACGGAAGAAAAAGACCCACCGGCGGGCCGCCGGTGCCACGAAATCCAGATGCCCCCTCACCGCCCGGCCAGCACCCCGTCGGCGGACGGGGCGGGCACCGGCGGCGGCTCGGCCCCCCGCTCGGTCAGGAACTCGATGCCGCCGGTGGCCACGTCGTAGATCGCCCCCACCACCAGGATCCGCCCGCTGTTCGCCAGCTCGCCGATCGGCCCGCTCTGGTCCAGGATGCCGTTCACCACCCGCACCACGTTCCGCCGGGCCACGTCGTCCGCCACCTGCAGCTTGCGGTCGTCGCTCAGCATCGGGAACTCGTGGGCGGTGTGCGGGTCGATGGACTGGCGGATGGACGCCAGGATGTGTTCGATGTGGTCCGGGCCGGGGTCGTCGTCCGGCGGCGGGGTGTGCGGGCCGGGCTTGTTGCACGCCGCCGTCACCGCCCCGCACCGGGTGTGCCCGAGCACCAGCACCAGCTTCGCCCCGGCCACCGCGGTGGCGTACTCCATGCTGCCCAGCACCTTCCGGCTGGCCACGTTCCCGGCCATCCGCACCACGAAGATGTCCCCCACCCCCAGGTCGAAGATGAGTTCGGCCGGGCTGCGGGAGTCGATGCACGTGAGCAGCACGGCCAGCGGGTGCTGGCCGGCGGCGGTGGCGTTCACCTGCCGCCCCAGGTCGCGGGACAGCCGCTTGCCGGTGCGGAACCGTTCGTTCCCGTGCTTCAGGATGTCCAGCACCTGCCGCGGGGTGACGGCTTCTTGCAGCTCGCGGGTGGAGTAGTCCACGAACCGCGTCTCGTCGTGCAGCCGGTACTTGTCCTGGAACCCCCGCAGGCTGACCTGCACCCCGCGGGCCGGGGCGGTGGTGTCGTGGAACTCGCGGATCAGGGCCAGGATGTCCGGGTCGATGTAGTCGGTGTCGGACGCGTCCAGCAGCACGTGCCCGCCCTCCGGCACCTCGTTCAGGGCGGTGTCCAGGGCGGCCCGGTTGAGGAAGCTCACCTGGTTGGCCAGGTCGATCCGCACCACCTCCCCGCCCAGGTGCTTCTCCACGATCTTGTGCATCGGCCGCCGCAGGTTGCTCCGCAGGATGAACAGCACGCTGACGCCCAGCCCGATGAGTACCCCGACCAGCAGGTCCGTCAGCACGATGGCGACGACGGTGATGGCGAACGGCAGGAACTGCTGCCGCCCGCCCGCCCACATCTGCTTCACCAGTTTCGGGCTGGCCAGCTTGAACCCGGTGGCCAGCAGGATGGCGGCCAGGCAGGACAGCGGGATGTGGTTCAGCCAGCGGGCCAGGAACAGCACGCACACCGCCAGCAGGATGCCGTGGAACACGGCCGACAGCTTGGTCTTCGCCCCGGCGTGGATGTTCACCGAACTGCGGACGATGACCGACGTGACCGGCAGCCCGCCGATCAGCCCGCACACCGTGTTCCCCACCCCCTGGGCCACCAGCTCGCGGTTGGACGGGCTGTTCCGCTGCTTCGGGTCCAGCTTGTCCACCGCCTCCAGGTTGAGCAGGGTTTCGAGCGACGCCACCACCGCGATGGTGATCGCCGCGACGTACACCTTGCCGTTCGCCCACTGGGTGAAGTCCGGGAACTGGATCAGGGTCCGCATGTCGTCCCACGAGTCGGTGACCGGCACCTTCACCCAGTGGACGTTGCCGCCCTCCAGCGACGGGTCGATGGCCCACGGCTCGCCCAGCCGGCGGAACACCTCGGCCATCACCACCCCGAGGACGACGACGATGAGCGGGGCCGGCACCGGCGACTTCTTCAGCCACTTCACCCGGTCCCACACCAGCAGCAGCAGGAGCGCCACGAACCCGATGAGCGCCGCCCCGAGTTGGAACTGGTCCACCCGCCAGGTGGTGACCAGGTGGAACAGGTCGGCGGCCAGCTCCCACAGCTCGGTGAACGTGTTCTTGGTGCCGGCCGACCCGCCGTCCGGCTGGGCGAACGCCATGTCCCCTTCCGGGTCGTTGTCGTGCCCGAACAGGTGCGGCAACTGCTTCAGGATGAGGATGACGCCGATGGCCGCCAGCAGCCCCTTGATGACGCTGGACGGGAAGAACGAGGACAGGTTGCCGGCCCGCGCCGCCCCCATGCCGATCTGGATCAGCCCGGCCAGGAACACGGCCAGCAGGAACGCCGGGAACGACCCCAGCCCGGCGATCTGGGCGGCCACCACGGCGGTCAAGCCGGCGGCCGGCCCGCTCACGCTGGTGTGCGACCCGCTGAGGATCCCGACCAGGATGCCGCCGACGATGCCGGCGATCAGCCCGGCGATCGGCGGGGCGTTCGACGCCACCGCCACCCCCAGACACAACGGTAACGCCACTAAGAACACCACCAGCCCGGCGATCAGGTCGCCGAGCGGGTTGCCGGACTTCGGGTCACGACTGTTCGACATGCTGTCACTCTCCGAGATCGGGAGGTCCGTACTCATAATGTGGGCGCGGGTGGGGTTGGGGTGTGGGATGAACCGACGACCCGGCGGGCCGGGGCGGTGCGGTTCCGGACGAACGGACGCGGTCGGAGGTGTTCTAACAGCGGAGGTACGGGCCGTCCGGCCCGCGGGCCGGGGCGGACGGGCGGAGGTGCCGAGGCAAGAGTTGCGACCCGGCCGGCAAAACGGGCCGGTCGGGGGAAGGAGTCGAACGGGGCGGGACCGGCGGGCCGACCAGCGGGCGGACGCATCGCCGCGTCTCGACGTACTGGTGCCCGACCTCCTCCTCGTTCACCGTCGGCCCGGTCAGGACGACCGCCGGCGCCGGGCCGACCGCCATCAGCGCGACCAGCACCGCCGCCAGGGGCAGCCCCCCGCGGGCGGAACGTCGGTGCGAACGGGCCGGCCGGATCATGCCGGTAGTATAGCCGCGCCCCCCGCCCCGGCCGCTAGCCCGAGATGCCGATTCGGTGAACATCCGGGCCTCGCTCAAAACGCCAGCCGCATGCCCTTCAGCCGGCTCACCGTCTCCGTCATCAGCGCGTCTTCCTCGGCCTCGTCCTTCGCCGTGTACGTGACGCTGAACCGCAGGTACGGGCCGGCGTCGTCCCACGGCACGCAGCACACCGATTGCTCGGTGATGAGGTACTGACTGGCCTCCTCGGCGTTCGCAAACCTCCGCTCGCCGGCCGCCGTCGGCGCCTTCGTGTACAGGAAGTACGTCCCGCCCGGCATGGCCGCGGCGAACCCCACCTGCCGCAGCGCCGCCACCAGCTTCTCCAGCCGCCGCTGGTACTTCGCCTTCACCATCTTGGGGATGCTCGCGTCCCGAAGGGCCGCCGCCGCCGCGTGCTGCGTCGCCATGAATTGCCCGCTGTCGCTGTTGTCCTTCACGTCCGCGTAGGCCTGCACGATCTTCGGGTGCCCGGCCACGAACCCGAGCCGCCAGCCGATCATGTTGAACCCCTTACTCATCGAATGCACTTCGACGCCGACGTCCTTCGCCCCGTCCACTTGCAGGAAGCTGTACGGCTCACCCTGGTAGCTCAGCAGGATGTGCGCGGCGTCTTGCACGATCACGACTTGATGCTGGTGGGCGAACTCGACGACCCGCTTGTAGAAGTCGGCCGTCGCCACCGCCCCGGTCGGGCTGTTCGGGTAGTTGATGACCAGCAGCTTCGCCCGCTTCTTGATGTCGGCCGGGATGCCGTCCAGGTCCGGGAAGAACCCGTTCTGCGGGAGCAGCGGCAGGCGGTGGACTTCGCCGCCCAGGTACTTCGTCCAGGTGCCGGCCACCGGGTAGCCGGGGGCGGTCATCAGGGTGACGTCGCCGGGGTTGATGAAGCACGCCGGCAGCATGGCGTAGGCCGGCTTGCTGCCGATGCAGTGACACACCTCCGTCACCGGGTCCAGCGTCACCCCGAACTGCCGGTTCATGAACTCGGCCGCCGCCTCCTTGTACGCGGCGATGCCGTTGTCCGCGTACCCGCGGTTGTCGAGGCGGTCCACCTGCCGCTTCATCTCCGCCCGCACCGCCTCCGGGGCCATGTCGTCGTTCTCGCCGATGCCGAAGTCGAGCAACTGGCGGTCGGGGTAGTCGGCCAGCGCCTTCCGCTTCGCCCGCTTGATCTTCTCGAACTTGTAGATCTCGGTGCCCTTGCCGTAGTTGGCCCCGCCGATGCGGTCGGCGAACAGGGACTGGAACCAGGGGTCGGCGGCCATCGGCGGGCACTCCGGGGGTGAACGAGATGGGTTGTTGTAGGGAGCGCGACGGGCAAATCGTTGCTGCCGGGTCGCGCGTCGGATATCATCCCCGCCAACTTTCGGGGCGCCCTCATGTGCCGCACCGTCCACAGCGCGCTGGGGTACTGCCGACGTGTCTTCAGCCCGAAGGGCTGGCAGCCCTCAGCTCAGGGCCAGGGCCGAAGGCCCGCCGCCCTGGGAACCGACCCCGACCACCCCCGCAGCCTGACGGGCTGCCAGCCGGAGCCGCCCCGTGTCGCAATCCCTGTCGCGGGTGCTGGTCCACCTGGTGTTCAGCACCAAGAACCGCGAGCCGTTCCTCGCCCCGGACGTCCGCGACCGCATGTTCGCCTACCTCGGCGGGATACTCTCGGCGATCAACTGCACTCCCGTTCTGGTGGGCGGGGTGGCGGACCACGTCCACGCCCTGTTCGTGCTGGCGAAAACCCTCGCGGTCAGCCGGGTGGTCGAGGAGGTGAAGAAGGAGTCGTCCAAGTGGGCGAAGCAGCACATCCACCCGGCGTTCTACTGGCAGAGCGGGTACGCGGCGTTCTCGGTCAGCCCGTCGAACGCCGACGCCGTGCGGGAGTACATCCGCACCCAGGAGGAGCACCACCGCGAGCGGTCGTTCCAGGACGAGTTCCGGGAGCTGCTCCGCCGCCACGGGGTGGAGTGGGACGAGGCCTATGTGTGGGATTGAGAGGCGCCGGTCGCAGCCCTTCAGGCTGCTTGGCGAGAGCATTCGCGTTCCCAGGGCGTCGCTCGCTGGCGCTCGCTCGCCCTGGGCTGAGAGCTGCCAGCCCTTCGGGCTGAAGAGCGAGCTACCCAACGGATCACCCGGTAGGCGAAGGATGCATTCCCGTGCTACACCTTCGTCGGGAGGTGTCGCATGTTTCGCCGCGCGTGGTGGACCCGTCGCCGGATCGTCGTGGCGGCGGTCGTGGCCGTGCTACTCGTCGCCGCGGGTGCGTGGGTGAGCGGGACGGGTGAGGTGGCGGTGGGCCAACCGCTCGACGAGGCGAAGGCCACACTCCGCCGGGCGGGGGCGGTGACTAAACCGAGTAGTATGTGGACGTCGTTCGTTGGGAGCAGCCCGAGTCAGGTTGACTGCGTGATGTGGGAGTTGCCGGACGGCCGCACACTTTATCTGGTTGCCACTCGCGACTCGGATGACGAACCATTCCGCGTGTATTCGTTCGACATGTGGCAGGGATGGTACAAGAGCGGCGGTGTCCCGCTGCCGCATGCCGGTTCCGTCCGCCTGCGACGGTCGGTGTTCGCTTTTCTTCCACACTGACCGGCCACGGAAATCCGCACCCGATTCCCGGCGATGCGGGCGGGGGTCGGGCGAATTACCTGGTGGAGAGCGACCCACCCCGCGAGGATCGCCATGACCACCGCCCTCGCCACCGCCCTGCCCGACACCGAACCCGTCCTCCTGACCCGAGTTCCGTCCGATCCCGTCCGCACCGGAGCGCGGCGGCTCGCCCCGCTGATGTTCGGGCTGGCATTCGTCCACCTGGTCGCGGTCGCCGGGCTGATCCACCGGGCCGACCGATACCACGTCACCGGGTTCGAGCTGCAACTCATCTACACGGTGCTGGTCGGGCTGTGGCCGGTGTTCGTGGCCGAGGCGTGGGTCGGGTTCGCCGTCCGCGACCGCTCCCGGCGGGCGTGGCCGGCGGCGGCGCGGGCGGCGGTGGTGTGCCTGTTCCCGCCGGCCCGCCTGGGCCTGATCCACCCCGTCACCGGGCTGATCTGGCTGCCGCGGCTCGGGTGGGAGCGGCCGGGGAAGGCGCTGCTCGCCCGGCTGGACAAGGGGTTCGGCCTGCCGCTCTTGCTGTTCGCCCTGCTGGTGGTGCCGGTGCTGGGCATCGAGTACCTGTGGGCGGACGCGGTGAGGGGGTCGCCGGCGTTCGCGTTCGTGCTGCACGCCTGCCTGGCGGTCATCTGGGTGGCGTTCGCCACCGAGTTCATCCTGAAGGTGCAGGCGAGCGGGGCGGCCGTGCGGTACGTGCGGGAGCGGTGGGTGGACGCGGCCATCGTGCTGCTGCCCACGCTGGAGTTCGTGCTGACCATGTGGGCCGAGGCGGCGCCGATCGCCCGGCTGCTGCGAACCGCCCGCGCCGTCGCCCCGGACCAGCTCGCCCGCATGGGCCAGATGTACCGCCTCCGCGGGCTGCTGATGAAGGGGTGGCACGCGGTGCTGGCGCTGGAGCTGTTCGCCCGGCTGCTGGGCGACAGCCCGCGGAAGCGGCTGGCCCGGCTGGAGGCGCAGATCGCCGCGGCCGAGGAGGAGCTGGCGGGGCTACGGGTGGAGGCGGACGCGGTGCGACAGCGGGTGACAGGGTGAACCCGGCCCGCGAGGGCCGTGGGTGTGGGGCAAGATTCCATCTTGCCGCGGCAAGTTGGAAACTTGCCCCACTGGTCACGGGTCGGTCAGGGCGATCACGGCGATGCCGGCGCGGTCGGCGGCGATGAGCGTTTGGACTTCGTCCAGCAGGATGGTCTTGCCCGCCTCGATGCCCAGCACCGTCGCCCCGGCCTTGACCATGGTGGCGATGGTCTGGGTGCCGACGGTGGGCACGTCGAACCGCATGTCCTGTTGCGGCTTGGCCACCTTCACCACCGCGAACGCCGCCCGCCCGCACAGCTCGCCGGCCCGCTCGATGCACCTGTCGGTGCCCTCGATCGCCTCCACCGCCAGGCACGCCCGGTCGCGGACCATCACGCTCTGGCCGACGTCCAGCCGGCCCATCTCGCGGGCCAGCGTCCAGCCGAACCGCACGTCGGTCAGTTCGCGGTCGGTCGGCTTCCGCTTCGTCAACACGCCGTGGCGCACGAGCAACTCCGGGCACAGGTCGAGGGCGGACACGCACTCCAGGCCGTCCTTGCGGAACTCGTCGATGAGCGCGAGCAGCAGGGTGTCGTCCTTGTTGTCGCGGCGGCGGTGGTTCCACCACGCCCGCAGCAGCCGGTAGTCCGGCAGCAGCCGCAGCCACCGCCACGGGCGGAACAGCTCGTGCTTGTAGTACTTGCCGGCCATCGTCCACCGCTTCACCCCGCCGCGGCGGAAGGTGCGGGCGACGAACCCGAGGGAGAACCGCCGCAGCCAGCGGAACTCGGGGCACAGCCCCTTCAGCACCGGGTCGGCGTGGCCGGCCACCCCGACGCACACCACCGGCAGGCCGAGGTCGCGGGCCTTCTCGGCGAACACGATGGGGAACCGCCCGCCGCCGGCGAGCAGCCCGACCGGGGTGCGGTCGGCGGGGGTGAGGCCGGTGAACCCGCCGGTCATCCGTTCGCCTCCAGCGCCTGCACCCGCTTCTTCAGCGCCCGCATCTCGTCCCGCATCTCGCCCACCTTCTGCATGCTCACCACCATGCGGAAGAAGTCGCGGCGGGGCATGGCCGGGGCGCCCATCACCTCGGTGTCCGGCGGGATGTCCGACAGCACCCCGCACTTGGCCCCGAGCACCGCCCGGTCGCCGATGTGCACGTGGTCGGCGGTGCCCACCTGCCCGGCCATCACCACGTAGTCGCCGCTGGAGCACGACCCGGCCAGCCCGACCTGGCCGACCAGGATGTTGTGCCGCCCCAGCCGGCAGTTGTGCGCCACCATCACCAGGTTGTCGATCTTGGTGCCGGTGCCGACGCGGGTGGCGCCGATCGCCCCGCGGTCCACCGTGCTGCACGCCCCGACCTCCACGTCATCCTCCAACTCCGCCCACCCGACCTGCGGGATCTTCTCGTGCCGCCCCTTCACCAGCCGGTAGCCGAACCCGTCCGCCCCGATCACCGCCCCGGAATGCACCGTGACGCGGTGGCCGACCCGGCAGTCGTCGTACAGGGTGGCGTTCGCGAACAGGGTGAAGTCGTCGCCGATGGTGCAGAACCGGCCGACCACCGCCCCGGCGTGGACGGTGGCGTTTGCCCCGACGGTGGTGCCCTCGCCGACCACCGCGTTCGGGCCGACGCGGGCGTTCGGGCCGAGCCTGGCCGTCGGGTGGACGACGGCGGTGGGGTGGATCTCCCGCGGTTCGGCCCGATCCCCGCGGAGCGTCAGCACCACCCGGATGAACGCGGCCAGCGGGTCGGCGACTTTGATTACGGGGCGGGCGTCGGCGGGGAAGTTCGGGGGCACGAACGCGGTGGCCGCCTTCGACGCCGCCCACGCCTTCAGGTTCTTCTCCCCGTCGGTCACGAACGAGAAGTCGCTGGGTTCGGCGTCGCCCAGGGCGGCCGGGTTCCGCACGGCGGCAGCCGGGTCGCCGACCACCTCCCCGCCGACCCAGTCGGCCAGTTGTCGAACGGTGAGCGTCACGGGGAACCCTCGCAGGCGTAGGCTGCGCAGGGTAGCGAAAGTGGAGCGGGAGCGGCAAGGGCAACACGGAATCTTCGGTTAGCCGCGAGCCAACGGCGAGCGCGACGAAAGCGCTCGCCGTTGGCTCGCGGCTAACCGAAGACGGCAATCGCCTCGGCCACCCGGTCGCGGGCGGCGAGTAGGGCGGGGTCGTCCGTCCCCCACACCACGCACGCCCACGCCCCCGACTGCCGGCGGATCGTCACCATGCCGGCCGGGAACGACACCCGCACCTCCCGCCAGCCGTCGGCGGGCACCTCGTCCGGGAACGCCGGCTGGCCGTCGATCATGCGGACGACCGGCGGGTCGCCGGTGCGGGCCAGTTCGCCCGCCACCGCCGCCCACGTCGGCTCGCCGCCGGTCAGGGGCACAACTCGTTCGACACCCATCGGGTCACTTGTCCTTCTCGCCGCCCACCTTCTCCTTGATGATACCCTCCAGCCGCTTCTTCTGCTCGGCCGTCAGGACGGCCGCCCGCTCCTTCGCCATCTTCTCCTTCATGTCCTTGATCTGCGCCTCCAGCTTGTCGATGTCGTCGTTGTACTTGGCCTGGATCTTGTACACCTTCTGCACCTGCTCGTCGGTCAGCCCGAGTTGCTTCCAGTACGTCGGCAGTTGGCCCTTCGCCTTGCTCTCGGTCTTGTCGTCCGTCTTCGGCTTGTCCTGGGCGAACCCGACGGAAGCGGCGACACCGACCACCAGAACGGCCCACAGCATCCGCATGACGATCTCCGATGAAAAGGGCGGAAAGCCGCGCCGGTGGCGCGGCGAGGGATCAAACACCGATCATAGACAGAATGACCGCCGGACACGCCAATTTCAACCAAATTCTTCCCCTTGCCGCTACCATACCTGCCGCATGACCGCACCCGCCCTGCCGTTCGCCGTCCACATCGCCGACGGCTACCTCGTTCACTCGTGGGAAATCGGCGGGTACGCCGTGCTGGTCGTCGGCATCGCCGCCTCGTTGTGGCGGATCAGCGACCGCGAGATCCCGCGGGTCGGGGTGCTCGCCGCCGCCCTGTTCGTGTCGTCCCAGGGTCACATCCCGTTCGGCGTTTTCTCCGTCCACCTGCTGCTGAACGGGCTGGCCGGGGTGATTCTGCGACACCGCGCCCCGCTCGCCGTCATTGTCGGGCTGACGCTCCAGACCCTCCTGTTCGCGCACGGCGGGTGGGGGCCGCTGGGGGTGAACTTCGCGGTGTTGAGCCTCCCGGCGGTCCTCGCCGGGGCGGGTTACCGACCGCTCGCCCGGCGGGTGTCGCCGTTCGTCGGCGGGCTGCTGATGGGGCTGGCGACGGCCGCGGTCACAGTGCTGCTCCACGCCTCGGTGCTGTATTTCGGGTCGATCGAACAGAAGGGGTACGTCGCGGGGATCAGCCTGGTGGCGCACCTGCCGGTGATCGTCATCGAGGGGATCGGGGTGGGGTTCGCCTGCCGGGTGTTGGCGAAGGCGAAGCCGGAGTGGCTGGGGTGACGGGAAGGGGACTGGCTCGTTTCGCCGAGAGCAATCCGCCTGCGGTGGGAATGACGAAACGTGCCTGTCCCCGTGTTCCCCCTCATCGGCGGGCGGGGACAGGCACGTTTCCGATACTCGCCCAGGACCGCGGCAGGCCGGGGCGGAAACGAGCCAGTCCCCACCTCTGTTACGGGCCGACCACGTCCAGCACCGTCTGCCGCAGCTCCTGGGCGCGGAACGGCTTCCGCAGGAACCCGTTCAGGTTCATCCCGCCCAGCCCGGCGGTGGTCTCGTCCTCGGAGAACCCGCTCATCAGCACCACCGGCACGTCCGGGCGGGCGTGGCGGATGCGGCGGAAGGTGCTGGCCCCGTCCAGGTGCGGCATGGTCAGGTCGCACACCACCGCGTGGAACCGGGCCGGGTCGTGCTCGAACGCCTCCGCCCCGGCCCGCCCGTCGTCGGCCGTGTCCACCACGAACCCGCACATCTCCAGCACCTTGCGGGCGAGCACCCGGATGTCCTCCTCGTCGTCGATCACCAGCACCCGCCGGCCGCGGCCGGCGGCGGTGGCGTCCACGGTGGTGGGCACGGCGTCGGCGTCGGCCGGCTGGGCGGCGCTGGGCAGCAGCACCTTGAACGTGGTGCCGCGGCCGGGGGCGGAGTACACCTTCACCCACCCGTCGTGCCCGCGGACGATGCCCTGAATGGCGCTCAGCCCGAGGCCGCGGCCGGTGGTCTTGGTGGAGAAGAACGGCTCGAAGATGCGGGCCTGCACCTCCTCGCTCATCCCGCACCCGGTGTCCGACACCTCCAGGTAGGCGTACCGCCGCGGGGGCAGGTGCGGGGCGCCGACGTCCGCCAGGTACCGGGCGTCGGCGTCGATCGCCCCGGACGACACGGTGATCACCCCGCTGCGGTCGCCGATGGCGTCGGACGCGTTGGTGATCAGGTTCATCACCACCTGCCGCAGTTGGGTGACGTCCGCCTGCACCACCGGCCCGTCGGACGCCAGCAGGTACCGCAGCACCGCCTTCTTGCTGATGCTCGTCTGGAGCAGCGCCGCCATCTCCTCCACCAGCCGGTTGAGGGACACCGCCTTCACCTGGAACTGGCCGCGGCCGGAGTACGCCAGCATCTGCTGGCACAGGTCGGCGGCGCGGGCGGCCGCCGCCTCGGCGTGCCGCAGGTACCCGCCGACCGCCGCCACCCGCCCGTCGGCCAGGTCCATCTGCGCCAGCGACGTGTACCCGAGGATGCCGGTGAGCAGGTTGTTGAAGTCGTGCGCGATGCCCCCGGCCAGCACCCCGAGCGACTCCAGCTTGATCGCCTCGTACAGCCGCTTCTCCGTCCGCCGCTTCTCCTCCTCCGCCTTCCGCTGCTCGCTCAGGTCCAGGGCGATGCCGCCGGCGCTCGCCGACCCGTCCGCGTGCGGGATGGGGAACTTGACCACCAGCCACGGGCGGACCACCCCGTCGGCGGTGGGCACGTCCTCCAGCACCTCCAGCGGCGCTCTCGTGTCCCGCACCCGCCGGTCGTGGTCGGCGGTGACGGCCGCCACCGCCGCCGGCAACACCTCCTCGTCGGTGCGGCCGAGCCAGCGGTCGGCCCCGCCGAACAGCTCGGCCATCCGCCGGCTGACGAACTGGTGCCGGCCGTCCGGCCCCTTGATCCAGGCCACCGCCGGGGTGTGGTCCAGGAACGCCCGGAACCGCCCCTCGCTCTCCCGCAGTTGCTCCTCCGCCCGCACCCGGGCGGTCACGTCCACGTTCGTGCCGACCACCCGTTCGGCCCGGCCGGCGGCGTCCGTGCGGACCGTCTCGGCCGCCTCGATGTGCCGCACCGCGCCGTCCGGCCGGCGGATGCGGAACACCCGCTTGCTGCTGCCCAGGCGGCGGACGGTGTCCTGGAGGACCGCCTCCTGCGCCGGCAGGTCGTCGGGCAGCACCGCCCCGCTCCACGTGTCGTACCGGACCAGCCCGGCGGGCGTCGGGGCCACCCCGTACAGCCGGAACATCTCGGCGTCCCAGGTGATCTCGCCGGTCCGCACGTTCCACTCCCACACGCCCACGTCGGCCGCCCGCGTGGCCAGCCGCAGCCGCTCCTCGCTCGCCCGCAGGCGGGCCTCCGTCCGCTTCAGGGCGGTGATGTCGGTGGCGATGCACAGCACCGTCTGCACCTCGCCGGCGTCCGTCATCTCGGGCGTCACCCGCAGGTGCATCCAGGTGTGCGCCTCGCCGCGGGCGGACTCGTACTCGTACTCGGTCGGCACGGCGTCGGCGAACACGGTCCAGATTCTGGCCCAGTGGTGGTCCGCCACCGCCGCGTCCCCGACCACCTCCCCGAAGGTGCGGCCGATCACCTGGTCGAGCGGCCGGCCCATCCGCACGGCCGCGTACTCGTTGGCGTACACGATCCGCCGCTGCCGGTCGAACCGGACGATGCTGGCCGGGATGTGGTTGAGGATTTCGACGAACCGCTGAGGCATGGGCGCGAGTTCCGTCCCGCCGCCGGATCGACCGACCGGGCGGCGGGGATGGCCGGCGACTGTCACTTTTTTACGGGCGGTCGCCCCGGCGTCTTCCTCGGAGCAACAATCTGTCCCGACTGTACTCAACAGTCCGGTGGACGGGAGAACCCCGTTACCCGCTATACTAGCCGCCGCGGGCCGGCGGACGGCCACGCTCAATTCCGGTCGAGGGGATGACATGGCAGCCGCGTCTTCCGGGCGGGGGTCGGGGCGGGCGGACGACCTGCCCAGCACCCAGACGGCCCGCCGCGACCCGTGGGCGGCGCTTGAGGTGTTGCTCCAGAACCTGACCGACACTACCAGTTCCACCCGCTCCATCCAGGCGACGGTGGCGGCGGCGGCCGACACCCTCGGGGCGGACGCCGCCTTCTGGTACTCCCTGTCGAACGACAAGGTGCTGGCCGTCGCCGGCCCGCGGGCGGTGGACGCCGGCTGGGCCGCCAAGTTCGCCCGCACCCTGGCGCAGAAGGCGACCGACGGGGAGGAGGTGGTGCGGTGGACCAACCCGCCGGGCGGGAAGGAGCCGCCGGAGGAACCCGCCGCCGCCCTGCTGTGCCGGTCGGCGAAGACGAACGGCTGCCTGGTGGCCCTCACCTACGACCCGGACCGGCGGTTCGACGACGGGGACGTGAAGGTGGCCCGGTTCACCCTGAAGATGCTGCTCGGCCAGCGGGCGCAGGCGCAGGCCGGTACCAAGCAGTTGCTGGTCGGGCTGCTGCACAGCCTGACCACCGTCATCGACGCCAAGGACCCGTACACCGCCGGGCACTCCGAGCGGGTGGCCCGCATCGCCACCCTGATCGCCAAGCAGATGCACCTGAGTGCGGCGGTGGTCGGCGACGTGTACCTGGCCGGGCTGCTGCACGACGTGGGCAAGATCGGCATCCGGGACGAGGTGCTGCAGAAGCCGGGCAAGCTCACCCGCGAGGAGTACGAGGAGGTGCAGCAGCACCCGGTGGTGGGCGAGCGGGTGGTGGCGAGCATCAAGCCGTTCGACCGGCTGCGGGGCGGGGTGCGGCACCACCACGAGCGGTGGGACGGCGGCGGGTACCCGGACAAGCTGGCGCGGGAGGACATCCCGCTGCTCGCCCGCGTGCTGGCGGTGGCCGACGCGTGCGACGCCATGATGAGCCACCGCCGGTACCGCCCGGCCCGCTCGCCGGTGGAGATCGACGCCGTGTTCACCCGCGAGAGCGGGCGGCAGTTCGACCCGGCGGTGGTGAAGGCGTTCATGGCCGTGCGGCACGAGATCTACCCGCCCATCTACCAGAAGGGGATCGGCGAGAGCGCGTTCCACGCGGTCAACCAGATCGTCGAGAACCTGACGGACGCGACGATGGAGCGGCTGCCGGCGAACACCGACCGGGGCAGCGGGAAGTGAGCTGGCAGTCGCGGTCGGTCTTGGCGAGCCGGGAGCGTGAGCGACCGGAGTTTTAAACGCTCCGGTCGCTCACGCTCCCGGCTCGCCACAAAACCGGCTCGCCGAATTTACACCTCCGGCGTCATGCGGGCGGGTTTGCCGTCGCGGTACAGGTCCAGGCGGGTGCGGTAGTCGGCCTCGTCCGCCGCCGGCACCAGCTCGATCGCCTTCTCCATCCACCGCACCGCGTCGTCGAACTCGCCCAGCTCGGCGCACGCCGCGGCCAGCGTGTCCAGGTACCCCGCCTCCTGCCACTCGGTCAGCTCGCACGCGCGGGTGGCGCACCCCTTCGCCCGCTCGCCGTTCCGCACGTCCGGGTCCGGGGCGGTGGCCCAGATCCACCCGAGCTGGTTGAACGTGCCGGCGTTCTGCGGGTCGCGTTCGAGCGCCGCCAGGTGGTCCTGGATGGCCCGCTTGTACTGGTGCTGGGCGTAGTGGACGCCGGCCCGCAGGTTGTACGGCAGCGGGGCGTCCGGAGACTGCTTCACCGCCTCGTTCAGGTCGGCGAGCGCCCCGGCGTGGTTGCCGGTGTGCCGGCGGCACAGCCCCCGCATCTCGAACGCCTTGCCGAGTCCGGGCACGGTCGCCAGCACCGCGTCGCAGTCCGCCTCGGCCGCCGCGTAGTCCTTCCGTCCGAGCGCCGCCGCCGCCCGCGCCAGCCGGGCGGACACCCGGTTCGGGTCGAGGTGGATGGCCCGGCTGAAGTCGGCCTCGGCCGCGATCTCGTCGCCCACCCCGCGGTGGGCCATGCCGCGGGTGTGGTACGCGGTCGGGTCGTCCGGGTTCAGCAGCAGGGCGGCGTCGGCGTCGGCCAGCGCCGCCGCGTAGTCTTCCAGTTCGAGGTGCAACTCGGCGCGGGCCAGCCGGTAGTCGGCGGCGTGGTCCGGATCCTGTTCGATGGCTTTGGCGAAGTCGGCGAACGCCTTCCCGCTCTCCCCGTTGGCGGCGTAGCACTCGGCCCGCAGCCCGTACACCGGGGCCAGCCCGGGGTCGAGGGCGAGCGCCCGGTCGCAGTCGGCGACGGCCGCCGGGTACGCCTGCTGGCGGAGCAGCACGCGGGCGCGGTCGGCGTACAGCACCGGGTCGTCGTTCCGCAGGCGGACGGCCTGGTCCAGGTCGTTCAGCGCGTCCAGCCGGTTGCCCATCTCCAGGTGGGCCATCGCCCGGTAGCGGTACCCGGCGGCCACCGCCGGCCGCAGGCGGATGGCCCGCGAGAAGCACTCCACCGCCTCGCGGAAGTCTCCTTGTTGGAAACTCTTGTGGCCCCGCTCGAACAGGGCCTGGGCGTCGGTCGTGGTGCGGTCGGGGGGCATCGGCTCGGGGGTTGAGGACAGGGGGGCACACTCGGCGGGATATTGTAGCACCGGCGGCGGGCGGCGGATTCTGAAACCCCGGTCCAGTCTTCGCCGCGACCTCCGGGAGCGGCCAAGCTGACTCCGCTCCCGGAGGTCGCGGCGAAGAACCGCGCCTAAACTAGCCGCACCGTCGCCCCGATCCGTGCCGAGGTTCGCATGACCGCACGCTGCCTGCCCCTACTACTGCTGCTCGCCACTCCCCTCCGGGCCGACGACCCGAACGCCAAGCTGGTGGCCACCGTCGCCGAGCAGTTCGCCACCCTGCGGGTGGAGAAGCTGGACAACGGGCTGACCGTGTACCTGCTGCCGATCAAGTCGTCCCCGGTGGTGACGACGATGGTGGCGTACCGGGTCGGGTCGTGCGACGAGGACAAGGACCAGACCGGCCTCAGCCACTACCTGGAACACCTGCTGTTCAAGGGGACGGACAAGCTGATGCCCGGCGACATCGACCGGGCGACGCAGCGGAACGGCGGGCGGAACAACGCGTACACGTCCGAAGACATGACCGTGTACCACTTCGACTTCGCCGCCGACCGCTGGACGCAGGCGCTGGACATCGAGGCCGCTCGGATGCGGGGCACGAAGATCGACGACAAGCACGAGTTCGAGCAGG
>JALHQU010000152.1 GCA_022841795.1 Fimbriiglobus sp.
CAACGCGGCCAGGTGTTCGAACAGCGACGGGGCGGGCATGGGTGGCCTCCGGTACACGAGGCCGACCCCATACCCACCCCACCCACCTTCACCAACCCCAACCCGTGAGTAGCCCTGGGAGTCGGCGAAGTTAAGGCAACCGCCGTCGTTCAAGTGAGATTCTGTGTCCGCGGCACCCCACACCCCCCCGTTTGCGCGAACTGCGAGGCTATTCCTGCTCACCCTGTCTGCGACTGAGCATCCAGACCGGGAGTTGCAGCGGAACTCCTCCACCAGCCACCAGGTGCCAGTGCCAGCCAGGAGCAGGGGGATGATCGCTTCCCACCGCCGACCGCGCGGCCGCGTCGCCCTTGCCATAGCTTTTCCCAACGCCGGCCGAACGACCAAGCTCAGCAGCGGCGGGGCACCGGTGAGCTATGGCCAGGAAAAACGAATCATGCCCCGCCGTCTGCTGCAGCGCCTGGTTCGGCCTCGGGTGCTGACGCCAGTGCCTGCCACTCCGCAATCGTGGCGACCGCGAATGCCTTGGGCGTCATGGCCATGAAGTTGTGCGGCTTGGCTGACCCACCGACCAGCGGCGACACGATTGGGCTGTACCACTGCCCCAGCGGCAGCAGCCCAGCGCCCTGCTTGGCCGCGGCCAGATGCTCGGGATCGGTGACCGCGTCCCGCTCGGTGAGCACCTCCGGAAAGAGCCGCCCGAACTCCGGGGCCATGAGGTACAACTCGACCGTGGCCAGGGCGAACAGCACCGGCACGCACGCCCCGTCCGGCCGGTAGCGGAATCCGAGTTGGTCGCCGAAGCACGTCTCGGCGAAGAACACCGGGCCGCCGGACCGTGGGGCGGTCAGCACGTCGCGCCAGAATGCCTGGCGGTTCCAGTCGGCGAGCGACTCGCGGGTTGCGTCGGCGTCGCGGCCGAAGAAGTACAACTCGCCGTCGGCGAACGAGCCACAGCCGACCTCCCGCCAGAAGGCCACCAAGTCTGGAGGGGCGTCGATGCCGAACGCAGCCCGCACATCCGCTGCGAGCGCATCGGCGTCAACCGTCCGCTGACGCAGCGGAGGGAAGGCGGCCAGGAATCGGTCGAAGCGGCCTTCTGCCACCCGCGCGCCCTCCTGCGGCCGTACTTGTTATTATCCTGCGCCGGGTGGCGCACCCGGCTTGTTCTACGCTCGGGACATCGTCCCGAGCGTAGCTGACCACACTTCAGGCCGCAAACTGTACAATAGATCAGATAGCTGTTGTCAGCGACTCTTTACGCTGCGGCCATCGGCCGCAGCGTAAAACCGCGACCCACCGACCACAAGAAAAATCCCAAAAAAGTGGCGGCCCGTCACCGGCTGTCGCCGCCGCCGGGCGGCATGGGCCGGGCGGCGACCGGCCCAAACGAAGTCGGAATCGGCGCTGGTGTCCGGCCTTCAGGCCGTTCTTCGCTCCCCCCCCGGAAGACCGCCTGAAGGCGGGACACCAACAATGGAAAATCCCCGCCGCGTCGCTTGACTTCCGATAACTGTACATAATAATATTTAATGTACATCTACATCCTGGAGCCGGGCCATGACCGCCACCACCTCTGCCACCCGCGCCAACCGCGTCGCCCCCTACTTCGACGAACCGCGGAAGACCCTTCCGCCTCTGCCGGCCACCCCGGAGGCCCGCACGGAGGCGCTCGCCGACGCCGTGTTCGCCGCTGTCTTCGCCCTGCAGGATCAGCTCACCCACCCGGACCCGAACGTGTCGCTCCGGGCGGCGGTCGAACTGCTCGACTTCGAGAAGACCCGGCTGCGGCACGGGCGGGACGTGGCCGGCACCACGCCCCCGCCGCCGGACCTGAGCGACCTGCTGGAGGACCTGGGCGCTCAACCGGCCGACGAAACCCCGGCCGACGACGCGCCGAGCGACCTGGAGATGGACGATGAGGAGGACGAGCGGCCGGACCCGTTCCTGGAGGGCGGCGGGCCGCCGCGGGACTTCGGCAAGTTCGTGCGGGACGTGTACCAGGCGCTGGTGGCGGCGCGGCGGCTGGGGCTGGCCGAGTTCGTCACCGTGCCCGAGGCCGAGCGGGTGGTCGAGAAGCGGGAAGCCGTCCTCGACGATGCCGACGACGACCCGGACGACGGTTGACGTGGACAGGTTGCGGTGGGGCGTGAATCTGCAAGCCGTGGTGGGAAATTCGGCCCTGGTCGGGTTGTGAGGCCACAACCGGGTGGTACATTCGACGGACACCCTGACGCCCAACGGTGACCCATGACCGCTCTTCGCCTTGCCTTCGTTGCCCTGTTCCTGTGGTCGCTGCCCTGCCCCGCCGCGGTGGTGGCGGTGCTGAACGCCACCAGCCAGGAACTGGTGTTCACAGTCGAACACAAGCGGGAAAAACCGGCCGAGGTGCGGGTGGCGGCGGGCGAAGTGAAAGCCATCCCCGTCGGCCGCGAGCCGGTGCTGCGGGTGACGCTGAACGGCAAGCCGGCGGCGTTCACCCTGGACCCGTACACCCCGTACCTGTTCGTCGAGCCGAAGGCGGGCGAGGTGTCGTTCAGCGGGGTCGAGTTGGCGGCGGCGCTGCCGAATCTGGACGACGTGCCGCTCGTCCCGGTTGCCCGCAAGCCGCTGGGCATCCCCGTGAAGCTGTACGCCGACGACGCCAACCGGCGGACGCGGGAGGCGTGGGAGAAACAACTGCGGGGGCGGTTCGCGGCGGCGGCGGACGTGTTCGCCAAACAGGCCGGCATCACGTTCGAGGTGGCCGAGGTCGGCGAATGGGCGTCCGGGGCGGATGCGGCCGACCTGAACGCCGCCCGCAGCGACTTCGAGATGAAAGCCGAGGCGAAGGCGAACACGCGGGCGGTCGGGTTCCGCAGCCGGGCCGTGCCCGGCGAGGAGTTCGCGTCCAGCGGGGAGCCGGGCGGGGCGCATGTACTGATCCGCGAGGGCAAGCCGAAGACGGAAGACGAGCGGGTGGAGGTGCTGGTGCAACACCTCGGGCGGACGCTCGGGGCGGTGCCGTCGCCGGACCGCGGGTCGGTGATGCGGGCGAAGCTGGGCGACGGGCAGGCCAACCGCTCCACCTTCCGCGTGCAGTTCGACCCGATCAACCTGCTCGTCATTCACATCTGGGCGGAGGAACTGGCGGCCGGACGGGGGCCGAAGTTCGCCGAACTCGGGCCGAACGCCCAGCGGCGGCTGCAGGTGCTGTACAAGACGATCGCCGGCATCCACGCCGAGATGAAGACGGGCGACACCCTGGCGCAGGAGTACGCCGACCGGCTAGACCTGATCCGCGAACGGCCGGCCGACGCCGCCCCGCCGAAGGTCGCCCCGGCACCGGCGGGGGACCGCAACACGGCCGAGCAGCAGGGCGTCCGCACGGTGGTGCAGGCGGTGACGGCGATGGCGAAGGCGTTGAAGGACGCCCGGCCGAAGGGGGACGACCTGACGGCGGCGTACATCCAGGCGGCGGCGACGGCGGCGAGCGAACTGGACGAGAAGGTGCGGGCGCGGGCGTTCCTGGTCGGCATCGGGCTGGCACTCGACGACTCGAACATCCTGCGGGACAAGCCGGTGGTGAAGACGCTGGCCGCGGCCGCCGAGACCGAGGCCGAGCGGAAGGAGCGGCTGGCCGTGCTCGGGCTGCCCACCGTCCGCGGCCGCCGCGACCTGTGCCAGCACTTCGTGGTGTCTGCGGCTCTCACGGAACTGTTCGGGGCACCTGCGGCCGAGTTCGCCGGGCTGTCGAAGGAACTGGTGGACATGAAGGGGACGAGCGGGTTCAGTTTCGCCGACCTGGCCGCCGACCTCGCCGGGGTGGAGTTCGCCGCGGCGGTGGCGAAGGAGCCGAAGCGGGTGATCGCCCTGGCGAAGCAGTTCGCGGTGGCCGACTTCGTGCCGGAGGTGAAGGAACTGCCCGAGGGGCTGAACGAGAAGCGGTTCAAGGACGAGTACGGCGGATCGGCCGACTCGCGGTTCACGAAGAAGGTGGACGCGATCCGGGCTGCGGTGAAGGAGTTGCCGGGGCACACCAGGTAAAGTTCTTCCGTCGCGGAGTTCCGCCGCGGTAGAATTCGGACCACCGCGAATGACCTGCCAGCCGGTGTTCGGTATCTGTACCACTGGTGAGACACGTTCGAGAAGGGAGTACCGTTGGAGAATCGGATGCCCGCGCAGAATTTGATGGCGTTGGCCGCCGTGATCCAACGGGACCGCGACGCCCTGCTCGCCCGGTGGCGGGAACTGGTGCGGGAGTTGCCGTCCGCCAAGCACCTCGACACCCCCACCCTGAACGACCACATCCCGGTCCTGCTCGACGAGCTGGCGACCGCCTTCCGCACCGTCACCGACGAAACGATCCCAGAAGCCCTGCTCGCAGGCAGTCCGCCGATCCACGGGCAGCAGCGGTACCACGACGGGTACGACATCGTGGAGGTGGTGGCCGAGTACAACATCCTCCGCGGGTGCATCCACGACCTGGCCGAAGGCAACGGCATCAGCCTGATTGGGAAGCCGTTCCACATACTCAACCGGGTGTTCGACGAGTCCATCGGCCTGGCCGTGCAGACGTTCGCCACGAATCAGGCGCTGGAAGTGCAGCGGCGGCGGGAGGAGTACCTGGCGTTCGTGGCCCACGACCTCCGAACCCCGCTCAACGCCATCTCGTTGGCCGCCGGGGTGCTGGACCTCAAACTCCGCGGGCGGCCCGACGCCGCCGACACCGACCGCATGATTAAGACGCTGCACCGCAACGTGCGGAGCCTCGAATCGCTCGTCGAGAAGGTGCTGAATGAGAACGTCAGCCTGGAAACCGAGTCGGGCGTCAAACTGGAGCGGCGGGTGGTGGACGTTTGGCCCCTCGTCGAAGGCCTCATCCACGACCTGAACCCGGTGGCCGCCACCGCCAGCACCCGCCTAGTGAACGCCGCCCCCGAAGACTTGACCGCGTTCGCCGACGCCGGCCTGCTCCGCCGGGTCTTCCAGAACCTGATAGCCAACGCCATCACTTACACCCCCCGCGGGGAAGTCACGATCGACGCCCACGAGTTGCGAGATGGCGGCGTCGAGTGCCGGGTGACGGACAACGGCGCCGGCATCCCGGCCGACCGGCTCGACAAGGTGTTCGACAAGCTGGAGACCGATCCGGACAAGGTGGGCGGACTGGGACTGGGGCTGGCCATAGTGAAAACGTTCGTCGAAGCTCACGGCGGGGAGGTGATGGTTGAGAGCGTCGTGGGCGTCGGCTCGACGTTCCGGTTCACCCTGCCCGGTCGGCCGAGGCCCGCCGATCCGCTGGTCGCCTGAGAAGGTCAATTCGCTTTGGCACGCCCGTTGCTTGTTTCTTTACCACGCGACCGAGCCTGTCCCGGCCGGTCGTTGTGACCCCATTCACAAGGAGAGCATCATGGCCGATACCATTCGCGGGAAAGTGACCGAAGCGGTGAACGCCGTCGGCGAAGCCGCCACCAAGGTGGGGAACAAGGTGGCCGAGAAGGCCGAAGAGGTGAAGGACTGGTCGAAGCAGAAGACTCACCAGGCCCAGAACCGCACCGAGGAAGCGAAGCAGAAGGCTGAGAACGCGGCCGAAGAGGTGAAACAGGACGCGAAGGCGAAGGACGAAAACTGCGGCTGCTAGTTCCTCTCCCGCAGCTGCGACCAGCCGGCCCGCCGAGTGGGTCGCCCGTAGACACGACGGGCGGCCGACGACGCGGGCCGGCTCCTTTCTGGCACTTCGCTTCCCGCCTGTCTACAATCATCATGCCAGGGGTGCCTGCCGTAGGTCGGCGGGCTGAGAACACACCCTCCGAACCTGAGCGGGTCATGCCGTTCAGGAAGGCGCCACATTTCCGATTGCCGATGTTGGATTGATGATTGACCGGCAGCGGTCTTCAATCGCAAATCGACAATCCGCAATCAGCAATGCCATGACTCAGCTCGAATCGGCCCGGAAGGGCGAGATCACACCGGAGATGCAGTTCGTCGCGCGGCGGGAGGATCTGGACGCGGAACTCATCCGCTCAGAAGTGGCCCGCGGGCGGATGGTCATCCCGGCCAACGTCGAACACCTGAAGGGCAAGCTGGAACCGATGGCCATCGGCGTGGCCAGCCTGTGCAAGATCAACGCGAACATCGGCAACAGCGCCGTCACCGGCACCGCCGACGACGAGTTGGAGAAACTGCACACCGCCGTCCACTTGGGCGCCGACACGGTGATGGACCTGAGCACCGGCGGGAACATCGACGGCATCCGGAAGGCCATCATCGACGCCAGCCCGGTGCCCATCGGCACGGTGCCGGTGTATCAGGTGATCCAGCAGGTGAAGGAGCCGAAGGACATCACCCCGCGGATGCTGCTCGACATGGTCGAGCACCAGGCCAAGCAGGGCGTGGACTACATGACCATCCACGCCGGGGTGCTGCTCGAACACGTCCCGCTGACGCGGAACCGGGTGACGGGCATCGTGTCCCGCGGCGGGTCGCTGATGGCCGGGTGGATGGTGGCGCACCACCAGCAAAACCCGTGGTACACGCACTTCGGCGAGTTGTGCGAGATCATGAAGGCCTACGACGTGACGTTCAGCCTGGGCGACGGGCTGCGGCCGGGGTGCCTGGCCGACGCGAACGACGACGCCCAGTTCGCCGAACTGAAGACGCTGGGCGAACTCACGCTCAAGGCGTGGGAACACGGCTGCCAGGTGATGATCGAGGGGCCGGGGCACATCCCCATGCACCTGGTGAAGATGAACGTGGAGAAGGAGCGGGAACTGTGCCACGAGGCGCCGTTCTACGTCCTCGGCCCGCTCGTCACGGACATCGCGCCGGGGTACGACCACATCACCAGCGCCATCGGGGCGGCCCTGGCGGCCGAAGCCGGGGCGGCCATGCTGTGCTACGTCACCCCGAAAGAACACCTCGGGCTGCCGAACAAGGACGACGTGCGGCAGGGGGTGATCGCGTACAAGATCGCCGCCCACGCCGGCGACATCGCCCGCGGGCGGAAGGGCGTCCGCGACCGCGACGACGCGCTCAGCAAGGCCCGGTTCGAGTTCGACTGGAACCGCCAGTTCGAACTCAGCCTGGACCCCGAGACCGCCCGCCGCATGCACGACGAGACGCTGCCGCAGGAGGTGTTCAAGAGCGCCAAGTTTTGCAGCATGTGCGGGCCGAAGTTCTGCTCGATGCGGATCACCCAGGACGTGCGGAAGCTGGCCGACGACGCCGAGCGGGTGAGCCTGAGCCTGGCGGCAAAGTGAATGCTGAGTGTAGCCCACACACTCCGTGTGCGGGTTCGGAAAGTTCACCGTTCCCCCGGGAGGTCTCGTTCATGATCCGCTTCACCGCATCCGTGGTCGCTGTCGGCGTCGTCGCCGCCGCGCTCCCCGCCGCCGACTGGCCGCAGTGGCGCGGCCCCGACCGCACCGGCATCTCGGCGGAAAAGGGGCTGCTCCAGGAGTGGCCGGAGGGCGGGCCGAAGCTGGCGTGGAAGGCGGACAAGTTCGGCACCGGGTACTCGTCGCCGGTGGTGGTGAAAGGGGTGGTGTACACACAGACGACCCGCGACGGGAAGGAGTTCGTGGTCGCCCTGACCGAGGCGGACGGGAAGGAGAAGTGGGCGACCGAGATCGGTAAGGTGGGGGCGAACAAGGGGCCGCAGTACCCCGGCACCCGTGCCACCCCGACGGCCGACGGGGACGCCCTGTTCTGCCTGGCGTCGGACGGCGAGCTGAACTGCGTCGGCACCGACGGGAAGGTGCGGTGGCACAAGAACCTGGCCAAGGAGTTCGACGGCGAGGTGGGCAACTGGGCGTACACCGAGAGCGTGCTGGTGGACGGGGACGCGGTCGTCTGCACGCCGGGCGGCAAAACCGCGACACTCGCCAAGCTGAAGAAGACGACCGGGGAGGTGATCTGGAAGGCGGCGGTGCCGGGCGGGGACATCGCCGACTACGCCTCCGTCATGCCGGTGACGGTGAACGGCAAGAAGCAGTACGTGCAGCACATGCGGAAGGCGGCGGTGGGGGTGGACGCGGAGACGGGCAAGTTCCTGTGGAAGAACAGCAAGACGCAGGACGCCGGGGCGAGCATCCTCACCCCGGTGGTGGACAAGAACGTGGTGTTCGTGGCCGGCTCCCGCACCGGCGGGGCGGCGCTCAAGCTGACCCCGGACGGCGACGGGGTGAAAGCGGACGAGGTGTTCTTCGACAAGGCGTTCGGCCCCAGCTCGGGCGGGGCAGTGCTGCTCGACGGGCACCTGTACTTCACCGCCGGCGGGCTGGCGGGCAAGCTGTACTGCGTGGAGTTCGCCACCGGCCTGGTGAAGTGGACCGAAACCGGCGTGGGCAACGCCTCGTTGTGTTACGCCGACGGGCGGCTGTACCTCCGCGGGTGGAACGGGGAGGTCGCGCTGGCGGCGGTGTCGCCGGACAAGTACGAGGAGAAGGGGCGGTTCAAGCACCCGGACAAGAGCAAGATCCAGGGCTGGCCGCACCCGGTGGTGGCGAACGGCAAACTGTACGTGCGGGACATGGACACGCTGCTGTGCTTCGACGTGGCGAAGAAGTGAGGGCTTGGCGAGCCGGGAGTATGAGCCGCCGGGTGGTGTGGGGGCAAGATTCCATCTTGCCATCTTCACACGGCAAGTTGGAAACTTGCCCCACACCACCCGGCCCCTGACGGGGCACGGCTCGCTGATCACAGCCCCAGCCACCGCTTCCACCCGCCCCGCTTGCCGTCCGGGGCGTGGTGCTGTTCCAGAAACCGCACCGCTTCGTCGGCGGTGGTGAACCGGCGGTCCGGATTCTTCTGGAGCAACTTCGCCACCAGCCGGTCGAACCACTCCGGCACCTCCGGGTCGAGCGCCCGCAGCGGCGGCGGCTCGTGTTCGCACACCTTCTGCAAAACCGCGTAGGTGTTCGGTGCATCGAACGGGGCCGCCCCGGTGACCAGCTCGACCAGCGTCGATCCCAGGCTGAACAGGTCGGTGCGAGCGTCGATCGCCTCCCCCCGCACCTGCTCCGGTGACATGTACAGCGGGGTGCCGATGAGCGACGCCCCGGACGACCGGCTGGCCTCGTTCTCGTTCCGCGCCAGCCCGAAGTCAGTCAGCTTCGCCCGCCCGGTGTCCGCCTCCAGCAGCACGTTCGCCGGCTTGATGTCCCGGTGGATCACCTTCTTGGCGTGCGCCGCCCCCAGCCCGCGGAGGATCTGGGCGGCCAGGTCGATGACTGTGGGCACGGGCAGCTTCCGCTCGCGGTCCAGCCGGTCCTGGAGCGACTCGCCGGCCACGTACTCCATCACCAGGTAGGTGGTGTCGGCGGCGTCTCGAACGGTGTACACCCCGACCACGTTCTCGTGCTTCACCGCCGCGATGCTCCGCGCCTCCCGCGCGAACCGCATCCGCGCGTCCTCGTCCCACGCCAGTTCGAGCGCCATCAGCTTGACCGCCACCGGCCGGTCGAGGGCCGGCTCGTGCCCGCGGAACACCACCCCCATCGCCCCACGGCCGAGCACCTTTTCCAGCCGGTACCCGTCCAGCACGCACCCGCCGGCCGGGAAGTGTTCGACGAACTCCGGCCGGAACGCGACCACCTGGTCCGCCCCGGCGACCGGGGGGAATGCATCCGGAAGCGGAAGCGGGCCGTCCCCGATCGCGGTGTGCGTGCGACCGACCGAACCGGCCGCGATCCGCCCGGACTGGACGGCGAGTACCGCCAGTTCGGTGTTCCCCTGCTCCAGGATGGTGGCGTAATCCGGGCACGCGCCCACGTCCACGTTCAGCAGGGCGGAGAACTCCTGCACCTTCGGCAGCACCTCCCGCAGGAACCCGACCAACTCCTCGCGGGTCAGCCCGAATTTGGCGTTAGCCAACCCGAGTACCCGCCGCAACTCCTGCGGCTGTTGGGCCACCTGGTCCAGGTTGGTGAGCGCCTCGACGAACCCGAGCAACTCCGCCCGCTCGCCGAACGCCGGCGGCAGGTCGGCACACTTCTCCGGCTCGTGGTGGAAGCGGATCGGTTCGACCAGTTCGTCCGGCAGGTGCCACCGCTTGAGCAGTTCGGCGGACACGGCGGCGTGGTCCACCCCGAACAACTCCCGCTCGATGGCGCTTTGCAAGGCGAACGGGCGGTCGCCACGGGTGGCGTCGTACTGGTCGTACTCGCGGGGGAACGAGTGCCGCAGCAGCAGCGACCCGAGGTCGCGGAGCAGCCCGCACACCAGGTCGTCCTCGGCCAGCGGCCGACGCGCCCGGACCGACAGCTCGCGGGCCAGGATGGCCCCGCTCACCGCCGACAGGCAGTGGTTGCGGAACACCTTGTCCGGCACGGTGGACATCCGCATGGCCGGCAGGGAGAAGGTGAGGACCAGGCCGCGGACGGTGTTCAGCCCGAGCATCACCACCGCCCGCTCGATGGTGGTGACCGGGCGGGTGAGGCCGTACACGCACGAGTTGATCACCTTCAGCACCTGCCCGCAGATGGCCGGGTCGCGTGCCAGCAGTTCGACCACGTCCTTCACCTCACAGTCCGCCCGGCTGGTGGCCTGGACGATCTGCATGGCGACGGCAGGCGGGGTGGGCAGCCGCGGGTCGCTCAGGATGCGGTCGAGCGCGGCCTGGCGGTTCGGGTTCGGGCGGGCGACAGCCGTTTGAACCGGGGCGGTGAGTGTCATCGGTGGTCGAGGTGAAGCGGCGAACGATCGACCCGACCGGCGGTGCCGGATCTCCTGCGGGTGTTATCGACGACGGCCGGTGCGAGTTGCCCGCGTTCCATGCCCGCCGCACTCTTCCGCCGTGAGCCGAATCCGGATCCTGTTCATCCACGAGATGCGTTGACGGGGTGCGGACTCGCCTCTATAAAACGTGTTCCATGGGCAGTTAGCTCAGTTGGTAGAGCGAGCGACTGAAAATCGCTAGGTCCCCGGTTCAACCCCGGGACTGCCCACTCGAAAAAGTCTGATTTTCTAGCACTTTCGACGAGTCGATGTTTCTCTGGCTCCGGCCAAAGTCTGGCACTGCCAGAGAAACACCCCTGAGGTGAGCTGCAACTCACCCCAGGGGCCGAGCGGCCTTCCGGCACACCCGTGCTCCACCGGAGGCCCCGACCGTGTCCAAGAAGAACGGCCCTGAGCCCTTTTTCCGCCCGAAGAAGAACCGCTGGTACGTCCAGCTCGACGGCAAGCACGTCAACCTCGGCCCCGACGAGCAGCAGGCCCGCGTCAGCTGGCACCAGCTGATGTCCGGGGCCGCGCCCGCGGCCCCCGTCCACCCCAGCCCCGCCACCGGCCCTCTCGTGTACGTGGTGGTGGACCTGTTCGTCGGCTGGTGTAAGACCCACCGGCCGGGCCGCACGGCGGAGTGGTACCAGAGCCACCTCGAAAGTTTCCTCAACTCGCTGCCTGACCGCTGGGCGCTCGCCGTCGAGCACCTGAAGCCCTTCCACGTCTCCAACTGGGCCTACGCCCACCCCCGCTGGGGGCCGAACCACCGCCGCGGGGCCATCACCGCCGTCCAGCGGGCGTTCTCGTGGGCGGTGACGATGGGCCATATCGCCAGGAGTCCCGTCCGCGGGGTCGAGAAGCCGCCGCCCAAACGCCGCGAGCAGGTGCTCACGCGGGCGGAGTTCGACGCCCTGCTCGCCCGCGCCTCGGACGAGGCGTTCCGCGACCTGCTCACCTTCTGCTGGGAGACCGGCAGTCGGGTACAGGAGGTGCGGCTGATCGAGCGCCGGCACCTCCGCCTCGACCGGGGGCGGGTGGAGTTACCCCCGGCCGAGGCCAAGGGTAAAAAACGGTGGCGGTACATCTACCTCACCCCCGCCGCCGAGCGGATCGCCGCCCGGCTGGCCGCCCGCCACCCGACCGGTCCGCTGTTCCGGAACGCGGATGGAAACCCGTGGGACGCCCAGGCGTTCAACTGCCGGTTCTGCCGCCTCCAGCAGCGGCTCGGCCGCGAGGAGCTGGAACGCCGCGGGTGGGAGCTCGACCCCCGAGAGGTGGCCGCCTTTGCCGTCACACTCCCGCCTACCCAGACGGTGGGCGGGAAGCCCGTCGCGAAGTCCCAGCGCCAACTCTTGCGCGAGGCCCGCAAGAAGCTCACCGCGAAGGCGGCGGCAAAGCTCGGCACCAAGTACGCCCTGACGGCCATCCGCCACTCGTTCGCCACCCGGATGCTCGAGGCCGGGATGGACCACCTGACCGTCGCCGCCCTGCTCGGCCACGCGGACGGGACCATGCTCGCCAAGGTGTACTCCCACCTCGGCCAGAAAACCGACTTCCTGCGGGAGGAGTTGCTCAAGGCTTCATCCGCACGTGCCGCGGGCGGGGCGGACGCGGCGGCGTGACGGTGGCCGGTGGGGGCGGCGGATCGGCCGTTTGCGCACCCCGCTCGCACCGCCTGCGGTAGTCCTCCAGCGCCTCAGGGGGCACCCGGATGACGCCGCGACCGCGGCCGTGCCGCTCGTGCCGGATCGCGTTCCGGGCGATGAGGGCGTAGGCCAGCGCCAGGCTGATCCGCAGTTGGGCCGCCACCTCCTTCACGGTCAGTGGTCTCATCGGACGCTCCGGTTCGTGGAGGGACCAGGCGTCCGTGCCCGAACGGTAACGAATCGCTGCGCGACTCACCCGCTCAAATCGTGGTGTTGCGTCCCGTCCGGCAGCAGTTTCAGCAGCGCTCGGGCGACGGGCTGCCGGTGACACTCGTCGTACCTCGCGCAGGCGCACATCATCGCCAAACACATGCCCGACAGGACGAGTTCCTTCGCCAGCTTCAGCCCGCGGGCGGCGGGCCAGCCGGAGTCCGCGCCGCCGGCCAAATGGTGTTTCAAGATCGCCATCGCCGGGTCGCTCTTCTGCGGGTTGCCCAGCTCGACCAGCCAGAGGTACTCGATGCCGCCGGCCCGGAGGAGCGGGACGATCCCCCCCGGGCCGGCTTGAAGGCTCGTCTCCTTCGGACCGTAGGCGTTGGCCGGGTCGAGGGCGGAGCTGCACGGCGAGTGGCGGATGTCGACGAGCAGCCCCACCCCGGCCCCCTTGAGCGCGGCGAGCAGTTTGGCCGGGCGGGCGGCGGCCGGCCACTTGCCGTACCCGACGGTGAAGACGGTGAGCGGCGCGGTCACGGCGTGCCCCCCTCGGGACGGGTCTCTTCGTAGGGCCCCGACCCGAGTAACCCGTTCCGGGCGGCGTACTCCAGTGCCGCCCCGCGTTCGCCGCGGTCGAGCATCTCGTACACCGGACGCATTCGCTCCGCCAGTTTGTTCATCAGCGCGAAGTACTCCATCCGCCGCTGCCGCCCCTCCACATTCGCCCGCCGGACCGCCTTGTTCGACTCGCGCACCGCGTGAACGAACTCCGGAGCGGAGGCGAACGCCGCCCACAGGCGGAACACGTCTGGTGCCGCCGCCAGCATCTCGTCGGCCTCGGCCGGCGAGACGGCCTGGTACTTGGGTCCGCGATTCGTGATGTTCAGCTCGCGGAGCTTGCCGAGGCCGCCCGCGACCGCCCCGAACGCCCGCTCGGCGGGCTCGGCGAACTCGGGGAGCAGGCTGTTAATGCGACGGACCTGCTCGGCCAGTTTCTCGAGGTGCCGCTGCACCTTCCAGACCCCCACCTTGCGGCTTTCGCGCTCGCCGTCGGTCCACTGCCAGCCGTACCGCGGGTTGAACGTCGCCATAGTCGGACTCCGTGTGGTTGTTCGGGTTACGCCACCACCGCCAGGGGGACCCGGCGGCTCGGGACCTGCTGCACCACCGCCCCGTCGAGCAGCGGCTCCTCGCACGGCACCCCGCGGTCCTCGACGTACGCCTGCTTGAAGAAGTGGCACTTGCCGGCGGCCTTGCACTGGGCGTCGATGTCCCGCACCCAGTCCGGGTCCATCAGCCGCCGTTCGCCCTTCTTCGCCCGCTCGCACCCGGTGATGACCCAGTCCAGCCAGCCGAGATAAGGGCGGAAGTCCATCCGCTCGAGCAGCGGCTCGGCGCTCACGAACTTGACGACCGCCGGCAGGTGACGGAGGTGAGTCAGGTTGCCGAGCGTCTTGGAGCACCCGCACGTGACACCCAGCCACACGTTCGGGTACCCGTCCCCCCAGTCCGGCGGCAGGCGGTCCTTCGCCAGCTCGGGCCGTTTCGTGAGCACCAGCCAGTCCAGGTTCGGGCAGTCCCGGATCACCCGCCACGCCTCCGGCCGCCAGGCGTCGGCGCCGGGGTGGAAGAAGTCGCTCATCGAGCAGGTGAACACCCGGTGCCGTTCGCCCGCCCTGGCCGCGGCCCGGTCCCACACGTACGGCTGTCGCCAGGTGGCCGCCGACGTCCGCATCGGCCCCTTGAACGGCTCTTTCCCGGCCCGGCGCATGATCGCGTCGATGTAGCACTTCAGGCACTCGGGGGAGACCTTGTGGCACCCCCACCAGAAGTTGTGGGAGTGGGTCGTCCAACCGATCTTGCTGTTCTTGGCCATCGCAATGTCCTCGTAGGGTGACGCTGCCCGTTCCCGATTTGACGGTTTGACACTTTGCCGCCGTTGCCGGTTGTCACCGCAGTTCGGCCAGCCGGCGGTAGAACGCCCGCTCCGACTTGCCGGTCCGTTCCACCCACGCCCGTACCCGCGCCTCACGGGTCGGGTGTTCCCGGACCAACGCCGCCACCAGTTCCCGCTCACCCGCCAGCCGCTCGTCCCGGCCCGGCCGGCGGTCGGGGTGCTGCACCTGGGTCAGGTGTTCCTGGATGGTGGCCGACACCAGGTCCCGCCAGTCCGACTCAGTCTCCTCGTCCCGCCACTGCTGGTAGCAGGGGAGGGCCTTGTTGACGAACACCCGGAGGTCGAGCGGGCAGCCGAGGCGGAGCGACTCGCCGATGACGTGCCGGGCCACCACCCGGGCGTCGGCCGGCGGGACCCCGGCCGGGCCGGTGTCGGCGATGTTCAGCATGAGCGCGCCGAGCTGGGCGTCGGACGGGTCGTAGTTGAGCACGTTCACCCGGCTCTTGAACGCCCCGAGCAGGTCGTCGCCGTGCAGCTCGCGGTTGGAAATGCACACCACCCCGCCGCGGAAGTCGACCCGCCGCTCGTCCCCCTGGCGGCGGTACCGCACCACCCGGGTGCGGGTGCGGTCGGCCGGGTCCGGGTGCTCGAGGGCGGCGAGCAGGATGTTCAGCGCCGTGTCGCTGCGGAAGACGCTGCCGATGTCGTCCAGCACCACCACCTCGGCGGCGTTCTCATTCAGCAGGTCGAACAGGCCGAGGGGGGTGAGGTGTCCCCGC
The DNA here is from genome assembly GCA_022841795.1 of Fimbriiglobus sp. Classification (GTDB taxonomy): domain Bacteria; phylum Planctomycetota; class Planctomycetia; order Gemmatales; family Gemmataceae; genus JALHQU01. The sequence continues at coordinate 15,240 of JALHQU010000152.1, forward strand.
TGGTACGCGTACAGCCCGCCGGCCTGGTTGAGCACGGCCCGCACGGTGTGCGTTTTGGCCGTGCCCGGCCGGCCGTACAGGTACAGCCCCGTGGCGTAGTCGTGGGCCACCGCCCGGACGTAGTCGCGGACCACCGCCAGCCGCCGCCCCAGTTCCTGGGACAGTTCTCGCTGGAGCGACACGATGTGTTCGACCGTCAGGTGCTGGCTCATGGGAACCCCATCGGGAGGGGGCGTCCGTGCCCGGGGATCGGCAAGCGGTCAGTTCCCCGCCGCTGCCAGGGGTGGCCTGCCGCGGCGCTTCTCGCCGTTGGCGGCCGGCGGCGGCAGCTGCGCGAGGGCTTCGCAGTGGCTGCGGAGTTTGGTCAGCAGCTCGACCTGGTCGTCGAGCGTGAGCGCGACCCCCCGCTCGGCCAGGGTCTTCATGGTCACCTCGATCAGCGACTGGGCGACCGCTTTCAGGTCGTCGGCGCGGGTCATGACTGGGTCTCCTGGGGGTGAGAAAGGTCGGGCAGCGGTGGCTTCGCCAACCTCTTTCGTTCGTGTTCGATCATGTGGACGAGCGCGGCCAGGCCGCCTTCCACGCGGGGGTAGATCTCTTTCATCACGGCGGTGCGCTCCCCCGGCTGCACCCGGAGGAAGTCGAGAATGGACAGGCTGGTGGCGTGGGCGACGTCCCGGATGACCCGGCGGTGTTTGGTCGGGAGCACGGGCGGCCACGGGAGGGCGTCGGCGTTCACGGGAGGCTCCTTTCGGAAAGGGGGCGGGCGAAGGGGGGCCGTCCGTGGCCGGGGGTCTTCAGTCTTCGTGCTCAGCGCTGGGCGAGCTGGTCGCGGGACGCTCTCTCCCGCTCGTCGCGGTGTTCGCGGAGGAGGCGTTCGGCTTCGCTGGCAGCCTCCTTGGCTGCCGCTGCCATCCGCCGTATCTCTGCCAGGTTGTCGTCGGTCCGATCCGGTTTCGCGAGAAACGCGTCGAGCCGCTTCTCGAGGTCATCCGCCTTCGTCGCGGCCGCGGTGGATGCGGGGGGCGGCGTGACCGACTGCGACTGAGGCTGCGGCGGCGCGGGTTTCGGCTGGGGCGGCTGGTCCTTGTTCTTTAACGTTTCGACGAGCGTGCTCATCTGCCCGCTAAAGTGTAAACTCCGGTCGAGAAGTGTGGCGCCCGTCGGGGTCGCGGGTACCAGTTGAGAAGTGTGGCGCTTCGTTTCAGTTCCGGGCGTAAAGTGGGGTGACACCCGTCACTTCCACCGCT
>JALHQU010000153.1 GCA_022841795.1 Fimbriiglobus sp.
CGCGACTGAAAGGAGCGGGCTGGCCCGCTCCTTTCAGTCGCGGCGAAGACTCCAGACGCCATGCCCCGCTACCCGCTGCGGTTCGAGCCGATCTTCAAGTCCATGCTGTGGGGCGGGCGACGACTGCCCGAGTTCGTCCGCCGGCCGGCCCCGTCGGCCGACCCGGTCGGCGAGGCGTGGGTGCTGTCCGACGTGGACGGCAACCTGTCCGTCGTGGCGAACGGCCCGCTTGCCGGGAAGTCGCTGCGGGAAGTCATCGCTGCTGATCCGGTCGGCGTGTTCGGCCAGCACGTCCCACCCGACGGCCGGTTCCCCCTGCTGCTCAAGTTCATCGACGCCAAACAAGAGCTGTCGGTGCAGGTGCATCCGGACGACGAGCAGGCGGTGCGGCGGAAGGGGCCGGGGCACCGCGGCAAGACCGAGGCGTGGGTGATCCTGGACGCCAACCCGGACACCAGCGCCATCTACGCCGGACTTCACCCCGGCGTGACGGCCGACCACTTCCGCAACGCCCTGGGTTACGGCACCGTGCCCGAAACGCTGCACTCGTTCACCCCGACGCCCGGCGACTGCGTGTTCCTGGAGGCCGGCACCGTCCACGCCATCGGCGCGGACATCCTGCTGTTCGAGGTGCAGCAGACGAGCGACATCACCTACCGGCTGTACGACTGGGAGCGGGTGGACGCGAAGACCGGGAAGCCCCGCGAGCTGCACGTCGAGGCCGGGCTGGCCTGCACCGACTTCGCCCGCGGGCCGGTGAATCCCGTAACTCCGGAGGCGGAGGACGACGGCTGGCATCGGCTGGTCGGCTGCCGCTATTTCACCCTACACCACCGGAACGACGACCGGCCGTTCCGCGTCGGGTGTGCAGGCGAGTGCCGGGCGGTGGTGTGCATCCAGGGTCGTGGGGCGATCGCTGGCGAGCGGGTGGGAATGGGGGACGTGCTGCTGCTGCCGGCGGCGCTGGGGGAAGTGCCCGCCGTGCCGGACGGTATGATGCGGGTGCTGGAGTGCGGGATCTGATCGAGGGGATGCCCCATGAGTTTTCGACGCGCCAAACAAGCCGCCACCGATCACCGGGCGTGGCGGCAGTTCGTGGACGCCAACGGCGAGTTGATCCGGTCTATCGGCATCCCGGACGCGATGACCGAGACCCAGGACCACTGGTGGCATTTCCTGGAACACGGGTACCACCCCGATGATGCCGCCCGGTTCCACAGTGGGAAGTTGAACCACGAGCGGGCCGTGCTGCTGGTGGAACTGCTGGTGCGTTATTGCGATTTCCGTGGCGATCGGAACACGGCCGGGTGGGCCGTGTTCCCGAATCCGAACTACCTGGAACTGCTTCAGTCCCGCGTCGAAGCCGGGGGCTGACCATGCTCATCGACCTGAACGCCGACCTGGGCGAAGGGGCAGGCACCGACGCCGAACTGATGCCGCTCATCACGTCGGCGAACATCAGTTGCGGGTTCCACGCCGGCAACCCGGACACCATCGCCGCCGCCCTGGAGCTGGCGAAGACACACGGCGTGGCGGTCGGCGCCCACCCGGGGTACGCCGACCGGGAACACTTCGGCCGACGGGAGCTGCAACTGGATGAGGTGCAGGTCCGCGCGATGTGCTTGCATCAGTACGGGGCGCTGCGAGCGCTGGCCGACGACGAGGGCGTTCCGGTTGGGTACATGAAACCTCACGGTGCGCTCTACAACCAAGCGATGCGGGACGCGGACATCGCCGGCGGGCTGCTCGACGCCACGGTCGTGTTCCCGGTGTCGCTTGTCGGCCTGCCGGGGTCCGTCCTGGAGCGACTGGCGAAGGAAGCCAGGCGAGCGTTCATCCCCGAGGGGTTCGCCGACCGCCGCTACCGGCCGGACGGGTCGCTCGTGCCCCGCACCGAGCCGGACGCCCTCATTCACGACCCGAAGGAAGCCGTCGAACAGGTCGAGTGGCTGATCGGCCAGCAGAGGGTGCGGACGATCTGCGTCCACGGGGACACGCCGGGGGCGGTCGAGTTCGTGCGGGCGGTGCGGGGGTTCCTGCTCGACCGCGGGCACGAGCTGAAGGCGTTCGCCTGACCTGAGTGTTCTGCTCGCTCCGCGAGCGGGTTCAGTCAGACCGCTCGCGGAGCGAGCAGAACACACTCCGCACATTGCACCCCCGCCGGCCGCCGGGTACCCTCCCCTTCAACACTCGGAGGTTCCACCATGCCCGACATCCCGGATGGCCAGACGGTCGAGATGCAGGGGTCCGGCTCGAAGCCGTACCTGCTGAAGAACGTCGGCGGCGTGTACTCGTGCTCGTGCCCGGCGTGGCGGAACCAGTCGATCGGCATCGAGCGGCGGACGTGCAAGCACCTGCGGAAGTACCGCGGCGACGCGGCGGAGGAGGCCCGCACCGGCGGGGCACTGCCGGCCAAGCCGCAGAAGCCGGACGGGGCCGAGGACGGCGCCGACCTGCCGCTGCTGCTGGCGGAAAGCTGGGACGGCGAACTCGACCCGACCGGGTGGTGGATGAGCGAGAAGCTGGACGGGGTGCGGGCGTACTGGGACGGCAAGCAGTTCCTGTCGCGGAAGAACAACCTGTTCCACGCCCCGAGCTGGTTCACCGCCGGCCTGCCGCCGATGCCGCTCGACGGCGAACTGTGGATCGCCCGCAAGGCGTTCCAGCGGACGGTGTCCGTCGTCCGCCGGCAGGACCAGGCGGACGTGTGGAAGGAGGTGCGGTTCGTGGTGTTCGACGCCCCGCAGGCCCGCGGCGGGTTCGAGAAGCGGGTGGAGTGGCTGGGCGAGGTGACGCCGAAGTGGGGCAGCCAGTACCTGCACCTGCACACCCACGAGGAGTGCGAAGGGCCGGACCACCTGATCGCCGAGCTGAAGCGGGTGGAGGCGCTCGGCGGCGAGGGGCTGATGCTGCGGAAGCCGGGGTCGAAGTACGAGTTCAACCGCTCGGCCACCCTGCTCAAGGTGAAGACGTTCCACGACGCCGAGGCTGTGGTGGTCGGGCACGAAGCCGGCAAAGGACGGCACAAGGGGCGGCTCGGGGCGGTGGTAGCGAAGCTGCCGACCGGGGTGACGTTCAACATCGGCACCGGGTTCTCGGACAAGCAGCGGGAGGCCCCGCCGGCGGTCGGCAGCACCGTCACATTCAAGTACCAGGAGTTGACCGCCGACGGGGTGCCGCGGTTCCCGGTGTTCGTCGGCGTGCGGATCGACGCCCCGGCCGAGATCGTGCCGCTGGTGAAGGCGCCACCGGCCGCGGCTCGTGCCGTGGCGAAGCCGGCGAGCGGCTTCAAACGCTTCGAATGCACCGAAGACGGGGCGAGCAAGTTCTGGGAGGTGAGCGTGAGCGGCACCAGCCTAACCACCCGGTGGGGGAAGATCGGCGCCGCCGGGCAGGAGAAGACGAAGACCTACGCCACCGCCGGCAAGGCCCGCCAGGAGGCGGACAAGCTGATCGGCGAGAAGACGGCGAAGGGGTACGTCGAGGTCTGATCGCGGATGTCGGTGGATGAAAAGCTGTGGCGGTGCGTGACCCGGTTCACCCGGATTAGCGCTCCGCCACGCTTTTTTTCACGCACTCCGGGATGTTTTGCCCGACGGCAAACCGACTGTCGGAATTCCCGCACGGGGTGCCCGAAACGCCGACGAAGAATCGGGAATCCGATTTCGCATCCGGAGAATCCGGAACTAGAGACACGGAAGATCGGCGGCCGGCCTGGTGTATGGACGACCCCACCACGTCCCCCTCAGCCGACGATCGGACCACTCTCACCGAGACCGCTGCGTCCCGGACCGGGCAGCGTCTTCCACCGCGTTCGCTAACCTGAGGTGCCTTATGTCCCGACCCGGATCGGTTGGTCGTCGCGCGTTCACGCTGATCGAACTGCTGGTGGTGATCGCCATCATCGCCAACCTGGTCGGCCTGTTACTCCCCGCCGTGCAGAAGGTCCGCGAGGCGGCGTCCCGGCTGAAGTGCCAGAACAACCTGAAGCAGTTGACCCTGGCCATGCACACCTGCCACGACGCGAACGACCGATTCCCGAGTGCCGGATGGGGGATTTACTGGGTCGGTGTGCCCGACCGCGGTGTAGGCGAACACCAACCTGGCGGGTGGGCGTTCTCGATCCTGCCCTACCTGGAACAGGCGAACGTGCAGAACCTCATGGCCGGCGGGCCGGACGGACAGAAGCGGCTGCTCGAAACCCCGCTGTCGATCTTCGCCTGCCCATCCCGCCGCGAGGTGGCCCAGTTCGGCAACTACTACGGGTATCGTTACCGCCCGCACCTGGAAGTGAACGCCTCGTCACTCGGGCGGTCCGATTACGCCGCCTGCGTGTCCAGCACCGGGTGGGCGCAGGTGCTGGGCGGGCCGGACTCGTTGGCCGCCGGAGACGGGCCGTTCTGGTCCACCCCCGAGGGGTCCAAGTACGTCAACCCGGCGTTGTTCGACGGCCCGGTGGTGTGCCGCCTGCGGGTCAGCATTTCCACCCTTTCCCGTGGGAGTTCGAACACGGTGCTGTTGGGGGAAAAGCACCTGTCACCGGAACACTACCGATCCGGCATCGACGGGGGGGACAACGAGTGCCTGTACACCGGGCTGAACGTCGACGGCTGTCGAACCACCTCGGCACCCCCGCGGAGAGACTCGCCCGCCGCGAACGATTCGTCGGACTGGTCGCTGTTCGGCGGGCCGCACCCGAGCGGGGTGCAGGTGGGGCTGGCCGACGGGTCCGTGCGGTCCGTCCGCTGGTCGATCGAGCCGTCCATCTGGCGAGAGTCCGGCAGCCGGTTCTCGCAGTCGCCGTTAGCTTTGGACTAACGATTCGCCCAATTCTCTGTGCGGACCGGCGGGCAGCGGATGGTGTACCCCACACCATCCGCCGCCCGCCGGTCCGCTACCACATTGGTATGCGCGACCTGGGCAAACTGTCCGAGAGCCGGTCGCCGGCAGGTGAAGAAAAATACCCGGCGGTCGGAAATTTCTCTTGCGTACCCCCCACGTCAGCGATTACACAGATGAATGATGTGTGATTCGTGAAGACCGCGGCCGACTCGCACTCGCCGCCGCGGCTCGCAATCTCCCAGATCTCTCCTGTCGGTTCGACCGAACTCGGCCCTCCCCGCTCCGACCCCGTCACTTCGGCGGGGCCGACGGTGTTCTTTCATTCCTCCTAATCCGGAGGTGGGGTCATGTCTCGTCCCAGTCGGTTCCGTCGTCCGGGGTTCACGCTGATCGAGCTGCTGGTGGTGATCGCCATCATCGCCATCCTCATCGGCCTGCTCCTGCCCGCCGTGCAGAAGGTGCGTGAGGCGGCCGCCCGGCTGCAATGCACCAACAACCTGAAGCAGATGGCGCTGGCCTCGCACAACTACCACGACGCCATGGGGGCGCTGCCGGCCGGCGTCACCCTGGGCATGAACCAGACGACCGGCGCCGGCTGGTGGGGCGGCAGCGGGCGGGCCCCGCGGGTGCCGTCCTACGACCCGCCGCCGTTCGGCTGGGCGAACGCCACCACCACCTACCCGGCGGACGGGTACTGGAGCTACCAGGTGCGGCTGGCCCCGTACCTGGAGCAGGACAACCTGGCGAACGTGGTGCGGAACGCCGGCCCGCTGGCGTGGCCGTGGTGGCTGGCCATCCCCGGGTTCACCGGCGGCAACAGGTTCGTGGTCAGCCAGCGGTTCAAGATCTACTCCTGCCCGTCCGACACCCGCGGGATGATGGCCTGGACCGAGCCGGGCAGCGGCAACCAGCACGCGCTCACCAGCTACATGGGCTGCCCCGGCCGGGACAGCATCAAGGAGACCCTGCCCGGCACCGGCAACCCGGACGCCGGCGTGGCCAAGCTGCCCGGCCAGGACGGGCTGCTGTTCGCCAACTCGAAGGTGAAGATGGTGGAGATCACCGACGGCACGTCGAACACCCTGATGATCGGCGAGCGGCCGCCGGACAACACCACCGAGTACGGGTGGAACTGGGTGGCGTGGGGGTACGACGGGTACGGGTTCGGGGCGGGCGACTGCCTGCTCGGCGTCCGCGAGCGGATCGCCAACTGGCGGTCCGCCAAGCCCGGCCTGTACCGGGCCGGCAGCCCGACCAACCCGTCCGACTGGGACCACTACTGGAGCCACCACCCGGGCGGCGGCCAGTGGGCGATGGGCGACGGGTCGGTGCGGTTCATCCCGTACACCGCCGGCACGCGGGTGGTCACCACCATCAGCGGCATCAACGTCACCTTCCTGGAAGTGCTCGCCTCCCGCGCCGGCGGCGAGGTCACCCCGCCGGAATAACCCGGCCGGTGTCCCCCACCCTGCCCCGGCCCGGCGGCTCTCCCCGCCGGGCCGGTGGCTCTCCTTTCGGAGGTCCGTCCGATGCTCCGCCGGTGGCTCCTCGCGGTGACGGCCATTCTGGTCGGCCTCGGCCTGTCCGCGTGCGACTCCGACTCGAAGAACACCAACCCGGACAAGCTGCCGCACAGCAACGAAGGCCCGCCCAAGCGGGACGGCGTGCAGGGCGAACCGAACAAACGGAGGTGATGTCGGGCGGGCTTGCCGCCCGCCCACCTCTCCGTACCGACTCACCTGTTTTCACCCCCGCCGCCGGCGTACCATGCCGGCATCATGCTCCGCGAACTCGCCGTCCAGAACCTCGCCCTGATCGAAGACGTGCGGGTGGACCTGTTCCCCGGGTTCTGCGCCTGGACGGGCGAGACCGGGGCGGGCAAGTCACTGCTGCTCGGGGCCATCGGCCTGCTGCTCGGCGAGCGGGGGTCGGCCGACCTGATCCGGGCCGGGCAGGACGAACTCCGCGTCACCGGGCGGTTCGACCTCACCCGCCCGGAGCAGAAGGCCGCCGCCGCCGATCTGCTCAGCGGGCCGGTGGAAGAGGACGACCTGGTCCTCACCCGCCGGCTCGCCCGGTCCGGCCGCAGTTCGGCGCTCGTCAACGAGATCCCCGTTTCCGTCGCCACCCTCCGCAAGCTGGGCGAGATGCTGGTGGACGTCCACGGCCAGCGGGAGAGTTACTCCCTCCTCCAGCCGGCGTACCAACTCGACCTGCTCGACGCCTTCGGCAAGCTGACCGACCTGCGACAGGCGTATGTCACCGTCGCCGACCGGGTCCGCGGCCTCCGCCACCGGCACAAGGAACTGACCGACCACCGCCAGGCGCGGCAGCGGGAACTCGCGCTGGTGCGGTTCGAGCGGGAGGAACTGGACGCGGCCAGGCCCGAGGCCGGCGAGTTCGACCGCCTGCAGCGGGAGCGGGAGACGCTGCTGAACGCGCAGGAGTTGGCCGCGTTCAACGCCGGCATCGCCGCCCGGCTGGCAGACGACGAGGGGTGCGTGGCCGAGGTGATCGCCAAACTCATCAAGCCGGCGCACCAGTGGGGGCGGCTGGATACACGCATCGAAGAAGTGGCGAAACGGCTGGAGGCGCTCCGCCCGGAGGTGACGGCCCTGGCCGAGACGTGCCGCGACCTGAGCGAGTCGTTCGAGGCCGACCCGCAGCGGCTGGACGCGGTCGAGCGGCGGGTGCAACTGCTGAAGAAGCTGGAGGCGAAGTACGGCCGGCGGACGGACGACCTGGTGGCGTACCACGCCTCGCTCGGCGACAAGGAGCGGGAGTTGCAGAAGCAGGAGGACGACCTGTCCGGCATCGCCGGGCAACTGGCGTTGGCGTTCGCCGAGCTGAAGGAGGCCGCGGCGGGGCTGAGCAAGGGGCGGGCGAAGGTGGCGAAGAAGCTGGCGGCCGAGGCGCAGAAGCACCTCGCCGACCTGGGCATGCCGAAGGCCAAGCTCGACGCCGTGCTCGAACCGCTGCCGCTCACCCCGGACGCCGACGTGCCCGCCGCCGGCGCGGACCACGTGGAACTGATGCTCACCGCCAACCCCGGCGAGCCGCCCCGCCCGCTGCGGAAGGTGGCGAGCGGCGGCGAACTGTCCCGCACCATGCTGGCGCTCAAGACGGTGCTGGCCGCCCACGACCCGGTCCGCACGCTGGTGGTGTTCGACGAGATCGACGCGAACGTGGGCGGGCGGCTGGGGGACGCGCTCGGGCAGAAGCTGGCCCGGCTGGGCGAGTCGCACCAGGTGCTGTGCGTGACGCACCTGCCGCAGGTGGCCAGCCACGCCGCCCGCCAGTGGACCATCCGCAAGGCCACCGCCGGCAAGCGGACGAGCACCACCATCACCCCGCTGGAGTCGGACGCGGCGCGGGTGGAGGAGCTGGCCCTCATGCTCCGCGGCGACGCCCGCACCGACACCACCTTGAAAGAAGCCGCCGAGATGCTGAAGGCGTCGCGGAAGCCGGCGGGGAAGTAGGTCCGGCACAGCCGGACCTACGGGCCGCCACAGAGGGCGGCCCCTACAAATCTTGCAGCCTTGTAGGGGCCGCCCTCTGTGGCGGCCCGCGCTGACGGCACCACTCCCCTCCCCTGTTCCCGGAGTCGAACCCGTGAAACCCGTCCTCGCCGCGGTGGGCGTCCTGCTCGCCGGCACGCTCGCCCCCGCCCAGCAACCGGACCCGAAGCCCGACATGGACAAGCTGTTGGAGAAGCACACCCACACCCACGACAAGGCGAAGCTGCCGTACCGCCTGATGAAGCCGGACGGGTACAGCAAGGACGGCAAGGACCGCTACCCGCTGGTGGTGTTCCTGCACGGCATCGGCGAGCGGGGCGACGACAACAAGAAGCAGCTCAAGAACGGCGTCGAGCGGTTCGTGACCGATGCGGCCCGGAAGAAGCACCCGTGCTTCTTGGCGGTGCCGCAGTGCCCGTCGGACAAGATGTGGGCGGGCATCCGGGACACGAAGGTGAACCCGACGTTCGCCGACAAGCCGACCGAGCCGGCGGCGCTGGTGCTCGACCTGATCGACGCCCTGAGCAAGGAGTACCGCGTCGATCCGGACCGCATCTACCTGACGGGCGTGTCGATGGGCGGGTACGGCACCTGGGATCTGATCTGTCGCAAGCCGGACCTGTTCGCGGCGGCCCTGCCGGTGTGCGGGGGCGGCGACCCGGCGCAGGCGGAGAAGCTGGCCAAGCTGCCCATCTGGGTGTTCCACGGGGACAAGGACACGGCGGTGCCGCCCGAGCGGTCCCGCGAGATGGTCGCCGCCATCAAGAAGGCCGGCGGCAAGCCGGAGTACACCGAGTTCCCCGGCGTCGGCCACGACTCGTGGACGCCGACGTACAAGGACGACAAGACGCGGGACTGGCTGTTCGCCCAGAAGAAGGGGAAGTGAGCCGTCAGCCGCAGGCGAACGTCGGCGGTGAGGGTGACGGTGGGGGCAGGATCGGCACCGTCGGTGGCACCGGGGTCGGTCGTGGGAGCGACACCGGCGACGGGGTGCGGGTGCGGAGTTCGTTCGCCACCTCGTCCAGTTCCCGCCGCTCCCGCAACACCTCCGCCTCCCGCTCGTCCAGCTCCCGCCGCAGCGTGTGTTCCAACTCCTCCACCTCGGCCAGCCGCACCTGGAGCGACCGCTCCAGCCGCTCCAGGTCCGCCGCCCGCTTGCCCAGGTGGTCCCGCTCGGCGGCCATCATCTGGTTCAGCTCGGCGGCCATCTCGTCCCCCTGGCGGGTGAGGGCATCGGCCAGCGTCGCCTCCCGCTGGGCCAGGTCCGTCGCCCGCCCCTCGACCAGCGCCCGGTCGCGGTTCACCGCTTGCTCTCGGACCAGAGCGTCCGCCCGCGCTTTCGCCTCGAACGCCGCCACCTGCTCCCGCATCTTGCCGAGCGCGGCCAACTGGCGATCGACGTAGTTCTGGAACCGCTCGGTCTCGGCCCGCAGCCAGGCGGCGTGGGCGGCGGCGTTCTCCGGGGTGACGTCGGCGAGCGATCGCTGCGCGGCCTTCACCGGCGCGGGGGTGAGCGACACCACCGGGGCGGGGGCGGCCGGCCCGACCCCCACCCACACCCCGCCGGCGGCATCGGGTAGCGGATCGGGATCGACCGGCGGGGGAACAGCCGTGGGAAGTTCGGCGATCGGCGAGAACCGCACCCCGCAACTGCGGCAGGTGAGGGTGGCCCCGGCCAGCCCGCCGGGGGGCATCTCACCCTGATTCCCGCAACCGGGGCACGAGATCAGAACCGACATGCGGCGGTCACCACGCGAGGGGGAGTGGTCGGGAGTGCTTCGGGGTTCGAGTTCCGGATTCGCCCTCACCCCCCAACCCCCTCTCCCACGGACGCTCGGCTCACGCCGGGCTGGGGAGAGGGGGAGTTCGGTGTCTTCCTCCCCTCTCCCCAGGGTCCGCGAAGCGGGAGCCGTCCGTGGGAGAGGGGCCGGGGGTGAGGGCGAACCGCGCCCGGACGCCACAGGCTCAACCCATGTCCACGCCTACCATAGCACACCGGCGGGCGGTCCGGTATAGTCTCAGTCATCCCCGTCTCGGCCGGAAGGTCCGCTCCCATGTCCCGATTCGGCGTGTGTTTCATCCTGGTTGTCGCCGCCGCTCAGGTTGGGGGGCAACCGCCCCCCAAACCCCCTGTCGCCGCCGAGCGGGTGCCGTGGACGGCCGGCAAAGTGACCGGCAGCCCGGAGCCGCCGCCGCCCTACGCCGCCGCCCGCGTGTTCCCGAACGCCAAGTTCAACCACCCGCTGCTGATCGCACGCATGCCGGGGTCGGACCGGCTGTTCGTCGGCGAGCAGGACGGCAAGCTGTTCAGCCTCGACCCGAAGACGCCGGACGCCCCGCCGGACCTGTTCGCCGACCTGAAGGCGGACTGGAAGAAGCTGAAGGAACTGCCGACGGCGAAGGAGTTCGAGTTCGTGTACGGGCTGGTGTTCCACCCCAAGTTCGAGACGAACCGCCTGGCCTACGTCTGCTACACGCTGAAGGGGAAGAAGGGGCCGAACGTCGGCCGGTTCAACCCGGAGAAGAACCTGCCGGACGGCAGCCGGGTGTCGCGGTTCACGGTGACGACGGCCGGCGGGGTGCCGAAGCTGGACGTCGCGTCCGAGGAGGTGGTCCTCACGTTCGAGCAGGGCGGGCACAACGGCGGGGATCTGCACTTCGGCCCGGACGGGTTCCTGTACATCTCCACCGGCGACGCCGCCGACCCGAACCCGCCCGACCCGTGGAAGACCGGCACCGACTGCACCGACCTGCTCGGCAGCGTACTGCGGATCGACGTGGACAAGAAGGACGACGGGAAGAACTACGCCGTGCCGAAGGACAACCCGTTCATCGGCATGAAGCAGGACGGCAAACCCGTGCGGCCGGAGATCTGGAGCTACGGGTTCCGCAACCCGTGGCGGATGAGCTTCGACCGCAAGACCGGCGACCTGTGGCTGGGCGACGTGGGGTGGGAGGCGTGGGAGATGGTCCACAAGCTGAGCAAGGGGAGCAACCACGGGTGGAGCGTGACCGAGGGCCGCCAGCCGATCAACGTCAGCCTGAACCCCGGCCCGACGCCGACGATCACCCCGCCGGTGGTGGAACTGGACCACAGCCAGGCGGCGAGTGTGAACGGCGGGTACGTGTACCGCGGGAAGAAGTTCCCCGAGTGGGACGGGAAGTACATCTTCTCGGACTACATGACCAAGCGGTTCTGGGCGGCGACGGTCAAGGGCGACCGCTGCACGGAACTGGTCGATGTGATCGACCCGCAGATCCGCAGCGCGTGCTTCGGCGAGGACAACGCCGGCGAGCTGTACTTCGCCGACTACGACACCGGCCTGCTGTACACGTTCGAGAAGAACACCAAGCCGGCCTACGACCCGAAGGCGTTCCCCACCACGCTGAGCGGCACCGGCCTGTTCGCCAACGTGCCGGGGCACAAGCTCGCGGCCGGCGTGTACCCGTTCGAGGTGAACGCGGCGGCGTGGGCGGACGGGGCCACGTCCGAGCGGTTCGTGGCGCTGCCGAACAAGGAGGCGGTGAAGTGGCACGACGAGCGGCAGAAGATCGGCTACGTCGAGTGGCTGCCGTTCTCGCTCGTGTTCCCGAAGGATTCGGTCCTCGGCCGCACGCTCACGCTCGAACTCGAACCGGGCAAGGCGAAGCGGATCGAGACGCAACTGCTGCACTACGATGGGGCGTTCTGGCAGGCGTACACGTTCGCCTGGCGGGACGACCAGACCGACGCCGACCTGATTCCCGCCGACGGCACGGAGAAGTATTTCCTGGTGGCGGACAAGCGGGTGCCCGGCGGCAAGCGGGAGCAGATGTGGAGCTTCGCCAGCCGCACGCAATGCCTGACGTGCCACACCCCGTGGGCCGAGGTGTCGCTGGCGTTCAACGCGGACCAGTTGAACAAGCCGGTGAACGGCCGGAACCAACTGGCGGCGATGTGCGACCTGGGCATGATCGAGCGGTTGGACAAGAAGAACAAGCCGAAGGAGCCGTTCACCGACGCGAACACGGCGAAGCTGCCGAAGCACACCGACCCGCACGACGACAAAGCGAACCTGAACGACCGGGCGCGGAGCTACCTGCACGTCAACTGCTCGCACTGCCACCGCAACGGCGGCGGCGGGTCGGTGCCGTTCGAGCTGACCCGCGGGTCGGACCTGAAGCAGGTGCTGGACGTGAAGCCGACGCGGGGCGACTTCGGCATCAAGGACGCGCGGATCATCAAGAAGGGCAAGCCGTTCGAGAGTACGCTCCTGTTCCGGATGACGAAGTTCGGCAAGGACCGAATGCCACACATCGGCGCTGAGTTGCCCGATCCGAGCGGAGTCGATCTCATCGCAAGTTGGGTAGCCAGCCAGGAAGCTATCGGAAAGATCGTCTACACACCCAAGATGCCACCCGAGCAGTTGAGTGACCCGTGTGAGGCACTCGGGCAAGCGTGGTCGTTCTGCACGAAAGACTTCTCGCAGTTCACTGAACATCCGGAGAAAGTCGTCTCGGTCTACACGGCCGAGGCCGCCAAGCTGCCGCCCGGTCCGGTCCGCGATCTGTTCGAGGGGTACTTCCCGCCGAGCGGCGGGGAGCGGAAGCTCGGGCCGAACCCGCGGCCGAAGGTCATCACCTCGCTCAAGGGCGACCCGGAGAAGGGGAAGGCGGTGTTCCTCGCCGCCACGAACAAGTGCGTCGATTGCCACAAGCACGGCGGCACCGGCAAGGACATCGGCCCGGACCTGACGGCCGTCGGCAAGGACCGCACCCGCGACGAACTGCTCGAAAGCCTGCTGCTGCCGTCCCGCCGCGTGGAGGCGAAGTACCAGAGCTACATCCTGAGGTGCGAGGACGGGCGGGCCGTGACCGGCGTGCTGGTGAAGCGCGACGCGAAGGAGACGACGCTGCGGGACGCGCAGAACAAGGACCACACGTTCGCCGCGAAGGACATCGACCAGTTCACCCCCGCCCGCGAGTCGCTCATGCCAAGCGGCCTGCTGGCCGACCTGACGCCGCAACAGGCGGCGGACCTGCTGGAGTTCCTGGTGCAGTCGAAGAAGTGAAGAACTAACCACAGAGGCACAGGGACACAGAGACCGATCAAGACGGCGATCTAAAAACCTGTATTCTCGTCTTCTCTGTGCCTCTGTGCCTCTGTGGTTCAACTTGCCAACCCAACCCATGATCCGCCCCGCCACCTCCGCCGACGTGCCGGTCATCGCCGGCCTCATCCGCGCCCTCGCCGAGTACGAGAAGCTGTCCGATTCGGTCGTGTTGGACGAGGCGAAGCTCGCCGCCCACCTGTTCGGCCCGCGGCCCTACGCCGAATGCCTGATCGCCGAAGCCGACGGCCAAGCCGTCGGCTTCGCTCTGTTCTTCCACAACTACAGCACATTCCTGGGCAAACCCGGCATCTACCTGGAAGACCTGTTCGTGCTGCCCGAGTGTCGCGGGGCCGGACACGGCAAGGCGCTGCTGCGGGCGATCGGCCAACTGGCGGTCGAGCGCGACTGCGGGCGGATCGAGTGGAGCGTGCTGGATTGGAACACCCCGGCCATCGGGTTCTATGACAGTCTGGGGGCGAAGCCGGTGGGCGGGTGGACGGTGTACCGCATGACCGGCGAGAGCATCGGGAAGTTGGCCGAATAGTAACCGGCCCACGCCGTGGGCCGAGGCCGCTACGGCCCACGGCGTGGGCCGGTTACATTCGCGGATTTCTCCACCGCTCGACCCGCCGGTCGTCCTGCCAGATCAGCACCACCTCCGGGCTGGCGACCAACTGCACGCACCGCTCGCCGCCCGGTTCGAACCGCCGGCACGTCGCCGGCCGCCAGTCGTGGTGCCGGCACCGCTTCCGCTCGGCGTCGTACCACGCACAATGTTCGCCGGTCGGGTCGGCGGACAGGTTCAGCAACAATTCGGCGTGGGCGGCCCGCACCTCGGCCGGCATCCGCAGGAACAACTCGGTGTCGAACACGGCGTCGGCCATCTGCGAGTCGGTCAGGCCGCGGAGGTGAACCGGCTGCGGGCCGAAGTCCGGGTTGGCCGCCTCGAACGGCGGCAGGCCGATGGTCTCGCAACACCGCCCACACCCGCCGCACGGGTCGGCCATCGTCAGTGGGAAGCGGCTCACGGCAGCGTCCCGTCGTGCAGGGCGGACGCCACCAGCACGCCGTCCGCCCCGGCGTCTTCCAGCCGCCGCATGTCGTCGCGGTTGCGAACCCCCCCGCCGACGAGCAGTTCGATGTCGGGGTATCGCCGCCGCAGTTCGCCGCACAGCGGCTCCGTCCCCGGCCCGGCGTTCATGCCCACGCGGGCCAGGTCGAGCAGAAGGAACGTGCGGTAGCCGGCGGTGTGCATTCGTTCGGCCAGTTCGTGCGGCGAAGTGATGTCGGACGAAGCGGAGAGGAGTTCGCCGTTCCGCAAGTCGATCGACACGGCGGGCCGCAACCGGAGCAGTTCGTCGTGGGACGCTGACCCGCCGAACGTCTCGGACGCGATGACTGGTCGGACGTTGCGGAACCGGGCCAAGTGGATCGTTTCGGATGCGTCCCGCAAGCCGATGTCGAGCCAGACGGTGATCTCTTGGTGAACCCGGCCCGCCAGGGCCGCGGGTGCAAGCCAACCGAGTGGGGCAAGATTGCATCTTGCCACGGCAAGTTGGAAACTTGCCCCACCGGAACGCACCCACGAGCCTTGCGGCTCGGGTTCACCAAGAATGGCATCCAAATCCGCCACATACAGCTCGCTCACCCCCGTCGCCGCCAGCAGGGCCTTCGCCACCGTCAGCGGCTCCGTCGAGTCCGTCAGACGGCTCACGACCGGCCGGTACTCGCTCCGCCGGCCGCCCACAGCCCGCACAACCGTTCCGTTCATCACATCCAGCACCGGGATGATTCTCACGACCGCCCCCGCAACCGCCGCAAATTCAACCCGTCGGCTTGGCCGCCGAACCCGTTCTTGCTACAGTACTAGCTTCCACCCCAGAAACCGTGTTGGGGGTGTTTCTGAAACCGTCAGCGGCTGAGGCGTTCGTCTCAGGCCGGAAAGGGGGATGTGTGTGGCGCTCGTAGACGTGAAAGACCTACTCGAGGCGGGGGTTCACTACGGCCACCGGGCCAGCCGGTGGAACCCGAAGATGCGGCCGTACATCTACGGCAAGCGGAACATGATCCACATCATCGACCTCCGGGAGACGGTGCGGGGCCTGCTGCGGTCCTACCGGTACCTGTCGCAGGTCGTGGGCAAGGGGCAACTGGTGCTGTTCGTCGGCACCAAGCGGCAGGGCAAAGACATCCTGGAGCGGGAGTCGGCCCGGTGCGGCATGCCGTACGTGAACGAGCGGTGGCTGGGCGGCACGCTCACCAACTTCAAGACCATCCGCAACCGGCTGAACCGGCTGAAGGAGCTTGAGGCCATGTGGCTGCCGGAGGGCGACAACCCGGCCCGGCACGACATGACCACCTACGTCGCCGGCATGATCACCGACGCCGGCAAGCTGGACCTGACGCGGGCGCCGGACACCGCCCCGATCCGCAACTACAGCAAGAAGATGGTGTCCACCCTCAGCCGCGAGCTGCTGAAGATCCGGCGGAACCTGCTGGGCATCAAAGAGATGAACCGGCTGCCGGACGCGCTGGTGATTGTGGACCC
This sequence comes from Fimbriiglobus sp., assembly GCA_022841795.1. Taxonomy (GTDB): domain Bacteria; phylum Planctomycetota; class Planctomycetia; order Gemmatales; family Gemmataceae; genus JALHQU01. The sequence goes on from JALHQU010000153.1 coordinate 16,002, forward strand.
GAAGCGGGAGCACATCGCCATCAAGGAAGCCCAGCGGATGGGCATCACCACCATCTCGCTCATCGACACGGACAGCGACCCGGACCCGGTGGACCTGCCGATTCCCGGGAACGACGACAGCATCCGGTCGATCGAGGTGATCGTCGGCAAGCTGGCTGACGCGGTGCTGGAAGGCCGCGCCGCCCTGCCGCCGGAGCAGCAGGGCAACTTCAAGCCGCGTCCGCCTGCCGCGGCCAAGCCCGCCCCGGCGAACCCGGCCCCCGCCCCGGCCGTCGTATCGTAATGCCCGGCGAACGGCGCGACGTGAGTCCGCCGGTTCTTCAACACCGGCGGACTCACGTCGCGC
>JALHQU010000154.1 GCA_022841795.1 Fimbriiglobus sp.
GCGGCCCCTACAAACCCGCGCGGTCTGTAGGGGCCGCCCTCTGTGGCGGCCCGTGGTCCGGCACCGCCGGACCACTTCCGGAACCGTCCGCGGTGGGGGCGGGCGATATCATACCCCGCATGAACAGCACCCCGGCTTCGCCCCACCTGCTCGTCCGCGCCGCCCGCGGGGAGGCCGTGCCGCGGCCGCCGGTGTGGGCCATGCGGCAGGCCGGGCGGTGGGACCCGGAGTTCCGCCGGGTGCGGGCCGGGGCCGAGTTCTTCGCCTTCTCCGAGGACGTGGAGAAGGCCGTCGCCGCCACCCTCTGCCCGCGGCGGTTCGGGGTGGACGCCATCATCCTCTTCTACGACATCACCACCCTGCCGCTGGCGATGGGCCTGCCGTTCGAGTTGAAGCCCGGCCGCGGGCCGATGCCGGACCGGCCGATTCACACGATGGCGGACCTGGAACGGCTGAACCCGTTCCCGCCGCCCGAGAGCTACCAGCACATCCGCGACCTGCTGCGGCGGGTGAAGCAGGAACTGAACGGTGAGCTGCCGGTGATCGTGTTCGCCGGCGCGCCGTTCACCGTCGCCACCTACTGCATCGGCACCGGCAAGGACATGACGGCCACGCGGCGGTTCGCCGCCGACAACCCGGCCGTGTGGGACCGGCTGCTCAAGACGCTGTCGAACGCCACCGTCGAGTTCCTGAAGACGCTGGTGGGCGAAGGGGCGGACCTGTACCAACTGTTCGACTCGTGGGCCGGGCTGCTCGACCGCACCGAGTACGAGCGGTTCGCCCAGCCGTTCCACTCGCACATCCTGAACGCCGTCACCGGCGTGCCCCGCATCCTGTTCGTGAAGGAGTGCCCGCACCTGGACCTGATGGCGGCCAGCGGGGCGGACGTGGTGAGCCTGGGCACGCAACACGACCTGACCGCGGCGCAGGCGACGTACCCGAATCTCGTGTTCCAGGGCAACGTCGATGAGGAGGTGCTGCGAGCCGGCACCCCGCAGCAGGTTGAGGAGGCGGTGCGGGCATGTTTGAAGGCAGGTAGCGGGCGGCGGCACATCCTGAACCTGAACCACGGCGTCGGCAAGGAGACGCCGGTGGCGAACTTCGAGGCGTACATCCGCGCGGCGAAGGGATGAAAACGATTCACCGCCGAGGGCACATGAGGGCACATGAGAGAAGAGAAGATCCGGTTCTCAGAACACCTCTTCCTGTTTTCCTCTCGTGCCCTCATGTGCCCTCGGCGGTGAAATCTTCTGGATTTCTAGCATGAACAAGCCGCCGCTCACCCGCGATGCCGGCCGGTCCGTCCGCGACCGCTCCCGCACGTTCCGCCCGAACTACGTCTCGTTCGCCGGCACCTACCAGTGCAACCTGGCCTGCCCGCACTGCTGCGTGCCGATCGAGTGGACGGACTACCTCGACATCCCCACGGCGCTCCGCTTCCTCGACCAGTGCCACGCGCTCGGCATTCAGGTACTCGGGTTCACCGGCGGGGAGCCGTTCCTGTACCCGGACTTCCTGGTCGCGCTCACGAAGCGGGGGAGCGAACTCGGGTTCCGGTTCGACAAGCTGATGACCAACGGCCTGTGGCACCGCGACGAGGCCCACGCCGAGCAAGTGCTGACCGCTATCCGCGACGCCGGGTTCACCGGCAAGATCGGGCTGAGCGTGGACAAGTTCCACGGCATGGAGATCCCGAAGCTGGTCGAGTTCTGCCGCGTCACCCGCCGGGTGTTCGCCGAGGACACCATCCTGTCGCTCAGTTACGCCAGCGCCGCCCCGGACAAGGGGCTGGAGCCGATCCGCCGGCTGGCGACGGAACTGGACGCGGTCATCGAGTGGTCGGAACTGCTCGGCCGTCACCTGCTGGTGTCGGACGACTTCACGATGACGCTGAACTGGAACCACCTGGCGCCGGTGGAGCGGGCGGAGAAGCTGCCCACGTCCGCGTGGGACGGGACGTGGTTCGAGGAGGACTACTGCGAGGGGCCGGGGCAGGCGCTGATCGTCAACCCGCGGGGCGAGGTGAAGCCGTGCTGCGGGTTCGCCTCCGATCTGGACCAGTTGACGATCGGGAACATTTACACCGAGTCGGCCGAGCAAATCGTGCGGAACGGCCGCGAACACCCGTATGTGGGTAAGGTGTTCCGCGAGGGGCTGACCGCCATCCGGGATGAAATCCTGGCCCGCGACCCGGACGCCCTGCCCGGCGAGACGTCCAACCACTGCTACTTCTGCTGGTACGCCCTCACCCGCGGGCTGGCGGACGGGGTGAACGGCGGCGGGGGGAAGGTCGGGGCGTGGACGGAAACACGGGCGAACTTCTCCGGGCAGTTGGTGCAGTTGGGGACGTTAGCCCGACGCGCCAGCGAGGGTTAAGCCCCGCCGGACGAGGTGGCGGGGCTAGTCGGCCTGCGGCCGTCGTCGGCCCGCCCTACCAGATTTCCCCGATGTAGATGTAGCCCGCTCACGCCGTGAGCGGAAGTTTCGGCCCACGGCGTGGGCGGGCTACTCTCGCTGCCACGGCCCACGGCGTGGGCCGGTTACTTTCGACCCAACATCTCCCCCACCGCCGCCACCACGTCCGGCACCTCGGCCATCGCCCCGGCCCCCACGTCCCCGCACGCCAGCTCCTTCGAAATCGGCCCGACGATCCGCAGCCCCTTCGCCCGGTCGTTGATCTGCCGCACCAGCATCGCCTCGTCGAAGTGGCCGGGGATGTGGGCGGCGCCGAAGTCGGCGGCGAGCGCCCGCAGGTGCTTGCGGGTGAACGGGTGCTCCCACATGAGCGTGTTCATGGCCGGCGCGAGGATCACCGGCTTCGCCCAGTCCCACGCCCGCCACACGCAGGTGAGGGCGTTGTCGCTCAGCCCGACGGCCAGTTTCGCCAGCGTGTTCGCGTCCAGCGGGGCGATGACGAACAGGTCCGCCCAGCGGCGGAGTTCGATGTGCCGCACCTCGTCCCCGCGGGTGTAGCGGTCGCCCGGCCACTCGTCCGCGTCCAGCGTCAGGTGATCGCGGAGCGGGGCGGGGTCGAAGAAGTAGGTGGCCGGTTTGGTGGCCACGATTTTCACCGCGTGGCCGCGGGCGGTGAGTTGCTCGAACAGCACCGGCACCCGCACCGCCGCCACGCTTCCCGTCGCCCCGAGCAGCACGTTCGCCACGCGATTCCCTCCGGAGGTAGGCCCCGTGGGTGTTATACCGCGGGCGGGGCGGCGGATTACGCCCGAAGAGACCTCACCCCCCGGCCCCCTCTCCATGAACAGAGAGGGGGCTCCGACTACCTCACCCCCCGGCCCCCTCTCCGACCCGGAGAGGGGGTGTTCAACTGCCGGTCGCTTCTGTGTTCCCCCCACCGGCCGGCGCCGAGCCATCGCATACGCCGGCCAGCTATCCCGCTTGAACACCCCATCTCCACTTTGGAGAGGGGGCCGGGGGGTGAGGTCTTCTGGCCGGCCCTCGCTCGCGCGTCGGGCTAACAGGCAGAGGGGGCCGGGGGTGAGGTCGTCTTCCCCATGCCCGCTCGCAGGCTCGTGGCGACGATCAGCGCCCCTCGGCTTGACCGGGTTTGACCCCCGCCCTAGTATTCGACATCTTCCTCTCAACGCCCGTGCCGCACCTCACGCCAGCCCGGTCGCCCGCCGAGTTGGTTGCCCGCGGCCGCCGCGCATAAGATGACGGATAGACCAACGCACCCCGTTCGGTCACGACCATCGACCGGAGACGGCCCACGATGTACGAGCGATTCACAGACCGCGCCCGCAAGGTGATGCAGCTGGCGAACCAGGAGGCGCAGCGGTTCAACCACGAGTACATCGGCACCGAGCACATCCTGCTCGGGCTGGTGAAGGAAGGCTCGGGGGTGGCCGCCAACGTGCTGAAGAATTTGGACGTGGACCTGCGGAAGATCCGGCTGGAGGTGGAGCGGATCGTCCAGCACGGGCAGGGCGGGGACCAGGTGGTGATGGGCCGGCTGCCGCACACCCCCCGCGCCAAGAAGGTGATCGAGTACAGCATCGAAGAAGCCCGCAACCTGAACCACAGCTACGTCGGCACGGAACACCTGCTGCTCGGCCTGTTGCGGGAGCAGGAGGGGGTGGCGGCCCAGGTGCTGATGAACCTGGGGCTGAAGCTGGAAGACGTGCGGGAGGAAGTTCTCAACCTGCTGGGGCACAACCCGATGCCGAACGAAAACGAACCGGGCGAGCGGAGCGAGCGGGGCGAACGCGAGCGCTCGTCCGGCAAGACCAAATCCAAAACCCCGGCGCTGGACTCCTTCGGCCGCGACCTGACCGAACTCGCCCGCCAGGGCAAGCTCGACCCGGTGATCGGCCGCGCGAACGAGATCGAGCGGGTGATCCAGGTGCTGTCCCGCCGCACCAAGAACAACCCGGTGCTGCTCGGCGAGGCCGGGGTCGGCAAGACGGCCATCGTCGAGGGGCTGGCCCAGATGATCGTGGACGGGAACATCCCGGACCTGCTCCGCGACCGCCGGCTGGTGGTGCTGGACCTGGCCATGATGGTGGCGGGTACGAAGTACCGCGGGCAGTTCGAGGAGCGGATCAAGGCGGTGATGAACGAGGTGCGGCGGGCGAAGAACACCATCCTGTTCATCGACGAGCTGCACACCCTGGTCGGGGCCGGCGGCGCGGAAGGCGCAATAGACGCCAGCAACGTGCTCAAGCCGGCGCTGGCCCGCGGCGAGATCCAGTGCATCGGGGCGACCACCCTGGACGAGTACCGCAAGTACATCGAGAAGGACGCGGCCCTGGCCCGCCGCTTCCAGGAGGTGATCGTCAACCCGCCGAGCAAGGACGAGGCGGTGGAGATCCTGAAGGGCCTCCGCGACCGCTACGAGAGCCACCACCGGGTGCAGATCACCGACGGCGCGCTCCGCGCCGCGGTCGAGCAGTCGGACCGGTACATCTCCGGGCGGTGCCTGCCGGACAAGGCGATCGACGTGATCGACGAGGCCGGCGCCCGCATCCGGCTGAAGGCCATGACCCGGCCGCCGGACCTGAAGGAGTTGGACGAGAACATCGAGAAGCTGAACGCCGAGAAAGAGGCGGCGGTGGCCGCCCAGCAGTTCGAGGAGGCGGCGGCGCTCCGCGACCAGGCGGACAAGCTGAAGAAGAAGAAGGACACGCTCGTCCGCGACTGGCGGGACAAGAGCAAGGAGGCGGACGGCGTGGTGGATGAAGAGGTGATCGCCGAGGTCGTCTCCAAGATGACCGGCGTGCCGCTGCGGAAGGTGGGCGAGGACGAGACCCGCCGGCTGCTGACCATGGAGGACGAGTTGCACAAGACGGTGGTCAGCCAGCACGAGGCCATCGCCGCCATCGCCAAGGCGGTGCGGAAGAGCCGGAGCGGGCTGAAGGACCCGCGGCGGCCGATCGGCAGCTTCATCTTCGCCGGCCCGACCGGGGTGGGCAAGACGCTGCTGGCGAAGGCGCTGGCCAAGTTCCAGTTCGGGGAAGAGACGGCCATCGTGCAACTGGACATGTCCGAGTACATGGAGAAGCACAACGTCAGCCGGCTGATCGGCGCCCCGCCGGGGTACGTCGGGTACGAGGAGGGCGGCCAACTGACGGAGAAGATCCGCCGCAAGCCGTACTCGGTCGTCCTGCTGGACGAGATCGAGAAGGCGCACCCGGACGTGTGGAACATGCTCCTCCAGATCCTGGAGGAGGGGCGGCTGACGGACAACGTCGGCCGGGTGGTGGACTTCAAGAACACCATCCTCATCCTGACCACCAACATCGGGGCGGAGATCATCTCGCAGAAGGACGACATGTCCACCATGTTCACCCGCGGGCTGAACCGGGACGCGGAGATGAACTACCAGGACATGAAGAAGCGGCTGTTGGAGCGGATGGGCAAGGAGTTCCGCCCCGAGTTCCTCGGCCGGTTCGACGACGTGATCGTGTTCCGCTCGCTGAACAAGGACAACCTGATCCAGATCGTGGACATGGAGCTGGCCAAGCTGAGCAAGCGGCTGAAGGAGAAGGGGTTCACCCTGACCGTCACCCCGGAGGCGAAGGAGTTCCTGATCGAGAAGGGGAGCAGCACCGAGCTCGGCGCCCGCCCGCTCCGCCGGTCGGTCGAGCAGCACCTGGAGGACACCTTGGCCGAGGCGCTGCTCAAGGGCGAGTTCGTCGGCAAGGACGCGATCACCGTCGTCACCGCCGGCGAGGGCGAGGAGAAGAAGCTGGTGTTCGAGACGGCCGGCGCCGCCGCCCCGGCCGAGCCGGTGCTGGCCGAGGCGAAGGGGTAACGTAGCAGCACGTGTGCGAGAGCAGCGAGCGGCCGGGTTCACCCCCGGCCGTCTTGCTTTTGTGCCGGCCGCTCGCCAGAAATGCGATCCGTGGCGAAGTTGCACCTACCTATCGGCGACGCAGTGAGATGCACGCGTTCGGGAGCGACTTCTTCAACTCCTTCACCCCCGCCGTCGTGACCGCCGTACCGCTCAGCTTGAGCAGTTCCAGTTTCGTGAACCCTTTCAGATGCTTCAGGTCGTCGTCGGAGACACCCGTGCCGGTCACCCCGAGGTATTCGAGGTCGGTCATCTCCTTCAAATTGGTCAGCCCGGCACCCGTAACTTTGGTCTTGTCCAACGCGAGACCAGTCAGGCTCTTCATCCCCTTCAGGTGCATCAACCCCTCGTCGTCAACGTCGAGGTTTTCCAGAGACAACATTTTCAGTTTGGTCATCGTCTTGAGGTGTCTGAGCCCGTCGTTATCGATGGCCGTGGAATCGAGGTGCAGGTCGTTCAGGCTCTTCAGAGGCCGTCTAGGAATCACGTTTTGAGCCGTCGGCGGGGGCGGCGGAGCGGCGGGCGGCGTTCACCAAACTGGCCCGGTCGGCCCAGGCCGACCTGATCGAGGTGGGCACCGGCGGCGACCACTTCGACGCCCTGCTCCGCTTCTTCCGCACCCGGGAGAGACGGACGAGGGGAAGGTGAAGTAGTGACGTGTCGGAGTTACCAGTCACCGGGCATGTCTCCGGCCGCTGGGGTGACGAGCGCCCAGTAGGAGGATTCGCCGATGCTGCCGCGGAGGGTACGGACACTCCCATCCATCATGGCCACCATCAGCCCGTTCGCGAACGCCGAGTTCGGCACCGACGGGTCACAGTCGGCCGGCTTCGGAGCGACTTGGAAAGTGCGGTTCTTTTGGTACGGGGCCTGGAAACGAGCCGTCGTGACCGCGGGTGATCCGGTTGTGAGCGGCATCACATTCCCACAGCATTCATCGGCAAACGCCGGTCGTCGGTCCGCTTCCCAATACGGGAGATGCTCAGAGCCGATCATGGTGCAGGGGATTGAGTTGTAGTATATGTGAACTCCAATCGGGTTGGACCCGCCCAGCATACTACCACAACGGGCGTATGTCTCAGTCCAGGCGATGGTGTTCGAGGCTCCGTCCGAGATCGACCCGGCCATCGTCGCGCCGTCGGCGAACGCCAAGGCGTTGGCGATAAAACTACAGTTACCCGGAAGATCGGGATACGCTGCAAAGCTCGGGTCGGCCGGGTTTTGGTAGATCAGTCCGAGATACCGATACTGAGACCCGATGGCTGGCTTGTCTTCGCGCTCCAGGATCTGTTCATAAATGGCCGCGCCAGGCAGAGGATACTGGCGTGCCCGCAGACTCGGCAACGCACCGTCGTACTTCGCAACATAAGCGTGGGTGCGAAGGCTGACCTGCCGGAGTTGATTGCTGCTTTTCAACCTAGCTGCGGCGGTTCGCACTTGCTGAACCGCCGGGAGTAGCAGGGTGATTAAGACGGCCAGGATGCTCAGAACGACCAGCAACTCAATCAAATTGAGTCCCGATCGTCGCTTGACGTTTTTGAACATGACGCATCCTGTACGTTCTGGAAGGAACCAGTTACGGAATCGGGAAGATGTTCCCGTTGTTGAACTGAGTGCCGTAGACCGACTGCACCCCGTTGGTATCGACCGTAATCCTGGCGAAGGTCTTCATGCCAACGGCTGTGCCCGGAGGCGGGAACGAAGTTCTCGCCGTATACGACACGTTCCCGGTGGTTGCGGTAATGAACTCCAGACCAACCTGATTCTGCCGCGGGTCGAAGTAGTAGTGTCGGACTTCGACACTCACCAGGGTCGAACCCGGAGCGACCGCATACCGACCTTCCGTGAGTATTCCCGGTAGTGGCGGTGTCCTTCTCACCGCGTCGACCACGACCGCTCCGTTGCCACCTCCCAGAGGAGGCGGGTTCTGTGCGCTCGCGAACGGCGTGGTGACGAGCAGCGCCAGGACGACGAAGCCGGTGCGGGCGAGGGTGGACATCGTTCGCTTCTCCAGGTGTGACGCCAGGTGGTTGTGCGAAACGATAATCGCCCCCCCGTTTTATCAACCCCAAATCGGAAAAAATTCCGGGCGAGTCTCCTTCTAACCGAAGGAAGACCCGCCCGCAACACGACTTGCGGCGGCCAGAAAAGTTAGTGGTTGAGCATGAACTCGGTGGTGTTCAGCAGCGCCCAGAACACGTCCTGGTAGAACCGCGGGTCGTTCGGGCCGGTGCCGAACACCACCGTGCCGGCCGGCTTTTTCAGGTCCGGCTTCTTGTCCCCCGGCTTCGCCTTGTCGTCCTTCTTGTCGTCCGGCTTCTTGTCGTCGCGGGCGGCCACCACGGTGCCGTTCAGCACGTCCTTCAGGCCGGTGATCTCGGCGGGGGTGGCGTGCCGGTTGAGCGCGATCAGGAACAGCTCGTCGAGCGCCCCGGCCACGTTCACCACCCCGCCCTTGCCGTGCTTCCGCATCACCGCCTCCACCACCCCGCCCTTCCGCACCACCTCGTCGTTCAGTTCGGTGCCGTTCATCATCAGCAGGGCCTGCACCACCGTGCCGTTGAACGTCAACTCGTTCCCTTCGTCGTCGCCGAAGTTGGCCACCAGCCGGCTCATCCAGCGGTCCCGCTTGGCCTGCCGCGCCTTCTTGTCGCCGACCGCCGCCTCGGCCTTTGTGGCCAGGTTGAGCGAGTCGAACAGCACCTCCGGCGACATCGCTTTCAGCGGCATGCGGGCGAAGAAGGCGTCGAACTTCGGGTCGGCGTACTCCTTGTTCGCCACGTGGCTCAGCCCGTACGCCTCGCTGGTGCAGATCGATTCGAGCAGCCGCTTGGTGTCGTACCCGTACTTCTTGAAGTCCTCGGCCAGCCGGTCGAGCAGCTCCGGGTGGACCACCTCGTTGTTGCTGCCGAAGTCGTCCACCCCCGGCTCCTTGTTCAGCCCGCGGCCGAACAGGTGCCCCCACACCCGGTTCACGTACGCCTTCGCGAAGTTGTCATGCCCGATGACGTACTCGGCCAGCGCCTGCCGGCGGGTCTGGGCCGGAGCACCCTCGGACCCGGCGGCGGGCATCTTCTTGGTGGACTTGCCGCCGTCCAGGGCGACCGCGTAGTCCTTCAGGAACAGCGGGCGGATGGCCGCCGACGTGCCGTCCCGCTTCTCGTACTGGATGATCCCCTTCGGGTTCACCTTCACGTCGTCGGTCAGCTCGATCTTGTCCTGGATGGCCATCATCTGCTGGTTGTTCGCCGGGTTCCGCGGGGTGGGGGTGGCGCTGCGGCGGGTCTGGCGGAAGAACGCGTTCACCCCCCAGAAGTCGGACTGCACCCACTCCTTGTTGAACGGGTGGTCGTGGCACTGGGTGCATTGCGTTTGCAGGCCGAGGAACAGCCGGGTCACGCGGGAGGTGATGGGCACGGCGTCGTGGTACCCGAGTTCGCTGCGGTCGGCCGGCGGCACCATGTCGCCCAGGTGGGCGACGATGAAGTTGACCGCCCCGTTGCGGTTGCCGGTGCCGGTGGCCGTCAGCAGCTCCCGCACCACCTCGTCGTGCGGGCGGTCGTTGTAGAACTTGTCCCACAGCCAGGCGTGCATCTGCTCGCGGTACACCGGGTGGGTGGTGCGGCTCATCAGCCACACCGTCCACGAGTTCGCCCAGTGGTCGGCGAACTCGTCCTGGTAGTCGAACGTGATGACCTCCTTGTCCTTCCCTTCGGCCTTCACCGGCTGGCCGTTCACCTTCGGCGTGTACGGGCCGAACAGCGGCTTGCCGTCCTTGTCCCGCGCCTGCTCGCCGTTCTTGAACACCGGCGTGCCGTTCAGCAGCCGCTTCACCAGCCGCGACCGCTTGTTCGCCGAGGTGTCCTGCTCGAAGTCCAGCACCTCCTCCACCGTGGCGATCCGCCCGAGCAGGTCGAGGAACACCCGCCGCAGGAACTCGGCGTCGGTCGCCTTGGCCGCCGGCTTCTTGATGCCGGCCTTCTCCCACCCCTGGGCGATGTAGTGGTTGATCGCCTGGGTGGGGGTCATCGCCGTCAGGTCCACCTCCGGCTTTTCCGGTTTGTCGGCTTTCGGGGTGTCGGCCTTCGCCGCCTTCGGCGGGTCGTCGGCCGGCACCGGGGTGGCGATCAGGACGACGGCCAGGGCGGCCAACAGGGAAGCGGGAATCAGGCGGGCCATCGTCACCCTCCGGCGGCGGGTGTGGGGAAACCCCGCGACGGTCCGCGGGGGCGTGTGGTCGGGTTGCCGACCCTGTATTGTAAAACACGACCGGGGCGGAAGTCGATCGGGGAAATTCCGTGATCTCTCGGGCAGTCTGGGTTAGCCCGACGCGCGAGCGAGGGGCGAGTGCGGTCTGTCCCTCGCTCGCGCGTCGGGCTAACAAACCAAAACCCAGACCCCCCCCGGCCCGGTGTGCCCGTTGGACGGACGGGCATCTCAGGGAGTTCCGCAAACCCGCCCGCAGGAGGCCGGATGCCGCTCGAACTCAGGCCAGTGGCGGAGTACATCCGCCGGGCGACCACCGAGGAACTGCTCGACCGGGTGACGGTGTACCGGGACGACATGGAGCCGGCGGCGGTGGATTTGATGGAGAACGAATTGTGGCGCCGCGGCCTGACCCGCGAGCGGGTGACCGACCACGCCACCGACCGGCGGGCGACGGCGGTGGTCGGGGCGGACGGGCGGGTGGTGCGGTGCGCGTTCTGCGACCGCCCGGCGGTGACGAAGGCGTGGGGCTGGCGGAAGCTGTTCGGCCGGATTCCGATCTTCCCGCGGGTCTTCCCTCGTTGCGGCAGCCACGGGCCGGCCCCCGCTCAGGAAGCCATCTGACCCACCCGGCCCGGGAACCGTTCGGCGTCCGGGCGGAGGCAGAACTGCTGCGTGCCGGGGATGAACACCTGCCCGAAGAGGGGATCCAACCGCGGCAGGTGAAGCGTGCGAACTCCGAAATCGAACGCCAAATCCCGCCACGCGAGCAGGCCGAAGTCGGCCGGCAGTTCGTCCGCGACGGCGAAGTCGGTGCGGAAGGTGAACGCCGGCAATCGGGGAAAGCGGTATCGTACCCCCGCCACCCGTTCGATCCGCAGGTCGTCCCCGGACGAGGTCCGTAACGCCGATCGGCCCGGCCACGGCTCCGTCGGCCACATCAGCCGATCGGTCACGGTTCTGGCAACCACACTCACATCCGACCCGCTGTCGATGCGAAACCGGACGGGCGAAAACCGTTCCTCACCGGCGTCCCACAGGAGCAGGGTGACATCGAGCCGAAGGCACGTCACGTCGTCATGCGTCACGACCGTGTGCGTCAGGTCGAAACACCGATCCGGATCGAAGCGCACGGTCCACCCCTGGGCGTGTGAGCGGGTTCGAAACAGTTCAGTCCACGAACGTCAGATCGAAATAGGCGCCGTCGTCCGGCAAGGTGTGATAGAACTCCCGTGCGGCACCCGCATCCGGCGACACGAAGTACACCTCCCGCCGGAGGAGGCCGACGTTCTCGCCGTGCTCGTACCGCCACACGTCGCGGAACACCACCCACTGGTTCGGGAACAGCACCGCCAGCCGCCAGTGCTCGACCGCCTCCCGCAGCAGTTCCTCGGACGGCTGCGGGCCGGCCGGGTCGAGCTTCGCCAGCAGGTGCTGCCGCACCCGCTCGTCCCACGCCGGGTCGGACAGCGGCTGCGGGTGGGATTTGGTTTCGGGTGCCAGGGTGGTCGGGGCCATGTCTCACCTCCCGCGCAAAAAACGAAGCCGGACGGCACACTGGATCATACCAGCGCCGCCCGGCCGTGCGTACCGCGTTCGCCCGACATCACTTCGCCAGTTCTTTCGCCTCGGCTTCGGTCACCTGGGTGAACGGCTTGCCCAGTTGCTCGCTCACCCACGTCTGCACCGACGGGATGTACGGGAACGTGCCCTTCTGGATCAACTCCACCATCTTCTTGTCGCGGTTCGTCCGCTCCTTCCGCTTCAGGTGGCCGTTCACGATGCGGCTGATCTTGCCGTTCGCCCGCGCCCGGTCCATGCGGGTGGCGGTGGACATGCGCTCGGCCATGGCGGTCAACTCCGTGTGTGCGTGCGTAGATTGGAAAAGAACCACTTTTGTAGCGGTCCGGCACGCCCCCTTCAACCCCGGCCCGCCCGATTTGGGTGAAGGGGACTGGCTCCGTTTCGTCGCCGACCGGACTCCGATGGGAAGAATGCCGAAACGGTGCCTGTCCCCGTATTCCCTGGGACCGACTTGGTACAGGCACATTTTCGGTAATTGCTTCTCACAGCGGCAGGCCGGGGCGAAAATGAGCCAGTCCCCCTTCCCGCCCCCGGTGCCGCCATGCCCGCCCCGACCGTCGCCGATCGGTTCGCCGGCTGCCTGCTCGGGCTGGCCGTCGGCGACGCGTTCGCCGCCCCGTTCGAGGGCGTGCCCGAGTGGTTCATCTTCGCCGAACGCGGGCTGCCCGAGCAGTTCATGCAGGCCCCGCTGAACGACCCCATGCGGTACACCGACGACACCGAGATGATGATCGGCGTGGCCGAGTCGTTGGCCGACCTCGGACGCGTGGACGGCGACGACTTGATCCGCCGGTTCGCCGCCCACTACACCCCGGACCGCGGGTACGGCCGCGGGGCGCGGAAGATCCTCGAAGCCGCGCAGCAGGGCGAGGACTGGAACGCCGTCGCCGAGACGAACTTCCCCGGCGGGTCTTTGGGCAACGGCGGGGCGATGCGGGTGGCCCCGGTCGGGCTGCTGTTCCACCGGGATTTGGATGTGGTGTGGGAGCAGGCCGGGAAGTCGGCCCACCCGACGCACCGGCACCCGGTCGGCATCGAGGCGACGCAGGTGATGGCCTTGGCGGTGGCGCTGATGGTGCGATCCGAGACGGTCGAGCGGCGGCCGTTCCTGAAGCAGCTGCGGGAGCGGGTGACGACCGAGGAGATGACGTGGGCGCTGGACACGGCCATCGGGCTGCGGAAGGGCGACCAGTATTCGGTGTTGGGCAGCGGGCTGCAGGCGCACCGCTCGGTGGTGACGGCCATCGCCCTGTTCGCGGCGGAGAAGGGCGACTTCCGCCGGGCGGTCGGCCGGTGCATCGCGCTCGGGGATGACACCGACACCCTGTCCGCGATGGCCGGGGCGCTGTGCGGGGCGCTCGGCGGGCTGGCGGCGGTGCCGCCGGACCTGTTGGCGAAGCTGGAGGACGGGCCGAACGGGCGAACCCACATCCGCGAGTTGGCCGAGCGGTTGGCCGAGCGGGTTTCGTAGGTCGCGGTCGACGCCTCGCGTGAGCGAGGCCCGACGCCTCGCGATGTCGGGCCTCGCCGGCCTGACGCCCGGCTTCGACCACGACCTACACGACCCGCTCGGCGATGATCTCCAGTAGCAGCGGCGTAACCACCAGCGCGTCCGGGTTCGCCTCGGCGGCGCGGAACTCCTGCCAGGCGGCCTCCGCCCACTCGGTCGTCACCTGTCCGAGGTCCCGCATCCGGTCCAGGTTCACGTTCAGGAACGTCGCCGGCCACTGCCACAGGTGGTCCCGCGGCCGGCCGGTGAACACCCGCGGGGTGACCTCCCGCACCACGCACCCGGCCTCGGCCAGCAGCGGCGGCAGCGCCAGCGCGATGTCCGGTTCGCCCCCGGACTCCCGCCAACTCGCCATCACCTTCTGAACGAACTCCTCCTGGAGCGGCAGCCGCGGCGAGAACCGCCAACTGGCGTAGTCGGCGTACTCGTGGAACACGGCCACCCCACCCACCCGCAGGGCGGCCACCACCTTCGCCACCAGCGCCCGCGGCGACGGCACGAAACACGCCACCCACCGGCACCAACTGGCGTCGAACCCGCCCGCCGGCAACTCGTTCTGCATCAGGTCGAGTTCGTGAAATTCAACGTGGGTCAGCCCGCGGGCCGCGCACGCCTGCCGGCCGGCGGCCGCGAACCGGCTCGACAACTCGACCGCCACCACCCGGCCGGTCGGCCCGACGATCTCGGCCAGGTCCACCGCCGCGAACCCCGGCCCGGCGCCCACGTCCAGCACGCGGGAGCCGACGGTGATCCCCGCCCGGTGCCAGCAGGCCAGGGCGGTAGGCCGCCACACCCGGTGCTGAAGTCCGAGCCGGGCCAGTTCCTCGTCGTGCGTGCCGAGCACATACTCGCGATCCGCCGTCCCGCTCATCGCCGCCCTCCGTTACGCGCCATCCGAGCCAGCGTACACGATCGGTGTCAGGGACCCGAGCTTGCGGTCAAACGCCGAGCCGTATCGCATCGACCTGCGCCGCGAACTCCAGGTACTCGTCCGAGGCGACGAAGCCAATCAGATCATCGATAAGGTTGCGGGCGGTGGACCTGAGCCATTCGGAATGCACGTCAGCCGTGAGGAGCGAATCGAGTAATCGAGCTTCTTGGGGCGAGCGGACGGGTACCTCAATGTCGTCGATATACAGCCTGCCAGGGAGGTTGTCCGAGTTTACGGACTGTGGGAATGCATGTTGCTGAAGGCGGACGATGTGTGGCTCGCCACGCTCGTCCAGCAGGTGCAGTCGAATGGTGCCGCCGTCGGTCAGGAATCCGACGCTGACTACGACGAACCGAGACATCTCGACAGTAGCATCCGTCGCGTCCATGCCCCAACGGTAGACGCGGTGGGAGGAGGTCTGCAAGCGAAATCACGCCGCGGCACCGCTCGCCGTCAAGTGTAGGGTGGGTCCGGTCCGGTGAGGACCGAGACCCACGGGCGGGCAACGTGGGTCTCGGTCCTCACCGGACCGGACCCACCCTACGGGATTAACCCTTCACCGCCGCCCGGTGGCGGCGGTCGGCCTCCGCCCAGTCGATCACCTTGCGGAACGCCTCGACGTACTCGGCCTTCTTGTTCTGGTAGTCGATGTAGAAGGCGTGCTCGTAGGTGTCGATCACCACCAGCGGGGCGGTCAGCCACAGCGGGCCTTGCGCGTGCTCGTCGCTCACCACGTTGTACAGCCGGCCGTTCACCGGGTGGACGACCAGCATCGCCCACCCGGCGGCGGCTTTGGCGCTGGCGGCGAAGTCGGCCCACCACTTGTCCACCGACCCGAACCGCTTCTCCACCGCCGCCCGGATGCCGTCGGCCGGGTCCGCCGGCTTGACCGCCAGCCCGTCGAAGTACAGTTCGTGCAGGATGACGCTGTTCCCGCGGCTGGACTGAATCTGCTTCAGCCGCTCGAACGCGGCCGGGTCGATGGCGGTGCCCTTGGTGAAGCTCTCCTCGAACTTCGCCTCCGCACCGGCGAACGCCTTGAGCGCGCCGCCGTAGTGGGCGGTGTGGTGCGGGGCGATCTGGGCGGCGGACAGGAACCCGGGCACCTCCTTGTGCCGCAGCGGCTTCGGCGTGCCGGTGACCAGCCCGCTGCCGGCATACGGGGACTTGTCCGCGTCCGCGGCGTCGGCCAGGCCGGGCACGAGCAGGGAGCCGGCGGCAGCCCCGGACGAGGCGAACAGGAAGTTCCGACGGTTCATGACGGGCCTCGCGGGGTACGGAAACAAGCCGGGCGACGGGGTGATCCGACACCTGATGGTACAGCACCCGCCTCCGCTCCACCGATTCTGAAATAATTTCCACCACCCCGGTTGACTTCCCGATAACTGTACATTATAATACTTAGTACACCCGTTCAAGTCGAGGGCTTGTCATGACCGCCACCTCCACCGCCCCGAACCGCCTCGCCCCGTACCTGAGCGAGCCGCAGAAGACCCTGCCCCCGCTGCCGGCGTCGGCCGAGGGCCGGTCCGCGCTGCTGTCGGACGCCGTGTTCGCCGCCGTCCTGGCGCTGCAAGGGCAACTCGTTCACCACGACCCGGCGGTCGTGCAGAAGGCCGCCGGCATGATCCTGGACTTCGAGAAGACCCGCCTGCGGCACGGCCGGCCGGTGGCCGGCACCGTCCCGCCGTCCCCGCTCGACCCG